>PEVN01000456.1 GCA_002779825.1 Armatimonadetes bacterium CG06_land_8_20_14_3_00_66_21 | reverse complement strand
GGGCATCCGCACCGTGCAGTTGGAGCCGGGATTCGGCGGGCCGGCGGACACGGCCGATCACCTCCGGGCCAACTGCGCCTTGGCCCTGGCTCAGTTCCGCGCCCACGGCGCCATTCGCGATATTGCCCTGCTGCTTTTCGGCGACGCGCAGCAGTGCCTCGTCCCCGGTCGGCCGGTTCCGCAGCACAGCCAGCAGGAACGCAAAGCCGCCGCCCAGGCGCTGGCCCGCTGCGGGAGCCGCGAGGCGCTGGTGCCGCTGGCAACCAAGCTCACGTACCCCGAGCGCGAAGACCCCGACATCCTGCAGGAATGCATGCAGGCCGCAGTCGACCTGGAAGACCCCCGGGCGCTGGAACTGCTGGAGCCGTACCTCCACCACGACGACGAGCACCTGGCCGCCTTCGCCGCGCTCATGGTCGCGCAGACCGGCGTGCCCGAAGCCGCCGACCTGATCCGCGACACCCTCGACCGGCTTTCCGGCGACCCGCTCCGGGCCGCCGTCATGGCGCTCACCGTCCTCCGCTCGGACGCCGGCCGCGCAGCACTGCACGAGCTCGCCTACCACCCTCAGCAGGCCGTTCGGTTCGCGCTCATCGCCGCATTGTCCGCCCTTCGGGACGACGACAGCCGGCTGGTGCTCGAACGCATGGCGGAGGAAGACCCCGTCGCTGAAGTGCGGCGGCGAGCAAACGAAGCGCTCGCTGGCGAGGGGTGATCGCTCGGGCGTGAGCGAGTGAGGTGGCGCTGGGCAGGCTCGCGCCCGGAAGCGGTCGAGTCGCACCAAACGGCCGACGGGCAGGGAGGCGCCCCGAAGGGACAGCGTGAGAATAGCCCAGCGGCTTCAGCCCTGGGACTTCGGGCGAATCAATCCCCCCCAGTCCCGAAGGGACGGCTGACTGCTCTCACGCCGCCCGCTCAGGTCGAAGGCCGTGCGCTCTCCCGATCCCTCACTCACCCTCAAACTGAAACGCATACAGCTTCGCCGCCCGCATCGCAAAGTGCAGCCGTACCGGCTTCCCTGCCAGCGTAGACACGTCGGTGTTCCCGCCCCACGAGACCGGCTTGGCGAGGTAGTTGCCGTGGATCTCATCGCACAGGTCGGTGCCGAATCCCTCCAGGGCATCGCCGCTGGCGTCCAGGATCCCCACCTGGCAGCAGCCCATGGCGGAGGTGTCGAGGTTGAGCACCAGGCGGCCGCCAGTGAAGGTGAGCGGCGGGGTGAGTAACTCGCCGCCGGTGTAGGCTGCGTCGGCTGAGACGAAGCCGTCGAGCCGCTGCTTCACCGCGCAGAACGAGCCGTGCGGCTTCCCTGCTTTGCGGACCTCGTCATGCTCACCGTGGGTGGCGGCGTAGCCGCCGTAGTACTGGAAGAGGTCGTCGCCCACACGCAGCATGCCGACTGCCATATAGAGCGACTTGGAGTCGGGCTGGCTTTCCAGGCTCAGCGGGACGTACGGCTCGCGCGACAGCCGGTGGAACGCGACGCCGTCGCGGCTGACGGCCATCTGAATGTCCAGCAGCCCGTCGTTGTGGTACTTGCCCGCCGGTGGCGGCGGAAAGTGCAGGTAGGGGCTGGGGAACGAGAAGTAGGCGCTCTGCGCCCACGGGTACTCAACGACGGCCGGGTTGTAGTGGTCGGACTCGACGGGGTCCAGTTCGTCGTAGCCGAAGGCTGTCGGCATCTCCTTGCTCGGGACGGCGATCTTGTCTTTCCCCCAGATGAAGTAAGCGCTCTCGCCCAGGCGATCGTACGGCCAGGGCTGCAGCACGTCGTCCATCTCGATTCGGCCGAACTTGCGTAGCGGGTCCCACTTGCGCACGTACGCCACGTACTTGCCCCGCTGCACATCCCACGCCGCTTGGTTCGCCGTGTCGGGCGCGATGTCCAACACCCGCGGCCCGGGCGTCCAGTGCAGGCCGTCGGGCGAGGTGTGACAGTACAGCCCGGCCTTGTCCGGCTCCGGCCAGTGGAGCATGACGCTCATCTTGTAGCGCTGCTCCGGCGCGCCGTGCGGGTCCAGGAACACCACGGACTCGCCCACGCCCGAGCAGACAATGTTGTTGCCCTTGGATCCGGCGTACTCGATCAGCCCCAGGCTGGGGCGCTCCCAGTGGACGCCGTCGGGCGAAGTCGCCAGGCACACATTCGCCCCGCCTTCCGGCGGCTCGCATCGGTAGAAGAGCTTGAGCGTGCCGCCGTCCTCAATCACGCTGGCGCAGAAGCCCATTCCCAACTCCCACGGCTTCTCCGGGAGCAGGATTGGGCCGAGCTTCTGCGGTGGGTTCATGTGCAACGCCACGCCACGTTGCGCCTCGATGAAGCGCTCATCAATGAAGAGCTGCTTGCGCGAGCCGACGGCCAGCGGCGCGGCCGGCGGCAGCTTGGGTGCCACGTCGTCAGGACCACGGAAGGTGCTTTGGAGTGCGGGCTGTTCGTCTGCCATGAGCTGAGCGATCTCCTTCTGCGTGCGTGCGCGGTCCCACAGCCGGAACCCGGCCAGGAGCCCTCGAAAGTAGCGCCGCTGCGCTGGGTCAATGCCCAACCCGATCCGCAGCGGCCCCGCCGCCGGTGCCAGTGGACCCAGGTCGGCACCATCGTGGAACGCCTCCTGCCCGTCCAAGAACAGCCGGACGCCCTCGCCGGGCGTGCAGGTAATCGCGACATGCTGCCACGCCGCCAGTCGAACCGGCGCCGCGAACGAGCCATACACCCGCTTCCCCGCTGCCCCCGTCACCTCAACCAACAACTTGCGAGACTGCGGGTACAGCAATAGCCGGAACGTCGGCGGTCGCACCACCAGCGCCACCGGCTCCATGGACGACTGCGCTCGGAACCAGACTGCGACGGAGAAGTCCGTCGTCAGCGCAATGGCCGCACTGTCCTCAAGCGCGGCAAACGCGGTCCGCCCGTCGAACCGCAGCGCCGCCCGGTCCCGGTTCCTGACCCATTCTCCGCTGGTGAGAGCAGCGTCGTGCCCGCCAACGCTGTCCACAAGCCTGTCGCCCTGCCCCTCCGCCATCGGGTACGCGAGCACCGACCCCGCCTGTGGTTCCGCGACCCCGTGCCCGCCGCAGAACGCTGCGGCCGCAAGGCAGAGTAACAGCGCGGCGGCGTTGGACGCTGGAGAATGGGAGGGATGGTAGGCGATCATGTCACGCGGTCGGAGGTTCGCCGTCAGGATGGCCGGCCCTTCCCTTGCTCTGCCGCGAAAGTGGAAACGTGAAGCGACAGACGAGATCCTCCCCGGCGCCCGCCGTCTCGCCCCGTCATCGGGTACGCTCCCTCCCGGAAAGGACATCTCATGGATCTCTCTGCACTGCTTCGCCTCTCCTGCCGCCTCGCGTGTGCGCTGACTGCCACTTCGACGCTTGCCTGGGCGCAGCGTATCGAGGTGAAAGCCACGGATTTCACCGCCACCAAGTACCTCACTCCTGAACAACTGGATGAGGTTCGGAAAGTCGGGATCTTGCGGTTGGGGTATGCAGTTGACTCTCGTGCGCTTCGTGTGTGCGCTCGACGGCCGCCCCGAAGGGGCAGAACGAGAATAGCCCAATGGCTTCAGCCTTGGGACAGCTCGGCGACAACAGGAGCCGCAGTCCTGAAAGGACGACTGACGCCGTTCGCCTGCAGTATCAGCCGTCCTTTCAGGACTCTACGTTGATTGGTACCGAGTGGTCCCAAGGCTGAAGCCATTGGGCTATTCTCAATCGTCCCGTTGGGACTGAGCGATGCCGTAGCGAGAGTCAACTGCATACCCCCATCTTGCGGAACATCGGTGAGGCGGACTACCAGTTCGACGTGCCGCGGACCGGCTGGTACGAGCTGTGGGTGGAGGCGACGGGGTGGAACACGGACCTGTTCCTGGACGGGGAGTTCCTGATCCACACCGCCTTCGCCAGCGGGGTGTGGGAGCAGCGCGACAAGGCGGAGAAGGTGCTGAACCTGCACCTCGCGCAGGGGCGGCACACGCTGCGGTTCAGCCGGCCGTATCATCCCGGGTTGCCGTACCTGCGCCGGTTCTGCCTGGACCCGGCGACCGACGTGACGGGGAAGGTGCGAGTGCGATTGGGGACGGATCGGCTCTGCTTCCGGCAGGGCGAGGCGTTCCCGGTTCGGCTGACCGCCGGCAAGGAAGCGCAGGAGTACGCACTGTCGCTGAAGCTGACGGCGGCGGAGACGGGGGCGCCGGTGACGACGGTTCAGCGTCGCGTGCCGGCGGGCGAGGGCGTGTTCGAGAAAGAGGTGGCGCTGCCGACCGACCGCGAGGGTGCGTTCGACGTGACGGTGACCGACGCGCAGGGGCGGCCGGTGGATCGGGTGATCCAGTACCTCGTGGTCGACACAGCCCATCGGCCGGAAGCCCCCGCCACGCTGGGGAAGGAACTGGTTCAGGAGATCGACTGCGCGCATCAGCAGCCCGACTACGCCTCGAGCGAGACGCGCGTGGTGGAGGCGCCGTTCGGGGCGTATGTGGAATCAGGCACCAAAGGGCGGGTGGGCTACAACCTCCAGGCGGATTGGTTCGCGTACACACTGCACGTGCCCGAGGCGCAGCAGCCGTACGTGGCCGAGATCGACTACCCCGACGACGATGAGCGCACGTTCATCATCGCGTTGGCTGAGGAGGCGCTCAACCCGCGCTGCCCCACGCAAGGGCTCGCCTCCGGCGGGCAGTACTCGCTGTCGCAATCCATGCAGAAGCATGAGTTCTACTTCTTCCCCCGGCAACACGACCCGCGACTCGTCTTCCAGAACTGGTACACCGGCCAGCGCGCGGCGGCGGCGCGGATTCGCGTGTACCGGATCGCGTCGGGGTTCCCCGCCGTGCGGTTCGGCGCCGACGGGCGGCGCTACGGGATGTACCAGGAAGAGCCGCTGCGGTTCACCAGCTACTTCGGCGCGGCGCCGGAGGGCAACACGTGGAGCAACTTGTGGCGGTGCGCGGAGCGGTTTGGGCAGCTCTCGAATTTCGTCGGCGCCAACTTCTGGCACCCCACCATCGCCGTTTACCAGTCACGGCTGTGGCCGGGCACCTCGATCCCCGGCTACCAGATTGCTGACGAGGACGGCTGGGGCGTGATCGGTCCCACGACCGCGAAGGAGCCCGTCGAGAAAGATATCCTGCGGCTGATGCTGCTGGCGTGCGAGAAGTACGGGATGACCTTCGTGGGCGAGTTGCACATGCCGCCCAACGACATCCTGATGCGCACACTGGACCAGCGCTTCGGCGGCACGGGCGACCTCGGTGACGACGGGCCGCAGAAGCCGTGGCTCGCTGTCTCCAAGGACGGCGAGTGCGGCGCGAAGAGCGCCTACAAGCCGTACTACAACGCCCTCTACCCAGGTGTGCAGGACTGGGTCGCGTCGGTGGTGCAGGAGTTGGCTGAGCGCTACAAGGACTCGCCGGCGTTCAAGGGCGCGGCGATTCGGCTGATGGGCTGGACCTTTGGCGGCTGGCAGACGTTGCCCTCGATTCAGTGGGGATACGGCGAGATTGAGGGGCTGACACCGCTCGGTCGCGCAACCGTAGTCGCGCTGAACATGAACCATCCGCAGCCGGTGAGGGCCCGGCGCCACCTGATCCGGTGGCGAGTCATGTAGGCACCGGCCAACGCCGTCGGCGTCCTGACCGCGCCCCCGAGGAGACCGACCATGGCCCGCGTCTACACCCTCATCTCAGTCCACACCACCAGCCGCATTCCCGCGGGGAACGTGTGGGTGAGCGGCGCCGCCGTCACGGTGAAGCCGGCGGTCAGCGTTCCCGTCCCGGTATCCGGGTTGGTCACCACCACGTCGCGCGGTCCCGCCGTGGCTGCCGCCCCAATTGAGAGGCTGGCGGTGAGCTGCGTCGGCGAGACAACC
>PEVN01000092.1 GCA_002779825.1 Armatimonadetes bacterium CG06_land_8_20_14_3_00_66_21 | reverse complement strand
GGACTTCTTCCCGACGCTCACCGACCGACCGGTGACCGAGGGGCTGCAGCCCCTCCCCCGAATGGCGTGCAAGATGGCCACCGGTGCGGGCAAGACGGTCGTCATGGCCATGCTGATCGCGTGGGCCTTCTGCAACCGCGGCCGCAACCGCACCAGTGGCAGTGGATCCGGTGCCGAACTGCCAACTCGGCGCCGTCACTCGCGACTGAAACGCTATATGTGTGGGGTGCGCTGGAGTCAAGTGCATACCCCCATTGACGAGTTCGTCCGGCAGCTCGGCTGAAGAGGGCGGTTCGGCGGGCCGGTCAGTGGCCCAAGCGGGCCTCTACACCTGCGCCGCCCAAGGGAAGCGAGAGGGGAGCGGGGGAGCGGGGAAGCGGGTCCACGCCTCGGTCGAGGCGCCGCTGATGAATCGGTAGGCACGCCGGTTCTTGGGATGACTTGGGACAAGCCCGTCGCCGCGATCGGGGCATCGGGTGTCATGAGACCGTGGCTGAGCCTGCATCTGCGCAGCAGGCCCTGGCACACCGAAGCGCATGGTGATTGTGGCATGGGCCGGTCGAGGCGGTGTCCGGGACCTCGGTCTCAGCCGCCCGCTTTCTTCCCCAGTGCGGCGATCAGAGCGTTCATCGGTTCTTCGCCTCGGCTGCCCTTTGCGAAGGGGTTGAAGTCCTTCATGGCGGCGGGGTCGAAGCCTTTGCCGCCCTTGCCGCCATTCCCTTTCCCGCCACCCGGGCCACCTGGGTCGCCGCCGGGGCCACCACCGCCGGGGCCGCCACCTTGGCCGCCGCCGCTGCCTTGCCAGCGGGACTTCATGTCGGCGAGTGCCTGGAGCTGGTCAGCGGTTAGCTCCTTCTTGATCGTCGTGAGGTACGCCTTGCAGTCTGTCTGGGTCAGCTTCTTCTCTGCCTTGAGTTCCTTCACGGTCGGGAGGAGTGCTTTGGCCTGCTTGGCCGACAGCGTCGCCTTGCCTTCGTCTTCGAGCCGGCCGAGGTTGCGCACCAGGCGGCTCAGGTCGAAGGTGAGTTTGTTCTGCTCGCGGAACGCCTCCCACTGGGCGCGCCGCTCCGGCGAGAACCCACCGGCGCCACCGGGCCCGCCGGCGCCGCCGCCCGGACCCGCCTTCGCTGCCGGCGCTGCCTTGCCGGCTCCGGATTCATCGGCTTCCTTGCCGCAAGAGAGACAGGCAACGATCATCGAGACTGCCAACAGGGCTCCGGTGGAAGGGCGTGTCAGGTGTCAGGTGTCAGGTGGCGGGTGCCGGGTGCCGGGCGAGGGGGCGTCATTTGGCGAGGGGTCCTGCGGGACACGGGGGAGCGGACCGGCTGGGGGTGACTTCCAGCCGGGCTACTCGTAGCGCAGGGCCTCGATGGGGTCGAGGGCGGCGGCCTTCTGGGCCGGGTAGATGCCGAAGAAGACCCCGACGCCGGCGGCGAAGCAGAAGGCCATGACGATGGACTGCGGCGAGACGAGGGTCCGCCAGCCGGCGAACTTCGAGAGCATTCGCGCCCCGCCGACGCCGAGCCCGATGCCGATCAGTCCTCCGATGACGCTCAGCACCACGGACTCGACAAGGAACTGCAGCAGGATGTCGCGCCCGGTAGCGCCGATGGCTTTGCGGATGCCGATCTCCCGGGTGCGCTCGGTGACCGAGACCAACATGATGTTCATAATGCCGATGCCGCCGACAAGCAACGACACGGCGGCTATGCCCGCCAGCAGCAGCGTGAAGGTCTTCGAGGTGCCCTCGAACTGACCGAGAATCTCGGTTTGGGTGCGGACGTTGAAGTCGTCGTCGGCAGGGGTCAGGATCCGGTGACGGCGGCGGAGTAACTGCTCGATCTCTGCCTGCGCCAGCACAATCTGCCTCGGTCCGGAGGCTTCCACGTAGATGCGATTGACTACGTCCTTGCCACCCTTGGTCCCCCCGCCCAGACGGCGCAGAAAGGTACCCAACGGGATGACGACCACGTCGTCGGGATCATGCCAGTCGCTGCCCCCTTTGGGCTTCAGCAGACCAATCACCAGGAAGTGCATGTTGCGGACCTGGATCTTCTTGCCGATGGGATCGGAGTTGGGGAACAGGTTGTTCCGGGTGGTGGCGCCGATGACCGCCACCTTCCGGTTGGTCCGGTTCTCCATCGAGTTGAAGAAGCGACCTCGCTCCACCTCGTAGTTCTGCACGCTGGGCCAGTCTGACGTTGAGCCGGTGATGCCTACGTAGGAGTTGGCATTCCCCGCCTTGATCTGCTCTTGTCCCTGCACAACCGGCGCGGACTTAGAGACGCTCTTGCACTCCTTGGCGATGGCGACGCCATCGTCGGAGGAGAGCGAGTCCTGGCTGCCCACCCCGCCCCAAACGCGGCCCTGACGCGCCTGCCCGGGCCAGACGATCAGCAGATTGGTGCCCATCGACTGAATGCGCTCCTGCACGTCGGCCGAAGCGCCCTGCCCCATGGCGATCATGGCGATAACGGCTCCGACGCCGATGATGACGCCAAGGCAGGTCAGGGCGGAGCGCAGCTTGTTGCTGCGCAGACCGCTCAGGGCAACGCGAACGGCTTCCCAAATCGTCATGCCGCTGCCTCCTGAGGCGGAGTCGCGCGCGCTTGCTCCGCGACTGGCTCGTCGAAGATGATCTCCCCGTCTCGCAGCCGCACGATGCGCTTGGCGTGACGGGCGATGTCGTCCTCGTGGGTCACCATCACGATGGTCATCCCGGAATCGTTGAGGGTCTGCAAGATCTCCATGATGGCATCGCCGGTGCGGGTGTCGAGATTGCCGGTGGGCTCGTCGGCGACCAGCAGCTTGGGGTCGTTGATGAGCGAGCGGGCGATGGCTACGCGCTGCTGCTCACCGCCGGAGAGCTGAGACGGGACGTGCCCGGCGCGGGCCTCCAGCCCCACGCGGCGCAGTGCTTCCACGCCGCGCGCCCGGTCGTGCCCGTGCCCGGCGTACAGCAGCGGCAGTTCGACGTTGGCCAGTGCCGACGTGCGCGCCAGCAGGTTGTAGGACTGGAACACGAACCCGATGGTCCGGTTACGGATACGGGCCAACTGGTTCTCGTTCAGCTTGCTCACATCGGTCCCGTTGAGCAGGTAGGCGCCGGAGGTGGGGCGGTCGAGGCACCCAACCATGTTCAGCAAGGTAGACTTCCCGGAGCCTGACGGGCCCATGATGGCGACGAACTCGCCCTCGTTCACAGTCAGGGAGACCGCACGGAGCGCCCGCACCTCAATGTCGCCCATGCGGTACGTCTTCACTAACGACTGGATCTCGATTACGGACATGTTGCTCGGTGCCTTCTCCGGAGTCGGACCGCGCCTGCCGAGGCGCCGGCGTCAGCGACGTGGGCTCACGGTACGCATCATGCGACGCATGTTGCGCTGCGAGTCGCCCTTGCCGCCACCTTTGCCGTCGCCCTTCCCTTCGGCATTGATATCTCTGGGTACCACGGCGAGGGTGACGATCTCCTCGCCTTCCTTCAGACCGGACAGGATCTCGGTCTGCTCGTAGTTGGCCAGGCCCGTCTGC
>PEVN01000455.1:1605-3547 GCA_002779825.1 Armatimonadetes bacterium CG06_land_8_20_14_3_00_66_21 | reverse complement strand
GCGATGGTGAACCGGCTTCGCGAGGAGACCGGGGCCACCGACTTTGCGGAGCACTTCGGCCACGACGTGCGCTACGTCGGCGCGGCGTTCCCGGCTGACACGACCGCTGAACTGCCGGTGGAGGAGCGCCAACTCCCCCAACCCCAGGCCGACGCCTGGCAGGCGGTTGCCGCGCAGGTCGCCGAGTTACACGAGCGTGGTCTGGCTGTGTGCGGGGGCTACGCCTGTGGCGTCTTCGAGCAAGCCAAACACTGGCGCGGCGAGGCGCAGACGCTAACGGACATGTACGAGAACCCAAGCCTGCTCAGCCGGGTGCTGGACACCCTCACCGAGGGGAAGAGCGCGATCCACACCGGCTACGCCCGCGCCGGAGTCGACATTGTCTGGATGGGGGACGAGCTTGGGACGCAGCGGTCCCTGGTCATGAGCCCGCAGCACTACCGGCAGTGGTACCGCCCTCGCCACGCGGAGATCGTCCGCAGTATCCGACAAGCGAACCCGAACGCATTCATCGCATTCCACTGCTGCGGCCACGTCACGCCGCTGATCCCCGACCTGATCGACCTGGGCATCGACTGCTTGGAGGCGGTGCAAGCGGAAGCCATGGACATCGTCGAGCTGAAGCGACGCTTCGGCCGCGACTTGAGCTTCTGGGGTGGGGTCGGCGCCCAGAGCGTGTTGGCTCGGCCGACGCCGGAGGCCGTCAAGGAGGGCGTCCGGTGGACCTTGGAGGTCATGTCGCCCGGCGGCGGCTACGTCGCGGCGCCCTGCCACACCCTCACCGAGGAAGTGCCTTGGGAGAACGTCATCGCGTTCCATGACGCTGTGAGGGAGTTCAACGAGGCGTGACTGCTGTCCGGCTTGTCCGGCAGGTGAAGGCATGCGCTGAGGCACCGCGAACTACCACAGAGTGCCCAGGTGTTCCCGACGAAGCGCCTGGGCGCGATTGTCAGGAGGCATGACCGTGTTCACCTTGAGTATTGCATTTGCGCTCGCGCTCTGCTGCACCTCCCTCTTCGCCCAACCCAAGACCCTCATCGAGTGGACGTTCGACAAACCCGGCGACCCGGAAGGCTGGGTGCCGGCGAACCACATCCAGGAGCTGCGCGTCGCCGCCGGCGCGCTGCAGGGCCGCCTCATGGACTGGGACCCGTTCCTACGCGGGCCGCAGTTCGAAATTGCGGCGACGCCGTACCAACGGATCGAGCTGCGGATGAAGACGGACTGTGAGGGCGGCGGGGAGGTCTTCTGGACGAATACGACCGAGAGTGCCTATGGCGGCTTCTCCCCGGGCAAGGAGACGCCCTTCCAGATCATCGGGGACGGCCAGTGGCACGAGTACCGGATCTACCCGTTCTGGCACAACGAGAAGAAGATCATTCTGCTGCGGCTCGACTTTGCCCGGCCCGCCGACGCCGACAAAGGAACGAAGACCTTCGCGGTCGACTACCTCCGCATAGTCGACCTCGGCACCCCGACGCAGATCACCGCAGATCCGGTGTGGGACTTCACCAAGGGCGGCCACGGCTGGGAAGCGCAGGACGGCGGCACAGCGGTGGCCGAACCGGTGGGGCTTCGCTTCACGAATGGTCCGGCTGCCTCGGCATTCCTGTTCAGCGGCGCTCTGAAGTGTCCCCTTGAGGACCGGTTCTGGGTGCACCTGGAGATGAAGGTTGACAAAGGGTCAGCCGGCTACGTGAAGTGGGTCTCGT
Organism: Armatimonadetes bacterium CG06_land_8_20_14_3_00_66_21; assembly: GCA_002779825.1. GTDB lineage: Bacteria > Armatimonadota > Abditibacteriia > CG2-30-66-41 > CG2-30-66-41 > CG2-30-66-41. The sequence goes on along the minus strand of PEVN01000455.1, from coordinate 1,835 downwards.
CGGAACACGCCAACGTGCAATCGGCGAAGTTCCCGCTCAAGGCGGACGGTCAACTCCACAGCTACAACCTCGACCTCTCCAGCTACAAGGAGTGGTCAGGCGACGCCTTGCTGCTGGGTCTGCAGCCCACCAATGCAGCGGGTGCCACGGCGAGGATCCAGAAGGTGGCCGTTTCGCTGGATCCGCAAGGCCCGCCGGAAGTCGAGTGCAGCTATGTCGGGCTCGAAGAC
>PEVN01000455.1:1460-1566 GCA_002779825.1 Armatimonadetes bacterium CG06_land_8_20_14_3_00_66_21 | reverse complement strand
ACGTTGCTCAACCGCGGCGGCGAAACGGCGAAGGCCTTGCGCATCGCCGACCTCAAGTTGCCCGCGGGCCTCACCGTCGCGGACAAGGGGCAGTGGCGGAATATCG
>PEVN01000455.1:0-1451 GCA_002779825.1 Armatimonadetes bacterium CG06_land_8_20_14_3_00_66_21 | reverse complement strand
ACCCCTTCGAACCGACGACGCACCGAATCCTGCTTCAGTCGGCGAAACCGATCCGGGGCGCGGTGGCTGTTCGCCTGGAGGGGGCGGGTGCACCCAAGGGCGACCTCACCGGCTCCCTGGAAATCGCCGAGTCGCTCAACCTGCCCAAGGCCGACTACGTGCCCAAGCCGCAACCTGTCGAGTCGGACTACGAAGTGGGCGCACTCTACTTCCCCGGCTGGCCGTCGATGGCCAAATGGGAGCCGATTCGCCGCGACGGCCCCGAGCGCAAACCCGTCCTCGGCTGGTACGACGAAGGCAACCCGGAATGCGTGGACTGGCAGATCAAGTGGGCGGCGGAGCACGGCATCAAGTACTTCCTCGTCGACTGGTACTGGAGCGCCGGCGGTCGTCACCTGGAGCACTGGGTGGAGGCGTACAAGAAGGCGCGCTACCGCGGGCACCTGAAGTGGGCGATGATGTGGGCCAACCACAACCCGGTCGGCAGCCACTCTGACGCCGACATGCGCGCCGTCGCCAAGTATTGGGTGGACAACTACTTCAACATGCCCGAGTACTACCGCATCGACGACAAGCCGGTGGTCATGATCTGGAGCCCCGCCGGCATCCGGCGCGACCTGGGCGGCGCCGACGGCGGCAAGCGCGCGCTGGAGATCGCGCGGGAGGTCGCCCGAGACGCCGGCTACAAGGGAATCTACTTCATCGCCATGAAGTGGCCCGAAGCCTCCACCGACCCGGGCGACATCCGCCCGCTGAAGGACGACGGCTATGACATGACTTCTATCTACCACTACATGGCCAACGGCGGCAAGGCGGAAGACCCACAGCACTTCCCGTTCGAGCTGTGCGCCGAATCGAGCTACCCGTTCTGGAAGGCGCGACAGGAAGCCGACCTCCTGCCCTTTCTCCCCAACCTGTCCACCGGGTGGGACTCCCGGCCGTGGCATGGCGACAAGGCCACCGTCGTCTACGGCCGCACCGTGCCGCTGTTCCGCAAGATCTGCGAAGACGCCAAACGCTTCGCCGACGAGACAGGCGTCAAGCGGCTGATGCTGGCGCCGCTGAACGAGTGGGGCGAGGGATCCTACGCCGAGCCCAACAAGGAGTTCGGCTTCGGCATGTACGACGCGGTCCGCGACGTCTTCTGCAAACAGCCCGCGGGGGGCTGGCCGCCAAACCTCGCGCCCGCCGACGTGGGCCGCGGTCCCTACGACTGGGCCGAGCCGGAGCGACAGAGCACCGTCGCCTGGACCTTCGCCAACAGCGCCGAAGGCTGGGGCCCCTTCATGGGCGTGACCAACTTCCGCCAGGAAGACGGCGCGATTCACTTCGAGACCGTCAGCGACGACCCAGCGGTGGGCTGTACGCTCTACAAGGCGGACGCCCGGAAGTACAAGTACGTAGTCCTCCGCATGAAGATCGACTCTCTCAAGTCTGCCGACGAGCAGGCG
>PEVN01000261.1:3173-26549 GCA_002779825.1 Armatimonadetes bacterium CG06_land_8_20_14_3_00_66_21 | reverse complement strand
CCCTTCACACTGCCACGCGGGCGCGGAATAGCGCCTCGGAAGCCCTCGCCAGCGCCCTTGCTTGCTCCCCTCGACACGCCAGAGATACCAAAAACCCGCCGACGCTACCCCAAAGTGCTCAGGCGCTCGCAATACGCTTGTTTTGGGACTAGCCGTGCCCCTGTGCGAACGATGCGCCAGGAACGAAGACCTCGAGCTGCTGCATGCGGACCCGCAACGCCACCGCATGCGCTTCGCCGGGCACTGGAAGTTCAGGGAGCGGCTGCTGGCGATAGAGCGGGAGCGCTGACGTGTCTGGACTGCCCTTCGTGCTCTTCGTCTGTTGCACCGAGCTCTGCCTCGCCGCTATCCTTGGCGCGGGTGTCCTGCCTTTGGCAGGGGTGATAGTCGGATCATGCGCCCGTCGCATTGGAGTTGGTCGCGGAGCGAAAAGAGGCGCAACCAGCGGTGCCGGTTTGGCGGCGGCATTGGTCATGGGCCAGTGGCTTCAGTCCGTGTGGAGCCCCGGGGGACCCAACAAGTACCTCTCAGGCTACGAGTGGAGACGACTGGCAACGCAGGAACTCCCTGGTGTGGGGAGGATCACGACACACGAGATCTACCTCGCCGCTGACCGGCGTCACTGGAACTCCATGACCGGCGCTCATCGGCCTTTACTCGCGAACCAACTGGTGCCCTTCGGACTATCGCTCCCGCCGGCGGAACCGGGCACGAAGCGGTGGGTGGTGCTGGTGAGCTGGGGGGGGCTGGAGGAGCATCCGGAGGCTGCTCGCTCGTACCCAGGAACAATCAGCTCAGAGCAACGCGTTGTGGATGCCACATTCTTCGACTGCTACACCTTCAGACCGTATGGGATGGCCTTCGGCTACCACTGCCAACTGCCGGCTGACGAACGGCCTCTCGAACTCACAGTAAGACCGCCCGGTCTCCGAGCGATTGCCTTCGACCTCGCCGTCGATCCGCCGGCGCCGCACTGGCCGCGCCGACGGATGAAGAACCGTTGACGGACGGCATTAGCGCCACAATACACGCCACAAGTGCTCGAGGAGGAAGGAGTCCCCAGAGGCTTCTGCGGGATGTGCGAGAAGTGTGGCAAGCTCGGCCACCTCCGGCACCATCCCGGCTCTGTTTCGTACACCGGCGTGTGGTGTGACTACCACTACCGGTTGCTAACTACCTTCCACTACAAGACCGTCACCGGCTGCACGCTTCGACTGATGGTGGTGGTAGCAGGTCTGGTCGGATGGGCAGTGTGGCGCGTGTGGCATGCGTGGTGATCGGGGCCCGGCAAAGACTCGACGGGCTGTGAGACCCAGTCGCTCAGCGGAAGCCGACGGCTCAACACGTCTGCCGAGGACAGGGTGTTGACGGCGGCAGAACGGCCGGAGTGGGAAGCCCCTGTCGAGGCGCCTCACTGCAGGATCCGGCACGCCACGTCGCGCACCACGGGCGGGAGGTCCAGCGTCACCGCGCCATCCCTGGGTTCAACCTCGGCTGTCCGCAGCAGCTTGCCCGTCCACGTATCCCACCACTCGACTCGTCGCGGGCCTGCTGTCAACCCGCGGAGCGTCAACTGCGCGCCGGTGATGGCGGTCGGCGTCGGCTTGTTCCAGTTGGTCCAGAGGCTGTCGCGGTTTTGGATCCAGAGGATCGTCGTCCGGCGGCCGGTCAAGCCCAGGGCGCGCAGCGTTACCGGCTCCTGGCGGGCGAAGTTGTAGCCGCGCGCGTTGATCCAACTGAAGTTGGGGTGGGCGTTTTCGACTTCGATCACGTGCCGGCCGGCTGGCACGTCGATGTCGAAGGGCTCGTCGTACTGGCAGACCCAGAGCTTGTGCTTGTCGTCATAGGTGCTGGGCTTGCCGCGCACGTTCTCGACGGGGAGTTCGACGGTCCGCGCCACCTTGCCGTCGAGCCGGATCTCGAGCCGCGCGTCGGGGCACACCTTGCCGACATCTACGGCGAAGGTGCTGGGTCTGGGGAACTCCACCAGGAACTTCGGCGCGGTCCGTTTCTCCGTCCGCCCCTTCGCCAGCAGGAACGCGGGTGGCTTCGCCACCACGCCCAGCGTGCCGTCGGCGTGCACCGGATAGGTGTTGCCGTCCACATCGCCAAAGCCTCCGAGTCCGGTGATGACGGTGGCGACCTCGGTGGTGCGGCCCTGGTCGGGCACGCGCAGCTCGACCTGGGCCGGCTGGAAGCCCTCGTGCGGCCAGTCGATCGCGGCGATGAAGGCGCGCAGCGGCGGGAAGTGACGGTACAGGTTCCGCGCGTCGATAACCTGCCACCACCAGTTGAGCGCCCCGCCCGCCGACCCTGAGGTCACGCTGGCCCAGATACCGTTGTGCAGGGCAATGCCCTCGGGGTCCACGCCGACGCCGGGTCCGTGGACGCCCCAGCCGAACTCGGTGATCATCATCGGCTTCTGGTAGCGGCTGGTCAAGTCCTTCGCCCACCGGCTCAGCGTCTCGGCGGGGTCGGCGGGGTCGTAGCAGTGGATCTGCAGGTACTGGACTTCGGGCAGCTTCCAGTGGTTGTCGTCGCTGGTGTCGCCGCCATACGAGGTGGTGAACAGGCGACCATAGGGATCCAGCGTCTTCAGTTCCTGCCCCAGCTTGCGCAGGAACTGGGCCAGCAGGGCGGACACGGCTTCGCCGCCCGCGCGCTTCGGGTAGCCCCAGCCCTCGCCCTCGCCGCACTGCGTGGCGCCGTCCAGTTCGGCGACCGGCTCCCAGCCCATGAGGTTTGGGCTGTAGCCCCAGCGAGCGGCAATGTAGCGGACGCGCTTGCGGTAGTGTTCCCACGCTGCGGGATCTGTCCAGTAGTCATTCGGCCCGGCGCAGGGGCCGCCGCGGGCGGCATTGTAGGGGTTCTCGTTCCAAAGGCGACTGGGGCGCAGTGCATCGTGGATGTCGAAGGACAGCTTCACGTAGATGCCGTTCTGTCGGGCAGCCTCGAAGACGCGATCCAGCCGCGCGGCACGCTCCAGGTCGTAGACGCCCAACTCCTTCCACTCGAAGGACAGATCCCACGGGCAGAGGATGAAGTAGGTGGCGTTCTCGCCGTGCGCCTTCATCTTGGGGAAGTACGCCCGAACGTCAGCCAGCCCCCACGGCACGTCGTGACCCAGGGGGAAGAACGGCGTGCCGTTGTCGAAGACGAAGTAGTGCGGGTCATCCTTGCTGACGCGGATGAAGCCCGGCAGGTCGGAGGGCGTCACCTCAAACTCCTGCGGCTCAGCCGCCACCGACTGCCCGGCCTGTCGCGCCGAGACCACCACTCGATAGCGGCCGGTCTCGACAGGGGTGAAGCGCACGCGCCATTTCGGTTTGCCTTTCGGTTCGAGCTTGATCGGCGGCGGCGGGTCGCGCCACCGCCACTCCAGCCGGTTCCACCGGTTGGCTTCCAGGACGCCGGCGCCGGGCTGCCACCCGATGATCTCCGAGTTGCCGTAGGCCGCGTCGTGCGAATAGAGATGCACCGGCCCAATGGGCGTCCGGCAGCGCGGGTACACCCAGAGGGCGACGCCTCGGTACCGCGTCCAGTCGGCTTCGCCGAACTGACGGATCGCCGACGGCCAGCTCTCCTCGGCGTCGATGGTCGGGGCGCAGCGCAGCGACCGCTTCCCGCCATGCACCACCTCCTCCGACCACGTCAACGGCGCCGCCGCCGCGCCGCCCCACTTGGGCGCGGCGTCCTGCTCCATGTCGTCCAGCGGCGCCTCGCGCCCCTGTTCGTCGAGGAACGCCACGTCGTCGAGGAAGAACTCGACCGGGGTGCCCTCAGGCCACTCCTTCTCTGTCAGGAAGAACTTCAGGAACTCGATCCGCTCCCGCGGCTTGGTGTCGAGGGCCGTCTCCGCGTAGCTCTGGTACCAGAACCCAGGCACGGTGAGCCGGCCGCCGCTCGGCGCGGTGAACGCAGCCGACACGTCGATCTGGTCGGGGTCAAACGGGTTCTGCCAGTCGCCGGCGACCTCCGCCGACAGCTCGCAACAGGCGTACCGTTGCACTTGCGGGGTGAGGATCTTCACCCCACGGCCGGTGGGAGCGGCCGCCGCCGGAGGAAGCACTACAAACGCGCCGAGCGCGCAGACCAGCGCAGGCGACATGGGTACCATCTTCCCTTCCACGGGCTCTCGTTGAGGACACCGTCTGCTTGATGATACTGCGCGGAGCGAGGGAGGGCACCGGTGAGGCGGCGTCGTGCCTCAGTGGTTCGCCGGCTCAATGGTGATCGGCACCTCGGCGAACGCGGGCGCAAGCGTCGCCAGCGGCAAGGAGTCCTCGGTCCACGACAGTCGGTAGCGCGCCTTGGTCCCTTCGGCCGTCAGGCGCAGCAGGTAGCGCCCTGCGCCCACGCCCTTCAGGTCCACAGTCGTCCCCTCGCCGGTCACTCGCTCCGCCAACACCTTCCCGTCGAGGGTCAGCGTGCAGGTCGCCGGACGACGCCCGGCGTAGACCCACTTCACCGTCAGCGGCCCGGCCTTCACGACTGGCGCAATGCTGTGACCGGGCGCGGCGGGCGTCGGCTCCGATATGGCCAGCACCGTCGTCTCCGGCGTGGGCTGGCGATACAGGTCGACCAGCGCGCGGATCAGGTTGAGGTAGTAGTAGCCCCACCCGCCGTCACTGCGGTAGGCTGGCGCGGTCATTGACGTGGGCTCGATGTCGTCGCACAGATCTGCGCTGTACGAGTCCACGTACCGGTTGTGCTCCGGCCCATAGCCAGCGCCCTCGGGCTGTCCCGCGAACTCGTTGAACTGGTGCAGGTGGAGGAACCGCGGCCGGTCCCGCAGGGCGACGTTGAAGTCCTCGATGAGCGTGGCGCCGTTGCGGTGACCTCGCGCGGTGGCGCCCAACCATCCCTCGCCGCCGAAGGACCCGGTCGAGACCGTCTCGGCTTCCACCACCCCGCCGGCCCGCGTCGGCGCCGGGTACTGCCAGTCCATCCACGACCACAGCCCCAGTTCGTTCGTCTTGCTGACATCCTGGGGGGAGCCGACGAAGCGAATGGTGAAGCGGTCGTCGAGCTGGATCCTCTCCTTCAGGTACGACGCGCTGCAATCGAGGAGCTCCATCAGCGGCTTGCCGTCGAAGTGCTGCCACAGCCCCTTGTACTTCGGGTTGGCGACATAGTCGTCCCAGACGCACCGAAGCTCGCCGTTAACCGCCTCGGGGCCCTCGGGCCGGGCGTAGCTGATGCCGCCGAGGAACGTCATCTTCGGCGCCGCGTAGCCCTCGGCGCGCATCGCCGCCATCTCGTCCATCATCAACGCGCTGGTCGCGAGAAGTTGCTTACTGCCAGGCCCAATCTCGTCCCAGCTCTTCGCCTGCCAAATGTGGTTCGACCAGTCGGCCAGAATCGCGTCAACACCCGACTCGATGAACCAGATCAGATGCTGGCGAGCGACGTCGCGCAGGGAGGAGTCGTAGAACCCCATCAACGGCACGCCCTGAGCCGTCTGCCAGTAGCAGTTTTGCGGCGTGAACCACTCCTCCCACTGCACGCAGACGAGGTGGTCGGGGTCGGTCGGCGGCCGCTGGAGGGCCCGCTTGCGCACCTCGACGGTCACCTCGTTGGACACCGCGGCGCCCTGCGCTAACGGCGTCCCGGCGATCAGGTCAGACCGGCCGAGCGTCGGCCACGGCTCCGGCGTACACACGCCCGAGGCCGAGTCGCCGAAGCGACCGACCTTCTCGCCACCCGCCACAGCAGCCGGCCAGCCGTCGGGCTTCTGCGTGAAGCCCAGCCATTGGTCGTTGGTGACGACGAGCGTCTCGCCCGTCGAGCTCTCGGCCGTCAGCCGCAGCAGCAGACCGCACGGCCCCGCTCCGTTGTTCGCCTCGACAGACAGCACATTCTCGCCGCGGCGGAAGGCCGCGGCCGCCAGCGCCACCGGGGCGTTGTCGTGCCAGCCGCCCTTCTCCGCGACCTTCACCCCGTTGAGGTACACGATCGCGGAGTCATCGACAGCCAACCACAGCGTCCCGCTCTTCGCTCCCTGGGGCAGCGAGAAGACGCGCTGCAGGTAGACCACGCCCACGACGCCCTGAGCCGGTGCGGGCCAGATCCAGTAGTCCTCCGGCTTTGGCAGCGGCTTCCTCGCCGCGACGCAGAGCCGCGCCGTCCCGGGTCGCGGCAGCGGCAAAAGGAAGCGCACCTTCCCCTGCGCATCGGCCGTCTCATGCGACCCCCAGCGGGCGCCGTTCACGTAGGGCAGCAGCCGCCAACCCACCGCCGGCTTGCCGTCGGCCAGACGCGCCGTCGCAGTGATCGCGACCGGCCGCCCCCTCCCGACCGACCGCGCCCCGGCCGACACCGCGACCTTCGCCGCGGGCGACTCAGCATACGCGCCAGCGGCCGCAAGCACCAGTGCCAGACAGGCAGCCCTCATACAGTCTCTCTTCATGCAATCCATGGCTCAATCCTCGGTTCTTCACGGCGTAGCGGCGCGGTCGCTTCGCACCACCCGCTCACGGCTCTCGACAATAGTTGTGGGGCAGGGCTCCGTCCCAGCCGGGCTGTGGGTATTGCGTTCGCTGTGGACGACCAGCTACCTGGCAGTGAGGGAGAATCTGCCCTACGTCTTGGCAGCAGCCGGCGCGGCGCCGCTCTCAATGGTCCTCCCCAGTGTTCCGCTCCCACGCCCGGATGCCGGGCAGACGGTCGTGTAGTTCGTCGCGGATTCCGTGACAGGTTGGGCAACCGGTTTCAAGAGGGGCGGACGAACGACAGGACATCCTCCGGGGCGCGTCGAAGAGGTGTCCCACAGGCGCGGTACGGCGGAACCGGAGTGTCTGCCACGGGTCGTCACGTCAACCCGGCAGGACGCCGGGGAATGGCACCCGGCATACCGAACAGGCGACGCGAGGGAAAGGTCTGCGACAATGGCTGCGCGTAAGTGGATCCTGTGGCTAACGATGGCGCTCGGGGCAGTGCGGGCAGGGGCGGAGGGGCTGGCGGTGGGCGAGTGGCGTGTCGAGGACGGCACCTACGAGGCGGCAAGCGACGGGCGTGCACTGTACGGTCTCACCGGTCAGCCGTATGTCATCGGCGAGGGTTCCGTTGAGGCGACGGTGGTCGTCAAGCGGCGGCGGGCTACGGCCGGCTGGGCCGCGGCGGGGGTGATGGTGAGCGGTGACTCGGGCAACCTGTGGGTGCTCGGGATAGTCGAGGGGCCGGGAGGCGAGCGCTACACGGAACTCATGGAGCGCTGCCAGGGCGTTCATCAGGCGCAGGGCACCGGTGTGACGCGGCTCACTCCCATTGCAGCCAGCTCTGGGGGGACGTGGGAGTACGGCAAGACCTACCGACTGCGGCTGTCGCTCACCCGTGACGGGATCACCGGCGACATTACCGAGGTTGCGACGGGGCGGTCGGTCGCAAAGCACGGCTACCTCTTCGGAGGCGTCCTTGCCGTGCGCGACGGCTGGGCGACGCTGCGGGCGGAGGAGTTCGACGCCGAGTTTGCGGAGGTGAAGGTGGTAGCCGCCCCTGCGGCTCCGGCTGCCGGGGCGCGCGCGTACCCTCAGGGGAAACGCGGGTGCGTCGGTCTCTACCTGGGTGACGACATGCCCGGGGCGGAGCCGGCCTCGAAGCTCACCGAACTGACGCGGGTGTTGCGGGCGGCGGGACTGACTGTCGCGCCGTTGACCTCGCGAGCACTGGCGGAAGAGGGCGCGTTGACGTTCCCCGGCCTGCGGTACTTGGCGGCCGATCTGCGGCGACTGCCGGCCGGCGCGCTCCTGCCGCTGAAGCGCTGGGGGCAGCAGGGCGATGTGTTGGTGAGCCTCGCGGCGCCGGCCTTCGGCAGCTTCTTCTACCCCGGGCAAGCCGGCTGGATCACGTGGGAGCAGTACACCCAGGCCAAACTGCAGGACTTCGGGCGCGACGCCCGGCCCGTCGTCGCCTGGTCTGACCAGGAGTTGGCGAACTGGCAGCAGACGCTGGGCGGAGACGCGAAGCGACCCGCGGCGGTGCGCCTCGCAGGGGAGGCCCCGGACCACCGACCCGCGGCAACCTCCGTTGTGCCGCACTTCGGCAACGGCTGGTGGTCGCTTGACCGGCGCTTCGACTCGCCACCCGCCAGAGCGGGTGAGCAGCTCGTGTGCTTCTGGGCGAAGGGGGATGACAAGACCCGTGACCTGAGCCTGGAGATCAGGGAGAAGGACGACTCGCGCTGGGTGGGCGTTGTGTCGCTGACACCGGAGTGGCGGTACTGCGTGCTTCAGCCGCAGGCGTTCGCGTACTGGCGAGAGAATGCCTCGAAGGGCCGCGGCGCGCCCGGCGCTGAGGTGCGGCTGGAGAATGCGGTGGAGTTCCGCTGGGGGCTCTCGGGCACGCACACGAGTTCGGTACTCGCGGCGGACGCTGCGGAGCACCACCTCACCGTCGGATCGGTGGCCCTGGCAGCCGCGCCTCCGGCTGCGCTCGCTGGATTGGGACCGGCACCGCTCCCGGTGGGCGAGTACACGGTCATAACGGTCCTGACCGAAGGCGGCAGGACCACGGACACCGTCACCCACCCGCTGATGGTCCGGGCGCGGTCGCAACAGCCGCCCGCCAGCGAGGTCGTTCGGCGCGAAGGGGGGCGCTTCCTTCTCGACGGCAAGCCTTGGCGCCCCGTCGGCGTGAACTACTGGCCGCACAACCTGGGCGGGACGCCGACCGACGTGTACGCGAACGGCTGGCTCGACCCGGTGTCCTACCAGCCCAGCGTCCTCGAAGCCGACCTGGCCCAACTGGAGCGATGGGGCTGCCGTGCCATTGCGGCGGTTGGGGCCGAGATCCACTGGGGCACGAGTGAGGACACGCCGCAGTTGCGCAACCTGCAGGAGTTCCTCTGGCGCTGCCAGCGGCACCGCCTCAAGGTGCTCCTGTTCGTGGGCGGGCTTGATCCCCGGGGCCGCGACGACGAGGGCGCGCGGCGGGTGATTCGCGCGGTGCGCCACCACCCGGCGCTGATGGGCTACGACATCGCCTGGGAGCCGTACTACGGCGCTGCGCGCAAGGCATACACGCCGCATTGGCGCGACTGGCTGGTGCAGCAGTATGGCAGCCTCGAGCAGGCCGAAGCCGCCTTCGGGTATGCGCTGCCCCGGGGTGCCGAGGGAACTGTCGACGCCCCCCCCCGGACGCATGGTTCGCAGCGGACGGCGCCTGGCGGGCGGTGGCGGCGGCCTATCGCGCCTTCATGGACTACCAACTGGGCATCGAGTACCGGCACTCAGCCGCGGTGGTTCGCAGCGAGGATCCGTGGCGCCTGGTCGGCTTCCGCGGCAGCACTCCCGACTGGGTGCAGGCGTTCAAGCCGGTCGAGCAACCCTCGGTGCTGCACTTCATGGACTGGGCCGGGCCGGAGGGGTATGACGTGCCGTCGTACGGCAAGGTGTCGCCTCAGGCGTGGGTGTCGAGCCGGGGGCTTTGCCCCCGAATGCTGAGCTTCCTCTTCGGCCGAAAGCCAGTGGTGTGGATGGAGTTTGGCATGCCCATCTATCCCACCGGCACCGACTGGCGAGACGAGATGGTCCACTTCACTCCCGCGAAGTACCAGTACCAGGCGGACGAAGGAAGGCAGTGGTGGGAGATGCAGTGCGAATCCGGGGCCTGGGGCAGCTTCGTGTGGTGGTACCCGGGCGGCTTCCGCGTCGGCGAGAACAGCGACTGCGGCCTGGTGGACCCCAACAACGTGCCGCGGCCCGTCGCCGAGACGGCGCAGCGGCTCTGGGCCCAAGTTCGCCGCAAGCGAGACGCGCAAGCCCGATGCCTGGCTCGAGTTCACACCCGAGAGCAACCCCGGTGGGTGGGTGGGCGAGTACCTGCGGCTGCGCTCGGAGTACCAGCGGCTGGTGAAGCAAGGCAAGATCCCCGACGTGCGAACGGCCGGACAGGCGCTGACCTCCGCCAACTGCCCGCTGATCGACCCCGCAGGCGGAGCCTGGCCGGGCGCGGGTCCGTTGCGCTACCTGAACGCGGTCTTTGAGCGACTCCGCGTCCGCTCCGAGGGTGGGGCGTGGCAGGAGGTCGCTCTGCCGACGGCGCCGGGCGCCCCGGTCGAGATCCGTCTCCCGACGGGCAAGGCCGTCGAGTTGGAGGCGTGGGCGGGCAACACCGCCGAAGCGACATGGCTGCGCGGAAACGTGGCCCTGAGCGTCGGCAACACCAACGTGCCGTTGGCGGCCGACACAGCGTTCCAGGGCAGCGGGCACTTGGCGGCGACGAGGGGTACCGACCGACTCCAAGGGACGCTGAAGCTGAGGCTGCAAGTCGGTGCCGAGGGAAGGGCGCGGTTCGGTGAGATTGTGGAGGTGACGGTGACGGCGGAGGGGTAGCGCAGGGCTCACTTCCGTCAAGAGACTCGGGCTGACCGGTGAACGCATTCGGTCACCCAGTGATGCAGCCACCCGCTCTCGGCGCTGCCGTGTTGCGTGGTATAGTCGCGAAGGTTAGGAATACACCGAAGTGGAAGTTCGCAGAACTTCACCCGGGGGCGTGTGGTGAGCACCCAACACACTGCTGTGCACGCAGAGGCGTCGAACTTGTGCAATAGCTTCGGTGTATTCCTAACCTTCGCGAGTATAGCAGACCACACGTCGTGGCGTGGCTCGCACACTGCGCGCAGCCGCTTGACGCGTTCGCCTAACCCCGGTACCATTGCGTCCGTTGGTACCGACCGCGCGACGGGAGATCCCGCAATGGCGAGTACGAGGATCGGCAAGTTCGAGCTGGGCGAGGAGTTGGGGCGCGGGCCCATGGGGAAGGTGTATGCCGCGACCAACACCGAGACCGGCGAGCAAGTGGTGTTCCGCGGGTTCGCTCAGCCGGAGAAGGTGGATCAGGAGCACTGGGCGCAGGCGATTCAACGGTTCACGGATGAGCTGACGGCGGCTCAGCGACTGGATCATCCGAACATCGCCAAGGTGCTCGAGTTCGGCGAAGTGGACGGGCTCTACTACGTGGCGACGGAGAACTTCCGCGGGCGCAACCTCCGCCAACTCCTGGACGAGAAGCGCCACTTGGAGGAAGAGGAAGCCAACCCCATCATTGAGCAGCTCTGCCACGTGATCGACTACGCGGCGACGCAGCGGGCTGTGCATGGCGACCTCACTCCGTACAACGTGATGCTGCTGGACGACGGCACAGTGAAGGTCATCAACTACGGGCTGGGGCACATTCGCAGCAAGCTGGGCTCGCCCTACGTGGCGCCCGAGGTGCTACAGGGCGCCCCTGGCGACTCCCGGTCGGACTTGCACGGAGTCGGCGCTCTGTGGTTTGGCATGCTGGTCGGCCAGGTGCCCTTCCGCGGCGAGAACCCGGAGGAACTGGGTCGGGCGATCCTCGGCCACCGGCCGCCGCCGGCGTCGGCTGCGCGGCCCCACGTGCAAGGGATCATCGAGAAACTCCTGGAGAAGAACCCCGACAAGCGCTACGACAGTGGCGTCATGGTGATCAACGACCTCGTCTCCGGCACGATTCCGGCGGGCTATGAGCACTCGGTCATCCGGCCGCCAGCGGTGACCGTTTCCTGGAACGTGCACGAGTACCAACCGCTGCCCTCGGTGGGCGACTACAAGCTGGAAGACACCGACGTTCGCGAGATCCGCGAGCGGATGGCAGTGACGAAAGAGGTCTGCCAGCTTGAGCGCGTCGACGTGGGGAAGCGACTCGCCTTGGCCGTCGCCGGCCTGCTTGTGCTGGGTCTCCTCTGCGACGGAGTCCGGCAGGTCAGTCGCCGGCCGCGCCTCCAGGTCGTCAGCCTGACAGGCACTGTCGAGGTGTCCACCCCGCTCCGCAAGATCTGGACCCCCCTCGGAGGCGGCCAACTGGTCGGCAGTGCCGATGCCGTCCGAACGGCCGGAGGGGCGTCGGTGACGCTTCGCGCGTTCAACGGCACCCGCCTGAAGCTGGATGAGAGTTCGCAGCTTATGGTCTACACCGCCGGCTACGACACGGAGTCCAAGTCCAGGAGCCTCGCCTGCGACCTCCAGCAAGGCCGGCTGTGGGCCAAGGTAAGGCCAGCCGGCGGCGCCAAGCCGCCGTTGGAGGTGCACTGTCGCGGGAGCGTGGTCACCGTCAAGGGCACCGTCCTTGGCGTGAGCACCTCCGGTGAGACGGACGGGGCAGAGGTGGAATGCCTGGAAGGTCAGGTAACTGTGGGTGACGGCGCCACGGAGACGCCCGTCACAGCCGGCAAACTCGCCGAACTGTTCGGCGGCCAACTCAAGGGGAACGTGCAGGACCTGACGCCCGAGACCGCCGAGCTGATGAAGAAGCTCGCGGACGAGCTCTCTGGAGACTCGTTCGGCGAGGTTCTCCGGCTGGCGCTCAGCACGTTCGAGGAGAAGACGATCGTGGCGCCGTTGGCCGGGCTCGCGTCGTTGACCAACGTGGGCGGCAAGTCCAAAGCCGACTCCCAGGCGATCATCGTGGCGCATGGCTCCATGATGGCGCTGACCCGAGCGATGGAGCTGTCCACCGAGTACCCGCAGAAGGTGAAGCTGGAGACGCTCGAGGGCCTTGAGTTGGCCGAAGAGGGCCGGGAGCGAATCCTCAACAGCTTCGAGGGACACAAGCTGGAGTCCTACAAGCTCGTCGGGAGCGGCTACGAGATCGCCGCGCGGGTGAAGGACTCCGAGCACTCACTGATCGTCGCCCGGGACGGCAAGGTCGAGGTGGTGGAGGAGGGGCAGGGGAAGGCTGCAGGCAAGGGCGACGCGGACGCGGGTGGACAGTGAGCGGCTGAGCCCCTGGGGGCAACCCGCGCCCGGACAAAGCAAGCGGGAGGGGGATTCGCTGGAATCCACCCTCCCGCAGGTGCGCTTCAGGTCAACCGACTACTACTAACGGGCCCAGATGTAGCCGACGCGCAGGAACTTCTCGCCCTGGAGTGTGCCGGCGGTGATCTCCAACGGCGTTCCGGGCTGCGGGATCAGGGTCAGCATGTAGGCAGGCTGTCCCTGGTAGTTGAGGATGGCGCCGCCAAGGTGCGGGTCAACCAGGAACTGCACGCCGCCGAAGAGCTCGTCTCCGTGGATCTCTGTTCCGTATCCCAGGTGGAGCCGGATCAAGGGGTTGTTGAGGCTCGGCGGCCCGCCCTGTGGGACTCTGACGTTGTAGGCAGACAGGACAAACGGAGAGGCTTTTGCTAACGGGGGCTGTCCCGGCAGTCCTCGGCTGGCGACCTCGTTGAGGTTGGTAGCGCCCACGATGAGCGAGGGCTTCTCGGCCGTCTCGGGCACGACCGCGTAGGAGAAGTTGAGCTCGGTCTTGGAGCCCATTCCCTGGGGAGCGAAGGTCAGGGCGTTGATCTCCAGTTGGTCGGTGACACCGTAGTAGAGCTCGGCGACGCCGATGTGGCTGAGACCGGGGACCGGTTCGCGCCAGTAGATGTAGTTGAACTCTACATTACCGGCCTTGGGCTGGTTGCCGACGGGCATGCCAACAATGTCTGCAGCGAAGGTGGGGACCCTGGCAACTGCCAGGGCCAGCACCACCAGCAGGGCGACGATTTGGGTGCGACGCATAGTGCTATTCTCTCCTTCGAGGGGTGGCGGGCAAGAGACCGGCTGCATCTCTGTGACCACAGCCACTGACGTTATCGAATCGGGACGCTGAGCCGCCCTCTTCAGAATGCTCAGTCCTCCCAGGGACACGGCCGCTCGGCCGGGACGCCGTCGCTGTTCCTTAACGTTTCGCGCGGCAACCTCCCGAACGGACCGGTCCACAGCCCGGTACTGAACGGCCTCCCTCCTTCCGAAGCGTGCGCCGGAGCACTTCCTCCGGCCTCTGTATTGGACCACGGCCATTGCCGGGTTCGTTCTGGGAGTTTGCCCCGTGTCGGTTGACTCGGCAAGAGGTGATTCACTTTACTGCCGCGAATCAGGACGCCGGACTTCCCTGGAGGGCACCGCAGGGACTGCAGTGGCACTTCGCGCCCACTGCGGCCGCGGTGGCAGAGAGGCTGATGGTGCAGGTGCCGCCCGACATGCCTGGAGGGTAGGATGACTGCTTGCCCGACTCCGACTTCGTTCGTCACTCCCCTGCGGTTCCGCTGCGTTCCGGGGTGCGGGAGGTGCTGCTCGTACCGGGTGGCTGTGTTGGCTGGCGAGACGGAGTTCCTCCGCAAGTACGGCGCTGCCGTTGAGCCTCCCGACCAGGCCAGCGGGGACGCCGGAGCTGACACCGGCGGCTATCTCCGGCGCGAGAACAGCCGTTGCGTCTTCCAGAATCGGGCCGAGCGCTGCACGATCTATGAGGATCGGCCAGTCTACTGCCGGCTGTACCCCCTTGTCCGTGATGGCTATCCACGACGCCAGATCGACGCCGACTTCTCCTGCCCCGGGTTGGGGCAAGGCGAGCCCTTCACCGAAGAGGACTACCGGAGCGTGGCGGCGTTGGAGGCAACGGTGGCCGAGCTTGCCGCGTGGGAACTCCGACACCGGCGGGCGTTCCAGTTCGCCTGCGAAACGCTGCAACACCGGGACGCCTTTGCGCCGGCGGAGTCCATGGGTGCCGCAGCCCGAGCGCTGGTGCAAAACGCTCTTCTGGACGGCGCCACGCTCGACGTCGGTGAACGCCTTTACCAGTCGGTGGAGGCGAGCAGACCGCGGTTCCTGGCCTGCGGCAACCTGACTGACGCCGAGCAGGTTGTCCGGTTGTTTGGCGGCGAACGAACCGCGCCAGCCGGCGTCGTCCCGCCCGGTGAGGCCGCGGCCCTGAGCAACTATCTGAGTCTGTGGACGCGCCGCAACCTGATGGTGCGTGCGGCTCATGCACTGGCGTTGGGCTCCCCGCTGCCGGTGAACGTCGCCCATGCGTTCATGGAGCTGCTCGCCAAGATCGCCACTGAGCTTTGCGACGCAGCCGCACGATCACCCAGTGCGGACCGGGTGAATGACAGCGTTCGGCAGCTCGATGGGTCGCTGCGGTCGCGGTTCATGCGAGCAGCCATCTCGGCGCCGTCGTAGGGCATGCAGGGCCCGGACGGAAGGCGAGAAGGAATACGGCAATCCCCAGCCAATCTGTTTCCGGCGTCGGCTCGGCGTCTTTCCTGAGCGTTGCCCCGGGGATTGGCATTCCGCATTCCGCCTCTTGGAGGGAGATCCACATGCCGAAGAAAGCGAAGATCGGTGTCGTCGGCTACGGCACCATCGGTGAACGTATCGCGGATGGTGTCGCACTCCAGGAGGACATGGAGTTGGTCGGCGTGGTTGATGTCGCCCCCTCGCTTCCCGTTCGCGCGCTGGTCGAGTCGGGGAAGGGCTACCCCGTCTTTGCCGGCCACAAGGACGCTGTGCCGGCGCTCAAGTCGGCCGGGGTGAAGGTGGCCGGCCTGCTGGAAGACCTCCTGCAGGAAGTGGCGATGGTCGCCGACGCCACCAGCCCCGGCATCGGCGCAAGGAACAAGGAGAAGTATGTGGAGCACGGCGTGAAGGCCGTGTTTCAGGGCGGCGAGACGCACGAGGTCGCCGAGACGCTGTTCAACACCATGGCGAATTACGACGCCGCCTACGGGAAAGACTACCTCAAGTGCCTCTCGTGCAATACCACCGGCATCGCGCGCCAGGCGATGGCTGTTGACCACGCCGTGGGGCTGAAGGAGATGATCTGTCTGATCATCCGGCGCGCGGCAGACGTCTCCGAGACGCATAAAGGTCCCGTGGATGCACTGCTGCCCGACAAGATCCCCAGCCACCAGGCGACAGACTTCGGCATCGTCTCGCCACACATCAAGTGCATCACTTCCGTGGTCACCGCGCCCGTCTGCTTCGGCCACGCGACCACGATGGTCTTCGAGACCAAGGGGAAGATGACCAAGGACGAGGTCATTGACCTGTTCAAGGCCAACGCACGCCTCCGGATCTTCCGGCTGGAGGACGGGTTCGTCTCCACCTCACACATCTTCGACTACAACCGCGACCGTGGCGCCAACCGCGGCGACATGTACGAAGTGCCGGTCTGGGAAGAGACCATCTACCTCGATAAAGGCGGCCGCCGGCTCTTCTCGACCAACATGATCCCCCAGGAAGCCATCGTCATCCCCGAGAACATCGACGCGATGCGCTGTGCGCTGAAGATGCAGAAGACGTGGCAGGCCGCGTTCGACAGGACGAACAAAGGGCTGGGGCTGAAGAAGGGGCTGTAACGGACATGGCAGACGCAGCCCCGCCGATTGGGCTGCGCACTCCGAGACACAGCGAGAGCGGCACGCCGTGGCATGCCGCTCTCGTAGTTTGTCTGCGACTCGCGCTGGCGAAGGGCGCCCCTTCTTACGGATAGGGGAAGGACACAGAATCGGTGCTTCCGCCGGTCGAGGTGACGGTCACAGTGCCCGGGAGCTGTGACGATTTCAGCTTCTTCTTGTATGTGTAGAGCTGGCCGCCAGCATAGACCATGGCGGCCGAGATCCCGGTGTCGGTGGTGACCTTCAGTGTGACGTTCGGGGCTTGGGAGCTGGTGGCCTCGACCTGCAGGAATCGGCCGTCGTAGTTGGCCCGGAGGATGGTCATGACCTCGGTTCCGGGGGCGGTGACGGTGAGAGTGGCCGAGTCGGAGAAGCCACCGAAGGAGGCTGTGAGGCTTGTGCTGCCCGCAGCGACACCAGTAGCCAGGCCCGCTGAGACGCTGGCTACGCCTAGATTCCCGCTGGTCCAGGGAGCCTGACCGGTCACGTCCTGCTGGCTGCCGTCCGAGTAAGCGGCTGTCGCGGTGAACTGCTGCTGTGCGCCGACGAGGACGGTGGCGGAAGTCGGAGCGACGGTTACCGAGGTCAACTGAGGCGGCGTGGCGAGGTGGAAGTTCACGTGGGCGCACATGGCGCTCATCCAGCAACCGCCGTAATCGGGATCGTGGTAGTACGGCCCGTACTGCGGCGGCAGGTTGGCGTGGAAGCTCTCTTCCGTGACGGCCAGGAACGCCGGGTAGTCCCCGTCGGCCATCGTGTAGACCGTGTCCTCGATCTCTGGCACCACACCCCAGGCGCCGCCGGAGCCATCGCTGTACCAGTTCGAGTTCGTGACGTCGACCGTCGTGGTCTTCAGGTTGTTCCAGTCCATGAGGTTGGCAGCAGGGGTTCCTTGGTACTGATTCCACGGCTCCGGCTTGATCGTGCCGTCCTGGTTGTGTCCACACTGCCACAGCACGTGGTAGCTCTTGTTCGCCTCCAGAGTGACCGGCGCGACATTGCCAGACGCGTCAGTCAGCACGAAGTCGAATAGGAGATACCCCTCGAACCAGTACGTCAGCTTCAGCCCTCTGTCATAGAAGCCCTTGTTCTTCCACTTGGCATACTCCCTGTCGTTGCTGTTGTATGCATCGACGATGGCCCCGTTCTTGTCGATGACGGTGCACCACCAGCGCCCGCCGCCGATCTGCTCGTTGGCCCAATCGCTGCAGGGCGCAATACCTGTCCATTTCGCTTCGGGCTTGCCGATCAGCTTCACTTGGTAGGCGAAGTTCGGCTTGAGATTTCCCCCCCAGAAGTTCACGGTGAACACGCCGTTCACTACGCTGTAGGTGGCCTCGATCCAGGGCACCCCCAGGCCGCTGCCTGTCTTGTAGAACGGCGCGGCAACGACCCGATTGTAGTGGTTGTCGGCGATGTCGGTCGATCTGTAGCTTTCACAGCCCAAGGTGAACGGCTTCCATGTAGTTAGGTGGGCTGTGAAGGGATCCAACTGGGTGTCAGACAGATAGACGGACGTCTCCGCCAATACCGACGACGCCAGCAGCCCAACAGCAAGTACCGTCCAGCAACTTCGTACCCAACGCATGTGTTCGTCACCTCACGGAGAAAGTGGTTGCGCCCGGAACTCGGAGTTGATCCTACCCGCTACGGGCAGGGCCGTCAACAGTCTGAGCGACAAAGAGCGGGAAGAACGCTGACGGCCTGGTGGGCCGCCGTCCTGCGGCGGGCTACCGCTGGCCCCTTCAGGCGCCCTTCTCAACAGTCGGGAGGGGACTGCCGAGAAGGGGCGAACACGTGGCTCTGCCGCTCGCGTTCCCACAGGAACCGACCATGGGCGGAGTTCCGCACTCCGGAGGTGACTCTCGATGCCGATTGGCAACATCCGCACGCTCGATCAGGTCGAGGTGCACGGAAAGACCGTCCTGCTCCGCGTCGATCTCAACTCGCCCGTCGATCCGGAGACGAAACGCGTCACCGACGACACGCGCATTGCCTTGTCGGCGCCGACCGTTCGGGAACTGGCTGAGAGACAGGCGAAGGTAGTTGTGCTCGCCCATCAGGGCGATCCCGTCGACTTCCAGAACTTCCTTCCCCTTGCGCAGCACGCTCGTCTCCTCGCGCAGCAGGTGGGTCGGCCGGTGGCCTTCGTAGAAGATGTGGTCGGCCCGACAGCTCTTGAGCGGGTGGCGGCGCTGAGTGCGGGGGAAATCCTGCTGTTGGACAATGTCCGCAACCACACCGAAGAGACGGTTCTCTTCGAGAAGGCTGTCACGTTGACGTTCGAGCAGCAGGCGCAGACGACGGTGGTGCGCAAGCTTGCACCGCTGGCCGAGCTGTATGTGAACGACGCCTTCGCCTGTGTGCACCGGTCTCAGCCGACGCTGTGTGGCTTCCCGGTTGTGCTGCCGTCGGCTTGCGGCAGGCTGTTCGAGAGAGAGCTGTCGGCTCTGTCGAAGGTGCGCGAGCGTCCGGACCGGCCGTGTCTGTTCATCCTGGGTGGGGCGAAGATCATGGATGCGTTCACCCTACTCGGCCCGGTCCTGGAGCGGGGGACCGCCGACAAGGTGTTGACCCAGGGGCTGGTGGGGCAGATCGTGCTGAAGGCTGCCGGAAAGGAACTCGGCGAAGCCAATGACGCCTTCTTCCAGCGAAAGGGGCTGGATGAGTTCGTGCCCGCTGCCGGGGCGCTGCTGGCGAAGTTCGGCGAACGGCTGATCTTCCCGGTTGACGTGGCCGTGAACGGCGACGAGGAAGGGCGGATGACCGCCCAGGTGGACGATATCCCGACTGACGCCCCGATCATGGATCTCGGTCCGCAGACCATCGAGCAGTACTGCGCGGAGATCGAGAGCGCTGGCACCGTCTTCATGAACGGCCCCGCCGGCGTCTACGAAGACGAGGCGTTTGCGGAGGGCACCCGGCGAATCTGGAAAGGCGTGGGGAAGTCGAGCGCCTTCACCGTGATCGGCGGCGGAGACACGATCCAGGCCGCGAAGAGGTTTGGGGTTCACGGCGACATGGGCCTCGTGTCGTCAGGAGGCGGAGCGCTCATCCTCTACATGGCAGGGGTGCACTTGCCGGTACTGGAGGCACTGGGTAGGCCAGCGCCAACGGGCTGATCCGAGTGCTCCGCCCGCTTGGTTAGATCATCCCAAGTGTGCTGTTCTCTGCCAGGCAGAGAAAAGGCCGGAACGAGCAGCTCGTTCCGGCCCAGGTTTAGGTCACCACTTCAGGCGAAGCGCCCCGCGTGCGGCTCACGCCGCAGCAATCTCGACCCGCTTCGGCTTGGCTTCCTCGGCTTTGGGGACGTTCACGGTGAGGACGCCGTCCTTGTAGCCGGCGGTGACGCCTTCGGGGTTCACCGGGACGCCGAAGGTGAAGGTGCGGTAGAACGATCCATACGCCCGCTCGACGCGGTGGACGTTCTCGCCGGTCTCCTCGCTCACGTATCTCCGCTCGCCCTTCAAGGTCAACGCGTCGCCGTGAAGCTCAACGGCGATGTCTTCCAGCTTCATGCCGGGCAGATCCGCACTCACCACGAGGGCGGAATCGGTCTCTTTGATGTCGCAGCGAGGCGCCCAAGCGCGCTCCGGTGTGGCTCCGCCCTCGCCCTCGCCATGGAATGCGTCGTCGAACGCTCGCTCGACGCTTTGCCTCAGCGAAGACATCTCTCTCCAGGGGTCCCATCGTACCAAAGACATTTCGAAACACCTCCGAAGTAGTTGGCCGCTATGGCAGTCAGCGGCACTCTCACTACGTGTTCCCGCCGCTTCTCGGTCGGGTGTCGCTCACGTGTTGGGCGACTAATGCCATCGTAGACAATCATGACTTGGCATGGTTCCGCCATTAGAAAAAAAGATTAGTCCATTAGACTCACCTTTAGTGCCCATGAATGGGACAGGATGCGTTGTTGCCGCGCCGGTGTTTGCGGGAGGCTACCATCCGGTGTAACCGCCCTTGTCTCACGACCCGCCCATCAAGGTCACCTGCCCCAACTGCGCCGGGTCCTTCGGCTCGCTGACGCCTCCGTGCCAGCCGTAGTAGCCGCGGCCGGCGGTGTCCTGCTCGTTGACCAGCAGGGAGAACCCGAACCAAGCACCCGGTCTCGGCTCAATGCCGGGGAGCATGGCCCAGGGGACTGCCATCTCGTAGAGCGTCTCAGCGTCGAGGCGCTTGATGGCGAGGGGGAACTGCACGGGTCCCGTCGGCGCGCGAGGGAACGCTTGCCACGCCCAAGCTTGCGGGCCGGTTGTCGTGAGGGCACAGCCGAACTCGGCCCGAGGCGCGTCGGCAGTATCGGGCTGGGGCGCGAAGCTGAACTGCAGGCCGTCGCCGTCCCACAGGGCGCCGTCTTTCTGGTCATTACGGTGGATGTCGTCCCGCACACGCACGGCCAAGTAGAGGGCGGCGGCGTCCCACTGGACTTGAGCTTCGGGGCAGAGGTCGGTGTCGCTGGCAGGCGGCCCGTCCTTGGGGTCGCTACGCTCACCGGAGTCGATGCCGATCCGGATCGGGAAGCCAGTTCCCCACTCGTCGAGGCTGCCGTCGATCTTCGGCGGCTTGGCACACCGGCGCGCAGCCAGAAAGACCAGCGTGCGTCGGAGGCAGACCTCGACGCCGCCTTCGGTAGTGACCTCAAGGCGGAACGGGTAGCGGCCCAGTGGGTCTGTCGCGGCAGGTACCTGCAGGTCAACGTGAGCGGTCTCCTCGGGCTTGAGGTCGGTGAAGCCACGCCGCAAGACCGCGGGACGCAGACCGGACGCCACCGGCGAAGTCACCGTCAGCGTTCCACGCTGCACCTGTGCGCTGAGGTTGCTGACGCCCACGCGAACCGCAGCCGGACTGCCGTCTGTAGAGGGAAGCGGAGACAGCGTCGCCGCGAGTGGCTCGGCAACGGAGACGGGCAAGCGCAGGGCCGCGCTGGTCGTTGCGCCCTCGCGCGCAAACGCCCACAGGACTGCGCCCTCGACGGCCGCCTCGGGGGCGGCACGCAGGGAGCTGCCTTCGATCTGCAGCCCCAACGGTGCGTCAAAGTCCAGCGATTCGGGGTGGGCATTCAACGCCGCTGTCCCGCCTCTGGCCAACGTCACCCGTGCTGGCTCGATCTGGGCGGCGCCCGACGTCGGGTCAGTCGCCACCTCAGGCGCCGGCAGGTCGAGAAGCAACGGCTCCTCGGTCAACGTCACTGTCAGCTCGCCGTTGACCTCGACCGACCACTCGTGGCCGGCAACGTCAATGAGGCGCGCCGTTCCCTCGCCGCAGACGAGCTCGAGTGGGCGCGGTTCGCCTTGCTCCGCCCAGAGCACCCAGTAACGCCGGTCCGCCTTGCTGAACTCGAAGAGCCATCCACCGTCGTCCGTAATGACCCGCCGCTCGAACTTGGCGCCGGTGAGCGCGTCCGACAGCCGACCGTACGCCGCGGCGGCGGGCCACGGAGCGTAGTTCTTCACGTCGATCAGCCCGCAATGCCGGAAGCCGCCCGGCAGGTCATTGACCCAATGCGTGACGAACCAGTAGAGCTGCTTGACGCCGTGGCTGAGGGCGAGCGCGTAGCGCTTGTAGACATGCCCTGCCTTCTCGCGCTCGGGGAGGACCTGTCCGAGACTGGCGGTGACTTCGGTGAGGATGATCGGCTTGTCGACGTGGCGGGCGGCCATGTCGGCGCGAATCTTCGTCAGGAGTCGGTCCATCGTGGGGATATCCACGTACAGGTGGAGGTCGATGACATCACACCACTGTGCGCCGCCCGCGTCGAGGAACTTGGCCAGCATGTTCGGGTCGACGTCCAGCCCGGTCAGACCTGCCATCGACACGACGCAGTTGGGGTCGGCGCGCTTGGCTGCCTCGTATCCTGCTTTGCACACCGCGGCATACCGTTCCGCCATGCCCGGCTGGAACAGCGGCGGCTCATTGCCCAACTGCCACCAGCGGACCAGGCCCTTGAGCTTCCGGACCGAGTCCTCGACATACTGCGCGTACTCCTCCATGGGCACCCGCTCGTGCAGTGCCTCACTCGCCTGGTTGATCATCGCCAACGTGGTCACGCCGTACCGGTTGCCCAGTTCGTACGCTCGCTCGTTCCAACTGAAGTTGGGGCGCTGCCAGCGAGCGCCCAACCAGCGCTGCGTGTAGGGATGCCCCTCAAGCAGCGCGAAGGGCGAGTCGGCTTCGGTGCGGAACTCGGTCGGCCGGGGCCGGACCAGCACGCCGACTTCGTGTCGGGCGCCGACAACGCCGAGCATGTCCGACTGCCCCGAGGTTGCCGTGAGCCGAGCCTGCAGCCACTCGTTGGCTGGCACGCCGTCCGGCTGGAACACCACCTCGGCCTCGCGTTGCTTGTCCGGCTCGGCAACCGACACCGGTGCGCTGGAGGCAAGCTGCCTGCCGCGAGAATCAAGCAGCACGCCGGTCAGCGTCGCCGGGGCACGCTGCTCAGCAGGCAGCGTTACTGCGACCCGGATCGGCTCGTCGGGCGCGAACAGGCTCCGGGCCGGGCGCACTGCAAGCGGCAGAGCCGCTCCTGGCGCCGAAGTGGCGTCGCCCGCGGCCGGAGTCAGACACACGTCGTCAACCTCCGCCCAACCCGCCACCGAGAAGCTGAACCGGAAGGTCAACCGCACTTGCACCGCTCCGGGTGGAGCAGTGACGAGGGCTTCGCGGCACTGCCAGAGCGACACCCGCCCGTTGAGGTAGAGCCCCGGGCTTTGCTCCATGTCCTTCCCGGCGGCATCGACCCACGTCACGTCCAACACCGCCGCGTAGTTGCGGTCGGCGCTGGGCGGCAGCGACGACCGCAGCCATGCTGAGAGCAGCCACTTCCCTGCGCCGACGGGACCGAAGGTCCCGATCAGCCGAGGGTCCGTCTTGTCGTCGGCTCGCTCAACCCGGCCCGCCTGCTTGCCGGTTCGCGCGGAGCCGGCAAGCGCCGCCCCGCCGGCCGTATCCCAGTCATTGCCCTCAAACGAACCGTCCGTGATCACATTGCCGGCCGCGGCGTCCGGCGAAGGCAGCTCAACAAGCTCCCACGCTGCCGCCACCGACAGCGGCAGTAGGACGGCGGCTGCAGACAGCCAGAGGGGGGAGGGGGTGATCTGTGCTCGCAGCGGTGGGAGCGGACGCCCGACTTTGTTCGGGATACCGGGCGTGATTCTCACGGGGTGTTTCATGGTTCACTCGATTCGGACCGGCAA
>PEVN01000261.1:0-3134 GCA_002779825.1 Armatimonadetes bacterium CG06_land_8_20_14_3_00_66_21 | reverse complement strand
TCCACGCGCTGGCGCGCGCAGCTACGGCTTGCCGGAGCGATGCTCTGCGTCTGCACCGGAGGTGAGTCCACGCGCTGGCGCGCGCAGCTACGGATCGGGCAGCCGGACGATGCCAGCCTACCGGAAACCGCCTGTCACTGCGTTTGCGCGATTGCCCCGGGACCGACACGGACAAGGGCGCCGCCGATCCCACACATGCGTATGTGTGGGATTGGCCGCTGGCGCTCACGGGGCGGCAGTCAGCGGCAGCGGCTCCAGGCGAACGGCGTCCACCCACACGGTGCCGATGGTGTCCTCCACTCGGAGGAAGACGCCGATTGCGTCCGAATCCGGTCGGACTGTGAAGTCCTGGCGGCGCTCGACCCAGTCCTTGGTGGTCCCGGTCACGTAGGTGAACTCCGAGGCGTGGTCGGCGCCCGCCCAGCCGGTGGGGGTGCCGTGTTGGTTGAAGGGCAGGATCTGAGTGAAGAAGTACCCGACCAGTCCCGTCCCCTCGGTCCGGGCCCGGAGCGAGAGCCGGTAGCGCCGTCGCGGGTCCACCCGCACTCGCTGGACGGCGTAGAGGCCGGTGAATTCCTTGGCGTCGAACCGCAAGGCGTGGCCGCCGTTCACCGCCTCGACCTTCGCCGTGGAGCCGGAGCCGAACACCTGCCAGCCCTGCATGCCCTTCTCGAAGTCGCCGTTCTGAAGCAGGTTCGCGGGTAACTGGCCGTCGATGAACCGCACCCCGGAGTAGTCTGCGTCAGCCAGTTCGACTGCGCCGCCCAACGGCACGGCCACGCCCACTTTAGCAATGGAGACTTCATCCCACCACACTGTCCCAACGCCCTTGACGGCCAGGTACACAAACAACCGCGCTGCCCCACCGGGCACTTGGTCGAAAGGCACTTCGTGCAACGTCCACTCGCTATCGGGGGACAGGAAGCAGTGCACCTTCGGTGACAGCCGCACCCAGCCCAGCGGGTCGTACTGCTTGTCGGCTGTCACCGGGCCGTGTGCCAGGAGGCGCACCATCGCCTCACCCTTGAGCCCCTCCGTCCGCGCCCAGAAGCGCAGCACATACGACGTGCCCGGATCGACGGCGGCCGGTGCGGCCAACGACACCACGCTCAGCTCTTGGTCGGCGACCCCGACGATCCGCAGCGACGCCTTCCCGTAGCGGCGGTTGTTGGTGTCGTAGGTGACGTTGGGCGACCCGCCCTCCTGCCAGTGGTTGTCCCGCCAACCGAACCCGTCGTCATCGTCGCAGTTCCAGTAGAGGGCGACGCCGTCGGGGAGCTTGGCGTTCGCGGCCTGCCCAGTCTGGGCGGCAAGGAGCAGGGCGGTTAGGGCGATTGTGGAGCGCATGGATCGACTCCTCGGCAGTGCAGACTTCGGCGTACGGAAGGCGGCGCGGGCTTGTGTTGCCTACTCAGTCGCCGTCACTTCCACCACCCGCCCCTGGCGGCGGGCCATGGGCACGTTCAGCGTTGCGCCCTCGACAGGCAGCGTCTCTTCGCGGAGCACGTCCACTGCTTTGCCGGCCTTCGACAGGCCGAGCTTCGCCAGGTCCAAACGCACCTTGGCCTCGATTGCCTCGCCAATGTTCATGATCGCCAGCATCGCCTTGCCGTTGCGGGTGTAGGCTGAAACCAGGACCTGCTCGTCAGTCTGGGCGCCGCTGTCCTGCCAATACGGTCTGAACTCGGCCTCGGCAATGCCGAAAGCGTCCGCGGCGTCGTACAGCCGATTCCACGGGCCAATGTCAGACCAGATCGGCCAAGGCTGCACATCGTGGAGCATCAAGTAGGCGGCGAGGTTAGGCGTGCCGGTGGTCCTGTAGTCGTCGCGGAACTCCGGCAGGAAGAAGTCCACCGGGCCGAAGTTGCGGCCCATGAACTCGGCGCGGAACTTGTCGGGCGGGAGCAGATCGAGGTAGTCGTCGGTCAGCTTGCCCGAGCGGAACTGCTCGCCGTCCAGAAGCGTGTCGGTGAACGACAGCATCGGGAGGTCCACCTGGGAAGACATATGCACCATCAGCAGCGGGTCGGGACGCCGCTTGCGGAAAAGCGCATAGACGCGCCTGAGGAGTTCGCGGTAGGCCCGGATTGGCTGCGTGCCCTGCACCTTGCCGTCGGCGCCCTCCCACGCGCAGGGACCTGCTTTGCACAGATACGGGCCCCAGCAGTCGATGTAGATGCCGTCGACCTCGTACCGGTTAATCATCTCGTTGATCCGATAGAGGATGAAGTCCTGCCAATCGCGGACGTTGGGGCAGGTCCCCATAGAGGCGTACCCCATGGCTGCAACATCGCTGGGCGTTACCGCGCGGGCCGGGTCGGCCCAGGGCGCTCCGTAGTACTGCCACTCCGGCACGCCGGCGGAGACGAAGTTGAGGTTCACGTAGGGCACCACGAGGCACTTCTGCTCGTGCGCCGCCTTGACGCGGGCGGCGAACTTGTCCGGGTCTAACGGCTCGGTGTAGCCGTAGTACTTCATGTTGCCGTTGGGCCAGATGACGTCGAACGTCGGGCGCGGGGCGGGACTCATCCGCAGACGCCGGGCGTCCGCAGGCTGTGGCCGCACGGGCGTCGCCATCATCCCGAAGCCGTAGTGCAGCGGCACCGATATCGAGACGGGTTCCGCCACCAAGCGCACGGTGACGTTCGCCCGGTCGCCCTCGCGCACCACCTGAATGGCAGACTGCTCCTTGGAGTGATGCCAGTCGCGCTGCGACTCGGCGAACCACGACAGCCCGCGCTCCTCGTTCCCCAGCCAGAAGAAGTGGACGTAGTCCGACTTCCACCCCTCCGGCGGCAGGGCGCCGGCTTCGTTCTTGATCCAGCTCATGGAGTCCGAGTGTCGCAACGTGGCCTGTGCCGCCGGCATGCTCCACGTCAGCCGCAGCTCGTCGAGGCGAACGTCGCCACGCGGCTCAACGGTGAGGTCGGTCCACGTGAACCCGTCGTACTCGACGCGGTGGCGCACGGTGGCGCTGAGGGCACCGCCAGCCGCCTGACCTGTTAGCGTGGCGTGGGTGTCTGACTGCTCCTCCACTCGGCAGTCGGCGCCAGTGAGCGCGACAGCCTTCCCGTCAATCACCGCTTCGAGCTGCACCGGCGAAGTTAGCAGCTCGGCACCGCCGGACTGCATCC
>PEVN01000481.1 GCA_002779825.1 Armatimonadetes bacterium CG06_land_8_20_14_3_00_66_21 | reverse complement strand
GCGGCAGTCTTTGGCGATGCCAGTGCGCGGGTGGCCTTGGTCGGCATCGATGCGCTGGTGATCCCGGCGGCGGTTGTTCAGGCTGCCCGGGGGGAGATCCAGGCGACGTGCGGTATCCCGCCCGAGTGCGTCTTGGTGGGTGCCTCACACACACACTCCGGCGGGCCGACGGGCATGGTGCAGCCGGGCGAGTTCGACGATGCGTCCGACTTGGTCAAGCGGTTGGCGTACGAGCTATCGTCCTGTGCGAACGCGAACTACCTGAAGCGGGTGCAGACCGAGATCGTCAATGCGGTAGTGGACGCGACCGCGGCCGAGGTGGAGGCGACGGGTCTGGTTGGTTCAGGGCACGAAGACAAGGCGTGCTTCAACCGTCGCTTTCGGATGAGAAACGGGCTCAGCTACACGCACCCCGGCCAGGGGAACCCGGACATGCTTGGCTATGCCGGTCCCATCGACCCGGAAGTCGGCGTGGTTGGGGCGTTCGACCTCGCCGGCAACTTTCTCGGCTGCGTCGTCAACTTCGCCTGCCATGGGACGACGAGCCCGGGGAGCATCTCTGCAGACTGGATCTACTACCTGGAGCAGACAATTCGCGGCGCGATGGGGGAAGACTCGGTGGTGGTGTTTTTGCAGGGCGCGTCCGGCGACGTGACTCAGGTGGATAACCTCTCGCCGCACGCCCACCCCAGTGGCGAGCAGTGGGCGAAGATCGTCGGACACCGCGTCGGTGCGGAGGCGGTGAAGGTCTTGGCGACGGGGTGGCGAGGCGACCTGGGACCCTTCGGCGGCGACCGGCGCATGCTGCAGCTCCCGCGGCGCCGCCCGTCGGCGGAACGCCTGGCGCGCGACCGGGAACTCGCTCAGAAGGACCCGGCGCAGTGCGAGGCTACTGAGTGGACCTTCGCGAAGGAGACCGTGATGTTGGAGGCGACCCTCCAGCGCGAACCAGTTGCGGAGGTCGAGGTGCAGGCGATCCAAGTCGGGCCCGCCGTCTTCCTCTCAAACCCGGCGGAGTACTTCTGCGAACTGGGGCTGGATATCAAGCGGCGCAGCGCCTTCCCGTTCACCTTCCCGGTGGAGTTGGCGAACGGCTTCTGCGGGTACGTCCCGACGGAGGAAGCCATGGGGCCGAACGGCGGCGGCTATGAGACTCGGCTCAGCAGCTACAGCAATCTGGCACTCGGTGCTGGTCAGCAGATCTCCGATGCCTGTGTGGAGTTGGCGAACGAGCGGAAGCCCGGCGCCGTACCGGACCGGCCGCTGGCGGGGCCGTTCGGCGGAGCGTGGTCGTATGGGAACGTGGCGCCCGAGTGCGGAGAGTGAGGTCCCTCGGCTTGCCGCCTCGGGCCAAGGTGTCGCGTCGCCCGGTCTCGTGCGTGCTCAGTCGGCGAAGCTGTTGTCTTTGATGAACTGGACCAACTCGGTGAGCGTGGTGGTCGCCAGGCAGACGCAGGTGTCGGCCGCGCCGTAGTAGACGCGGAGTTCGTCGGTGTCCGGGTCGTGGACGGAGGCGACGGGGAAGGCGACGTTGGGGGTGTCGCCGACACACTCGTACAGCTCAGTCGGCGCCAGGATGTAGCGCTTGGTGCGGTAGCGCACCTTCCCTGGCTGCTCCAGGTCGAGCAGTGCCGCGCCGGCGCTGTAGACGAAGCCGTTGCATGAGGTCAGCACGCCGTGGTAGATCATCACCCAGCCTTCCGGCGTTTCAATCGGGACGGGGCCGGCGCCGATCTTTGTGCTCTGCCAACCGCCGCGGGTGCCTATGACAAAGCGGTGCTTGCCCCAGTAGACCAAATCCTTCGAGTGCACAGGAAGATGTCGCCGAACGGGGTGTGACCGTTGTCGCTGGAGCGGTGGAGCATGACGTACTCGCCATTGATCCTGAGCGGGAAGGGCACGACGTTGACTTCCGTTCGTTGGGGAGACCCGGGCCCTCGCAGCGCCGTGACGCCTCGCCTCGCACCCCGCATTGTGTAACTCGCTACGGATGCGCCCTTGGCACAAACAAATGTTTGCGCTATACTATGCAAACATCTGTTTGTAAAGGAGTCTCCTGATGAGCGCTCAACGTTTTCCGAGTCACAACCGTTCGGTTCACCGACATGTCCTTGGGCTCGTGGTTTCACGGCTCGCTGCCGCTTGTGCTGTCGTCTGGGCGGCGAGCGCCCTTGCCAACGCGCGAGGCATCAAGCCCAAGCCGGAACCGCCGCACGTCACGGTGACCGTGCACACCGGTGACACGCTGTGGGGGATCGCGCGGAAGCACACAGACCCAAGTCGCGACGTTCGCAGCACGCTCTTCGCAATCCAGGAGCTGAACAGCCTCAGCGGCTCGTTAATTCAGCCCGGGCAGGTCATTAGGGTGCCGTTGTAGGGTCGAGCCCAGGACATACTGGTGAGCCCGGCGGGCGCGAGTCTCTACCCGGACTGGGTCGGACAAGGGGCGGGGAGGCCCTGACGGGCTCGCG
The DNA here is from genome assembly GCA_002779825.1 of Armatimonadetes bacterium CG06_land_8_20_14_3_00_66_21. Taxonomy (GTDB): domain Bacteria; phylum Armatimonadota; class Abditibacteriia; order CG2-30-66-41; family CG2-30-66-41; genus CG2-30-66-41. Next base: position 1,081 of record PEVN01000481.1, on the reverse strand, counting down.
GTGTCGGTCGGCAGCGCCGGGGCCGCGACGAACCACTCACCGTGGAGGTGGAGCGGGGTCAGGCAGCGCCGTGCCTGTTCGGCCTTCGGCACCTCGCCGAACGGCTGCCGCCGTCGTCGCTGTGCGTGGCAGACGTGACGCGAGGTAGGTTGCTGGTGCCGCACCTGTACATCGCTTCTGGTGCCGATGAATGGACAGACCGATCCGAGGGGGCGTGGGCGGCCAGGCGGTTCGGTTTCCTCCGGCTGTCGTGGTCTGGCTGGGGTCACGCCGGAGGGAGGGCTTATCACCTCGTTGCACTTGTGGGCGAGACACACAAGCACCACCAGCAGCACGCAGCCAATCACAGTGCACGCAAGGACATCCGTGGATCCCATGGCATGGAGCACCTCCTTGGCAGAAGGGCGCTGTCCGCCGCCTTGAGGAACGCAGACGGGTCAGCGTTGTACGACGCTACCTGCCCGAGGGCAGCGGACCGAAGACCCTCGAAGACCCGCCTCGCGACCGCCGGCCCGTGGCGCGCGAGGGGAACTCAACTCGGTGAGGGGTGCAGGCGTTAGCTCTGGGAGAGCCTGGCCCGGAGTCTGTCGATGGCCGTTCGGGCGTCGCTTCCCTCGAGGTTGTAGTGTGACAGCGAGGGGCGGTGGTCGACAACCCGCGACTTCTTCTTGGGCGCCTTCCCAGCCTTAGGCGGCGGCGGCGCGGTGTCGGCCTTGAGGGCTTCGTTGAAGGCGTTCACCGCGGCGGCTGCGTTCTCGTAGCGCTCCTCCGGGTCCTTGTCAAGCATCTTCAGGAGGACCTGCATCGGGGCCTCCGCCACCCCTGGGATCGGCTCCGGGTCGTCGGCGAGGACGGCGGCGGCAGTGGCGTCGTCGTCTGAGCGGAAGAAGGGCGAATCCCCGGCAAGGCACTCGTAGCCCAAGACGCCCAAGGCGAATACGTCGGATCGCGCGTCGGGCACCTCGCTACGCACTTGCTCTGGGGCGACATACGCGGAGCCCCACTTCTCACGGATCTGGCCAAGGCCGAAGTTGATCACCTTCAGCTCGCCGTCCTTGAGGAAGAGGATGTTGTACGGGGT
>PEVN01000178.1 GCA_002779825.1 Armatimonadetes bacterium CG06_land_8_20_14_3_00_66_21 | reverse complement strand
CTCCACCCCCGTCTGGAGCTGGTCGACGCCGGCCTTCAATCCCTCCTCCACCTGCCGCCGGACGCCTCGGTCAAGCTCTTCTGTCGTGCCAAGCACGTCCTGCGCCAGCGACCGTGATTCCCGAGCGCGGGTGAGGTCGAAGTAGGCCGCCTTCGTCTCGAAGACGAGGTCGCGGAGTTCCCCGACTGCCTGTGCTTGCGCGTGTCGCAACCGGGCCCGCGCCGCGCCAGTGCGAGCGCTGCGGACTCCATTCACCTCCAGGGGCTGCTGCACGAGCAATTCCTCGTCGGAACCACTGGGGCTGGTGATCCCCGGCGTGAAGAGGATGTCCGGGTTGGTGAGTGCGCGTGCTGAGAGCACCCCGGCTTGCGCAGCAGCAACCTCGTAGGTAGCCGCCTGCAACAACGGGTGGTGCTCAACTGCTAACGCGACGGCATGTTCCACCGTCAAGGGCGCGGAGGTTTGTGCCCACGAAATGCTCGGCGCGAGGCAGAGCAGCAGGACTGCAATTGGCAAGGGGTGCCTCCTTCCAGGGAGTCGGCAGCGGGATCAGCGGAACGGACGTGCCTTGAGCAGCCGCGAGGGCCGTTCAAGGGCGGAGGGGAGACAGACGAGCGAGGAGGGGGATCAGCAGGAAGGAAGGGGCGGGGCGCGGGTGTGGCTGGGGGAACGGTGTGGGGTGAGTCGTGCGAGGAGGTGGTACTGGGGCAAGTGCCAGTAAGTGGCGGAAGCCGGCCGCGCCAGACCCAAAGCAGGTGCAGCCACCGGCGTGGGTCCGGTGTCGGCGCGAAGGGCGTCGCTAAGAAGGACGGCCTCGTCCCGGCCTGCTGTCACCCAGGCCAGACAGCAGGCGCAGGCATTGTCGCAGCAGCCCTCGGAGGGGGTAGCGGGCGCTTCGATTGCGGTGCGAGCCGCACAGCAGCCAGCGCATGACCGCTCGACGCAAGGCGCCTGCTGGACCGCAGCGGAGGCGCAACGCACGAGGGAGAGGACGTACAACACAGCCGTCAGCCGCAGCACACGACGGGACCTCTGCTTTGTCGCTCTCTGGCTGAGTCGCCAGGTTTGGGTTGTCGGGGTTGACAGAGTCATTCGCGGTGAGGGTCGTGCTGTGAACGCTGCGCCGGATCTCGTCGGGGCGAGAGGGCGCGGGCTATCTTTAATCGTGACGCATTCGGGGCGCGCGCGCGTCAAGTCGTGGTCGGCGCTTCCTTTCCCGCGGCGCGCAACTGCCCCACTGCCTCCGCCACCTCGCGCGCAGCCGCCTCGATCTCCAGCCGCGTAGTAGACCGCCCCAAACTGAACCGTACCGCCCCCAGTGCCAGCTCCCTCACCACCCCCATGGCCGTCAGCACCGGCGACGGCTCAGACAGCCCTTCGTGGCAAGCAGACCCGGCGGAAACAGCGACGCCCGCCAACTGGGAGATCAGCGTGTGGCTGTCGATGCCCTCAAACGACACGTTCAGCGTGTTCGGCAGCCGCCGCTGGGGATGCCCGTTGAGATGCACGCCGCCCGGGTCAGCCTCCAGCCGCTCGCGAAGAACATCCCGGAGTTGTTCAACTTCGGGATGCTCCTGCGCCAACCACGCGGCTGCCAACTCGCACGCCTTGCCCAGGGCGACCATGTAGGGGACGTTCTCCGTCCCCGCGCGGCGGCCGGACTCGTGACCGGCGCCGTGGATGAACTTGGCGACTTGCGTGCCTTCCCGAATGTACAGCGCACCGATGCCCTTGGGCGCGTACAGCTTGTGACCCGCGATGGTCAGCAGGTCGACGTTCAGGTCGTCGACCCGCGTGGCGAGCTTGCCGACGGACTGCGCGGCGTCGGTGTGGCAGACGATGCCCCGCTCGCGAGCAAGCGCGCCGATCTCCGCGATTGGCTCGATCGTGCCCACCTCGTTGTTGGCGTGCATGAGGGTGATCAGCACGGTTCGGTCCGTGACCGCTTCGCGCACTGCCTCGGGGTCCACCAGACCGTACCGGTCCACCGGCAGGTACGTGACCTCGCACCCGTGGCGCTCCAGGTACTTGCACGTGTTCAGCACCGCCGGGTGCTCGATCTGGCAGGTGATGACCTGGTTGCCGCGCTCGCGCTGCGCCTCGACGACCCCGCGAATGGCGTGGTTGTTGGACTCGGTGCCACCGCTGGTGAAGATGAGCTCCTCCGGCTGGCACCCAAGCAGCGACGCCACCTGCGCCCGCGCGTCTCCCACCGCCCCCAGCGCTTCCCAGCCGTAGACATGGTTGCTGGACGGGTTGCCGAAGTGCTCCCGGAGGTAGGGCAGCATAGCGTCCACGACCTCGGGAGCGAGGGGGGTGGTGGCGTTGTAGTCGAGGTAGAGGGGGTTCACTGTAGCGGCTCCTTTGCCAAGCTGGACCGCAGCGGTATCCGAGAAACAGTATGCCTCGGTTAGCGGGACGGGACAGTCCGCTAAGTTCTTCACCTAAGAACCGGGCCTCGCAAGGCCGGATCGACCGCAAGCTGACAGCATCGAGTCTGCCGGTCACTTGAATACGACCAGGATAGAAGTCGAGCCGAACTCTTGACTCCGTACCAAGGTCCAGGGTCCAGACTATTCTGTAGAATCCTCCAGCCCAGCATCTGACGCGCTTGCGTAGATCCTGAAGCATGCTGGAATGCTTTGACGGCGACGCCCTACCATTCCAGCAGTCCCGCAGTCCCGGCTTCGATTGTCGCTGTGCTGCCCTGAGAGCTATCGACATGTCTGGTTGACCGACATCGACCAACGGCTCAGACAGCTCCGCTCCTTCAAGCGCATGCTGACTGACCTCACCCAGCGCTGCGCCGGTCGCGGACCGCGCAGCGACTGTCCCCTCATCGAGAGTCTGACCGGCGGTGACGAGCAGTGAGACCACTGCGCCCTGGCCTGAGGTCCGATACGGCGAGACCGCCAGCGAAAGGAGGTGACACCAATGACGCAGAAGAAGCGACTCGTCGAAGTCTTCACGGCGGGATGTTTCCTGTGCGCCGTGTTCAGGGGTGACAGAAAGGAAGGTGCGAGGTGACGGTTGTGCTGCGCTTCAAACCTGGCTGTCCGACAGAACGGTCCGCCCCCGAGCTGATTCGCTCGGTCATGGACGAACTGGGCGTCTCGGCACAGTTGCGCATAGCGCCCATCGCCACCGACGAAGAAGCCCGCGTCCACCGTTTTCTGGGCTCGCCGACGATTCGGGGGAACGGGATGGACATTGACCCAGCCGCGCGCGCGCGGACAGACTTTGGGCTGGGGTGACGGGTCTACACTGTCGGCGGCAGGTTGTCGCCGTTCCCTTCCCGGGACCTGCTGCGCCTCGCTTTCCGGCACCCCGCTCCGTGTTGCGCAGAGCACCGGTCTCACGCCGCCGCCGCATAGACGGCTTGGAGATCACGCCCAGGCCGTTCGGCAGGTGCTGGGTTCGTGTGACAGACTAACCCCGGGAGACGTTACCTCACACATGGCGAGCCCGCCAAGACGCTCCCATTCGACGAGAACCACTTGGCTTCATGATGCCGTCCGACGAGGAGATCATCCGTCAGGTTCAGCGCGGCGACCGCGAGCGGTTCGGCGAGCTTCATCTGCGGCACTATCCGCGCGTGCGACGCTATGTGTCGCGGTTTGTCTTCGATGAGGAAGAGGCGATGGACTTGGCGCTTGAGGTGTTCGTCCGAGCGTACCGGAGCGTTGATTCCTACGAGACGCAGGAACGAGTCACGTACCTTGCCTATCTCCTGCGCATCGCCCAGAACCTGGTCACGGACTATCGTCGCCGGCTGCCGCCGAGCCAACTGGCGCCGGTTGACGAATTCGAGCCCGAGGCCCCGGCGGCACGAAGGAGCTTTGGAGAAGAGCTTGCGGCCTGGCAGACTCGTCGTCGCGTTCAATGGGCCATGAGCCAAGTGAGCAAGGAAGACCAGCAAGTGCTTACCCTTGCCTATGTGGAGGAACTCTCGCGACAGGAGATCGCGCACGTGCTGGGGAAGCCGTCGGTGACGGCGGTGACGACGCAGCTCTACCGAGCTACGAGGCGAGTCCGCGCCTTGCTGGAGGAGCCGAAGGCAAGCGCGGGCCGTGAAGAGCAACAGGCATCCGAGAGCCAAGGACGTCTGAGATGACTGTCTCCGCCCACAACACAGAAGGTCCTCCTCCCGCAGACGAGCATTGGCAGGGCGAGATGCTCTGGCAGTACGTCGAGCGGATGCGGGAGCGCGACGAGCGCGACCCGGACGGTCTGACGACGGCGGAAGAGATTGCGGGGCTGGTCGCCACGGCCCGTGCCATTCGCGCCACCGCGCCGCCGCCCGCGTCGGTGTCGGCGGCCGAACTGCAGGACACGGCCGCCGCGCTGCGGGCGACGATCGCCGAGGACGTTCGCAGCCGCCGGTCGGCGCGCCTGGCCGAACTGTTTCACCGACTGCGAGGCGTGCTCCGGCCTCGACGCGCGTTCGCGATGACGGCTCTTGGTGCGGCCGCGGCGGCGCTTGGCCTCTTGGCCCTTCGCCACGTACATCGCCCGTCAACCAGCGACCTGACGTTGGCTTGGGTGGTGCAGGACCACCTCAAGTTCGTGGCGGAAGGGCCGCAATTCGTTTCAACCGATCCGGGCCGCGTGGCCGCGTGGTTGACCCGGCAGCTCCAGATGCCGGTGCGCCCCGTCTCTTCCGTGCCCCCCGGCTGGGCATTGCTGGGCGGGCGGCGTTGCCACCTCGCAGAGCGACCCGTCGCCGTGCAGTTCCTGGAGCGCGCGGGGCGCCGCGTGTCCGTGCTTCAGGTCCATCGCTATGCCGGCCAGTTGCCCGTTCTCCAGCGGCGTCAAGTGGGTGAACTGACATACGAGGTCGGGCAGGAGCAGGGGGTCTCGGTCGTCTTCTACCGCTCGGGCAGCGAGGTGCTCGTTCTGGTGGGTGCAGTGCCGAAGGAACAGCTTCTGGAGCTAGCCGGCGCCGTGAGGCAATAGAGGTCTCGCTCCCCACCCAGAACCGAATCGCGGCCGCCGAGGGCGCCTGTCGGCTGCTGTCCTTACCCGGAGGTCGGTCTCGAAGAGTTCCGTCCATGCAGGACTTCTTCGGGAACCCTGTGACAACAGCCGCCCCGCTTACGTTACCTCCTCCAGTTCAGAGTTCGAAAGGAGATCCATTCATGCAACGCAGAACAGTTCTACCCCTCACCTCTCTCGCGCTGGCGGGGGTCTTCCTCGGAGGCGCCCTCGGCCATGCGCCAGCGGCGGGGGACACCGCCAAGAAGCTCACCGGGACCCTCGTGTGCATCGGCTGCACGGTGAAGAAAGCGTACAGCGCGAAAGCCCAGTGCAACGTCTACGGCCACCAGCACGGATTGCAGACGGCCGACGGGAAGATCTACACCTTCCTGGCGAACGATCAGTCCAAGGAGCTGCGCGAGGGAAAGGCAAAGGACGCCGAGGATTTGCACGGCAAGAAGGTCGAAGTGACCGGCGTCGTCCTGCCCAAGACGCAGATCCTCGACGTGACCTCCTACCAGGTCGCCAAGTAACGTCCGCGCTGTACCCCGCTGGAATGAGCCGCCGCCGGTAGTCGCTACGGCGACTGCCGACGGCCCTCCCCCTCCGGCCACGTCTGAGAGAGGACCCCCATGGGCTTAGTCCGAGCGTCCCTCCGAAACCCCTACGCTGTTATCGTCGGCGCGCTGGCGGTCCTCGTCCTGGGTTGCGTCTCCTACTCTCGGATGCCCTTGGACATCCTCCCCGAGTTCAAGACGCCGGCAGTGCAGATCCTCACGCTCTACCCGGGCATGCCGACGGAGATCGTCGAGCGCGACATGACCAACCGCCTCGAGCGCTGGACCTCGCAGGCCATGGGCGTTGCCTGGCAGGAGTCGCGGAGCATGGTGGGGGTCAGCGTGGTCCGGGACTTCTTCCGGGACGACATCGACCCCAACACTGCCATGTCCCAGGTCTCGGCGCTGGCGTTGGCGGATCTCTACTACCTTCCGCCGGGCACCATCCCGCCGATGACCATGATGTACGACCCCACCGCCAGCCAACCCCTCTGCCTGGTGGCGTGCAGCAGTGACACCTTGGACGAAACCGAGGTCTATGACTTCGCTTACTTCCAAATGCGCAACATGCTCAGCGGCACGCCGGGAGTCATCGCGCCAGCGGTGTTCGGCGGGAAGCTGCGTCGGGTCTACGTGTACTTGGACAAAGATAAAGTGCAGGCGCGCAACATGTCGCCGCTGGATGTGGTCAACGCACTGACCCGCTTCAACCTGATGATCCCCACAGGCAACGCGAAGCTGGGCGACCTGGACTACTCGATCAACATGGAGAGCTTCGTACCGACGGTGGGGGACCTCAATGACATCCCCGTCAAGGTCGAGCGCGACGAGCTGAATGGCGACTTGCGCCCCGTGCTGGTGAAAGACGTGGGCAAGGCCGAGGACACCAGCGCCATCCAGACCAATGTCGTGCGCATCGCCCGGGCGCCGGAGACCAAGGACGGGAAGCAGTCTGCCGACGGGAAGACCTGGCCGGGGAAGCGCCAGGTGTACATTCCCATTTACCGCCAACCGGGGTCGAACTCGCTGCAAGTTGTCGAGGGCACCAAAGACACACTGAAGACGGCCATCCTGCCGCGGGCGCCCGAGGGCTTCCAGACCAAGGTCGTGGGCGACCAGACGGTGTTCATCCGCCAGGCCATTGCGGCGCTGCAGAAGGAGGGCGTGCTGGGCGCTCTGCTGGCGTCGCTCATGATCCTGCTCTTCCTGGGATCGCTTCGCTCGACGCTGGCGATCCTGCTCTCCATTCCGCTCTCCGTTCTCGCCGCGTTCATCGGCCTGTACTACACAAACAACACGATCAACAGCATGACCTTGGGCGGGTTGGCGCTGGCGTTGGGGCGGCTGGTGGACGATTCTATCGTCGTGTTGGAGAACACCCACCGGCATCTGCGCATGGGCAAGCCACCGCGCGAGGCCGCGCTGGAGGGCGCGACCGAGGTGTCGATGCCGGTGTTCGTCGCGACCCTCACGACCATCGTGGTGTTCTTTCCCGTGACGTTTCTCTACGGCATGGGCAAGTATCTGTTCACCCCACTGGCGCTGGCAGTGGCGTTTTCCATGATCGCCTCGTACTTCGTGGCGATGACGCTGGTGCCCGCGTACTGCGCCCGCTTCCTCCGCCTCGACCCGAAGGACAAGCTGACAGCCGCACCCCAGCACGACGACGCAGCCAGCAACACACCGGACCAGGGAGATCCGTCCGCGGAACGCGGTTGGTACGGCGCTCTCCAGGCCGGGTACCTGCGGGTACTGAACCGTTCGTTGCGCGCGAAGCCCTCGGTGCTTGCCCTGGCCGGCGGCCTGTTCGTTGCCTCGCTGCTGTTGTTCCCGGCCATCGGTAGGGAGCTATTCCCGCCACTGGATGCCGGACAGATTCTGGTGCAGGTGCGCATGCCCTCCGGCACGCGCATCGAGCGCACGGAGACGACACTGGCGCGGGTCGAGGAGGCCCTTCAGAAGGTCATCCCCGAGCGGGACCGCGAGATGCTGGTCACCAACATCGGCGTGCTCTACGACTGGCCGGCGGGATACACGCCGAACGCAGGCCCGCACGACGGATTCATCCTCACGCAGTTGACGATGCATGGTCGCAAAACGACTTCGTACGAGCTCGCCGACCGCCTCCGCGCCGCGCTGCCGAAGAAGTTCCCCGGCGTGCAGTTCTCGTTCAACACCGGCGGCATCGTGACGGCGGCGCTCAACTTCGGCTTGCCTTCGCCTATTGATGTGCAGATCGAGGGAAAGAGCTTGGAGAAGCTGTACGAAATCAGCCGGCAGGTGAAGTCAGTCATCCAGAAGGAAGTGGCAGGGGCGGTCGACGTTCGCGTGCAACAAGAGCTGGACTACCCGCAGATCAACATCAAGGTTGATCGCGTCAAGGCGGCCTTGGTCGGGCTGACGCAGGAGGAGGTCGTCAAGAACGTCGTCACCGCGCTCAACTCGTCCATCAACTTCGATCCGGCATTCTGGCTGGACGACAAGACGGGCAACCACTACTTCGTGGGGGCGACCTACCGCGAGGACGACATCGAGTCACTGGCGACGCTGGAGAACATCCCGATCACTTCCGGGGCGCAAAGCCAACCCGTGCTGCTCAAGAACCTCGCCACCTTCGCGCGCGCCACTGTGCCGACGGAGGTCGCTCACAACCGCATTCGCCGCGTGATGGATGTGTACGCGAACGTCACCCGCCGCGCGACCGGCGATGTGGCAGCAGAGATCCAGCGCGTGGTGGAGCGCCATCGGCAGACCGACCCGGCGCAGGACCCGCTTCACGTGGATGTGCCCGACGGCTACTTCGTCCACTACCGCGGAGAGTACACCAGCTTGAAGGAATCGTTCCGCAGCCTGGGCTTCGCGTTCGTCCTGTCTTCGCTGCTGGTGTACCTGATCATGGTCGCGCAGTTCCAGAGCTTCGTCGATCCGTTCATCGTCATGTTCGCCGTGCCCCTGGGTCTGATCGGTGTGGCGGCCCTGCTGTTTGCCACGGGGACCACGCTCAACGTCGAGTCGTTCATGGGCGTGATTTTCATGGTTGGCATCGCGGTCAGCAATTCCGTTCTACTGGTCGAGTTCTCCAACCGGCTGCGCGGGCGCGGTCTGTCGGCGCGAGAGGCCGCGGTTCAGGCCGCGGGCATACGCTTGCGCCCGATCCTGATGACGGCGCTGGCGGCGATCATCGCCCTGGTGCCCATGGCCCTAGCCGAAGGCGAAGCGGCCATGCCCCTGGCACGAGCGGTCATCGGCGGGCTGCTGGCCTCCACCGTCCTGTCTCTTCTCGTCGTGCCAGTCCTGTACGAACTGATCAAAGGACGGACGCCGTCGCCGGTAGTTGAATGAGGTGATTGAATGGGAAGGAAGACGATCCTCTGGCTGGTGGCAGCGATGCTCGTCTGCACGGCGATGGCGGTGCACATCCTGCACTCGCGCCGGTCCCTCCGGACAGCGATCGCCGAGACGGAGAGCAGGACTCCGGTTCAGGTCGTTCGGCCCGAGCGACGCGAGCTGACGCGCGCGGCGGAGTTTGTGGGCGCCATCGAGCCCTGGGAGAAAGCGGCGCTCTACGCGCAGGCAACGGGATACGTGGAGCGCATGTACGTGGACCGGGGCGACCGGGTCGCCCAGGGCCAGGTGCTGGCGGTGTTGAGCGTGCCGGAGATGGAGCAGGAGCTGCACCAGTACCGGGCCGCCATTGACGACGCGGAGGCGCGGCGGCAGGAAGCCGTGGCGGAGCTGCGGGCCGCGGAGGCCGACGTCGAGCGCAGCCAGGCGGAGCTTCGCTCGCCCCAGGCGGCCATGGAACGAGCCGGGACCGAGGTCGAGGCGGCGCGCGCCGCCCACCGGAGGACCCAAGCGGAGGTCGCGTTGTCCACGAAGCACAGCGCTCAGCTCGAACGCGAGTACGAAGCGGCACAGAGCGTGCTGGCCGCAGCCGAGGCAGAGTACGACGAGCCCGCCGTTCAACTGGCCGAGTTGGAGGCGGGCGCACGGGCAGTCGACGCCCGGATCGAAGCCGCGGAAGGGGAAGTAAACGCCGCCCAGGCCGAGGTCGGGCGCGCCAAGGCAGACCTGGTGTTGGCCGAGACGAAGCACGGCCGTTTCGCGAAGCTGCGCGCGGAAGAGGGGATCACCGAAATGGAGCTGGACCAGGCGAAGAGCGCGTTCGACGAGGCGAAGGCCCGCGGGGCAAAGGCCGACGCCCAGGTCCAGATTGCCCAGGCTCGACTCCGCGCCGCCAAGCGAGACGGCGAGGCCGCGCAAGCCAAAGCGACGACGGCCAAGGCCCGGATCAAGACGGCCGAGAAGAAACGTCAGGCGGCGCAGCAGCAGCTCGCCGTGGCCCAGGCAAGACTGGAGTCGGCCCGCGCGGAGTCGCGCCTGCCCGAAGTCTCGGCCGAGATGGCTCGACTCGGCATCGAGACCGCTCGAAAGAGCGTCGAGGAGGCGGAAGCGCAGACGCAAGCCGCCGGGTCGAGGGTGAAGGCCGTCAAGGCAAGAGCGCAAGAGCCGCAAGCCCGTCTGCGCGCCGCGCAGGCCCGACAGCGAAGCGCCGAAGCCGCGCTTGCCGAGATGACCGCCCGCCTCGGCTTCGCGCAGATCCGCGCCCCCTTCGACGGCGTTGTTACCGAGCGTCACGCCGACCCGGGCGCGTTGATCGACGCCGTCTCGCAGGCACGGCCCCTCTTCACCGTCATGAACGTGGTTCGGTTGCGGGTGTTCGTCGAAGTGCCGGAGCGCGACGTGCCGCACGTGAAGGTAGGCAACCTGGCATCGATTGCGGTGAAGGAGCTCGCCGGGCAAACCTGGGACGCGACCGTGGCCCGCATCGCCCCGGCGCTGACGCCGGAGACGCGAACGATGAAGATCGAAATCAACCTGGACAAGACCCCCGAACTGCTCCCCGGCATGTACGCCCACGTGCGGCTCAGCCTCGACACCCACTACGACGCACTCACGATCCCGGCCGCGGCGTTGGTCATGGAGAAGCAGACTGCCACGGCCTTCGTCGTTCGCGACGGCTGTGCCGAGAAGGTCGAGCTGCAGATTGGAATCGACGACGGCCAAACGGTGGAAGTGCTTGCCGGCCTGAAGTCCGACGAGCCCGTGGTCGTGGTCGGCCAGGCGTTGCTGAAGTCGGGAATGCCGGTAGAGGCGACCCCGTGGCAGAGAAGCGACAAGGACGTTGGTTCGTAGTTTTGCGTTCGCCCCCTGCCAGACAAGCTGGCAGGGGGCGGGAAAACCGCATTCCCATAGGAGACCAACCGTGCGAATTCCTCTCAGACCTTGGTACCTGCTCGTCCTGTCAACCAGTGCGCCAGCCGCGCACTCGGCACCGCAGGCAGAGGCGCCGCCGATGTCAATGGCTCTGGGAGCCGTAGACATCCGCCCGATCCAAACGGAGACCCTCGCCATCGACCTGCCAACAGCGCTACGCCTGGCGGAGACGAAGCCCTTCGAGATCCGTCTCGCGCAGCATCGGGTGGCGGCTGCCAACGCCGAACGCCAGGCGGCTGGAGCGGCGCTTCTCCCGGATCTCGGACTGAGCGTCGGCCGCGGCCGTCTCCGGGGAAACATCACGACCGTTGCAGACATCCCGGCCGCCCGCCTCACCTGGTTCGTGAACCCGGTGGTTGTCCACCAGGAGTCCCTGGCCGCTCGCCTCAATGCCGTAGTCGCCGCTGCCCGGCTGGCGGGCGTGAGTCAAGACACTTACCTCAAGGTGGCCGACGGCTACCTGAACCTGGTACGCGCTCAGGCCGAGGTAGCCGTGGCCGCGCAGGGGGAGCGCGAGATGGAGGAGTTGGTCCGGCTGACCGAGCGTCTTCAGGAGCGAGGCATGGCCATCCCCGCCGATCGGTCCCGCACGCGAGTGCAGTTGGCCGCACAGCAGCAGGAAACCGTCGAGGCGCAGAGCCGGTTTCGCGAAGCCTCGGTGCGGCTGGCCGCTACCCTCAATCTAGACCTGACGGTGACTCTTGTCCCTGCCGACAACGAGCTTCGACAGACGACACTGGTCGATCAGAACCAGCCGCTGGAGCAACTGATCCAAAGGGCGCTAACCCGGCGCCCTGAAATCCGGGAAGCCGACTCCAGCCTCGCCGAGCGAGCGGCCCGGCGCCGCGCCACCGCCTCGAAGTACTCCGTTCCCCGCGTCGGCTTCGAGAAGTGGATCGGCCGCTTCGATGCCGCCCGCGCCTCGGCCGGCGACTTGCGCGACCACTGGTGGTTCATCGAGTGGCGTGGACTGGAAGGGCTTGGGTTCGCAGCCAAAGGGGACATCCGGGCGGCGCGGGAACGCGAGCAGGAAGCTGCCGCAGCGCGAGAGCAGACCCGCGCGCAAGTCATCGCCTCCGTCCTCACGGCCCGCGAAGGCGCGCTGGCAGCCGGCGAACGGCTGAAGCTGGCGGGGCAGGCTATTCAGGACGCGCAGGAAACGCTGCGCATCTCCAAGCTCCGGCTGGAGAACCAGGTGGGGTTGGCCCTGGAGGTGCTGCAGGCGCAGACGGCGTTGGCACAGGCGCGCGCGAATCTGCTCACCGCCATCGCCGACTACAACCTGGCGCAGGCACGCCTGCTGCATGCCACCGGCTCACTCTCGCCCCAGTCGCTGCGTGCTGGTCAGTAGGCCTCCGCGCTGTGCGTGGGTCGCGGCGGCGACCTGAAGCGGCGATTGCACGCCTGCTGTTCCACCGATCGCCTGGGCTATCGGCGTCGCGGGGAGAGTGGTGGCGCTAGGGCCGAGGAAGATAGGCTTGCTCACGCCAGAGGTTCTGGCGCGTCAGGGCCGCGTAGACGTCGCTATGGAGCCTGGCGCGGGGGCGCGTACATGCCAACGAGTCACCGCGCTCCGAGCCACCCGGGGCTCTGGTGAAATTCCGAGACTGTCGAGGTTACCTCGCGCGCGCAGCCGCCTCGATCTCCTCGGGCGTCGTGGTCCTCCCCAAACTGAACCGCACCGCGCCCAACGCCAACTCCCGCGACACCCCCATGGCCGTCAGCACCGGCGACGGCTCAGACAGCCCTTCGTGGCACGCCGACCCGGCCGAGACGGCGACGCCCGCCAATCGCGAGATCAGCGTGTGGCTGTCGATGCCCTCAAACGACACGTTCAGCGTATTGGGCAGCCGGCGCTGGGGATGCCCGTTCAGATGCACGCCGCCCGGGTCAGCCTCCAGCCGCTCGCGAAGAACATCCCGGAGTTGTTCAACTCCGGGATGCTCCTGCGCCAACCACGCCTCTGCCAACTCGCACGCCTTGCCCAGGGCGACCATGTAGGGGACATTCTCCGTCCCCGCGCGGCGGCCGGACTCGTGACCGGCGCCGTGGATGAACTTGGCGACGGGCGTGCCCTTGCGGATGTAGAGCGCGCCGATGCCCTTGGGCGCATACAGCTTATTACTACAACCGTACTTAGTTCGTGTTGCGGAAGCCTGCTAACGGCGCTGGCGGAC
>PEVN01000392.1 GCA_002779825.1 Armatimonadetes bacterium CG06_land_8_20_14_3_00_66_21 | reverse complement strand
GGTCTTTGGGTCTTCGCCAATGGACCCGTAGTAGACGGAGCGGGCGTGGTCGCCCGTTGGGTATGGATTGTTGGAGCAGCCGGCGAGCAGGAGCAATGCCGGCAGGGGGAGCCATCTCATAGTGCTGAGTCGGATGATAGCCGACGGGACGGTCCGCCTGCAATGGGTGGGGAGAGGAGAGCGTGAAGCCTGAGACGACATGCGGTGCCGGATCGACCCGGCTGATGGCAGCACAATTGCGTTCACGTGCACCGCGAGAAGTTGAGGCGCAACCCAGCGCGTTGTTGCTGTCCGGGCTGTCTCGCGTCAGAGTTGCTCTGTACGGCTGGAAACGGCCGGATGTCTATCGGTGTCCCCTGCGGACGCACTGCTGCTCCCCCCCGCCAAGACAGACCCCTCCGGGCTGACAAGGGCGCCGCAACGGTGATCGCTTGCCCTCTGTGTTGGCGATGACCCTGTATGCACATAACTGATCCGGATGAACCCTCGCAACAAGCTCCAGACTCGGGTCGCACGTTCCCCCCGCTAGAGGGCGTCCTTCGGCTGCTGGCCTTTGGGCCTCGCCTGCCCTCCCGGGCAATGCAGCACCAGAAGCTCCCCAAAGTGGTGGCGCTGCCGGTGTTCGCCTCTGACGCCATCTCCTCCTCCGCCTATGCCGCCGAGGAGATGATGCTGGTCCTGTGGGCCGGGGGCGCCGCTGCACTCAACCTGTCGCTCCCCACGGCGTTGGCCGTCGGCGCGTTGCTTACGATCGTCGCCTTCTCGTACACCCAGACCGTCCACGCCTACCCCGAAGGCGGCGGCGCCTTCACCGTTGCCAGCGAGAACCTGGGCGCGTTGTGGGGGCTGACGGCCGCGGCGGCGGTGTTAATCGGCTACGTGCTGACGGTCGCAGTGAGCATTGCGGCAGGGGCGGCCGCCGTCACCTCCGCGGTCCCGTCGCTGCTGGCGTACCGGGTGCCGATCTGCCTCGGCTTCATTGGGCTGATGACCCTGATGAACCTGCGCGGCGCTCGCGAGTCGGGTGCCGCGTTTGCGCCCCCTACCTACGGTTTCGTGGTTCTCATCGTGCTCTTGGTCGGGATGGGGTGGCGGCGGGTTGCTCGCGGCCAGGTGTTGCCCTTGCCGGACGCGGCGTTCCCCGGCGAGGCGCAACCGTTCACGGTCTTCCTCGTCCTGACTGCTTTCGCGCGGGGCTGCGCCGCGCTTCCCGGTACCGAAGCGATCTCCAACGGCGTCCCCGCATTCCGACCGCCTGAAGCTCGGAATGCCTCGATCACGCTGTTCTCCATGGCGCTTATCCTGGGCGTGCTGTTCCTGGGGATCAGTTTGCTGGCTTCGTACCTCCACCTACTGCCCGTGGTGAACGAGCACGGACACGTAGTGGAGACGCTGGTGTCGCGGATAGGTCGGACCGTCTTCGGGACCGGAATGCTCTACTACATCCTGCAGCTCTCCACTGCAGCGATCCTGGTGTTGGCGGCTAACACGGCCTACGCCGACTTCCCGCGACTGTCCTCGATTCTCGCCCGGAAGGGATGTGCCCCAAGGCAGCTTGCGAACCTTGGGGATCGACTGGTCTTCAGCAACGGGATCCTGCTGCTGGGCATGATCTTTGGAGTCGCGTGGGTGCTGTTTCAGGGCGACACGCACGCGCTGATGCCGCTCTACGCCCTTGGCGTCTTCCTGTCGTTCACGCTATCGCAGGCGGGTATGGTGCGACGTTGGTTCCGGCTACGAACCCCCGGTTGGCGGTTCAGCGCGCCGGTCAACGCGCTGGGCGCGCTGACCACCGGCGTCGTGTTCCTGGTGCAGGCGACGGTCAATTTCACCGCTGGCGCCTGGGCCATCCTGGTCGCCATCCCAACCGGCGTCTGGGTGCTCTGGCAGATCCATCGGCACTACCAGGCGGTTGCCGACTGCCTCAGCATGGACCGATACGTCGAGGGGCGCCAACTGCGGCACCGAGCGTTGGTGCTTGTGCCCGATGTTCACCGGGGCGTGATGCACGCCCTCGAGCTTGCCCGGGCTCTGTCTCAGGAGGTCGAAGGCGTCTATGTCAACATGCAGCCGACCACCTCGCAGGGCACCTGCCGGCGAGTCCTGCGCGCAGGGACCGATTCCCCGGAGCAGCATCTGGAGGTCGTGTCCGAAGCCACCCGGCGCCTGCGCGGGCGGTGGGAACGGTGGGTGCCGGACATTCCACTCACAGTGCTGGACTCCGAGTTCCGATCCGTGACAGAACCGGTGCTGGCGTACGTGGATGAGTTGATCCGGCACGGCCACGCTGAGGCCATCACCGTCGTGATCCCCGAGTTCACCTCACGCAACTGGTGGGCGAATCTACTTCACAATCAGTCCGCACTCATGCTGAAGCTGGCCCTCAACCAGCGCGATCACGTATCCGCCTGCATCGTCAGCTACTCGCTGCACGACAACTGACTGGAGGAGTCCCGTTGGAGACCGAGACCATCGTCCGAACACTGCCTTGGCAGATCCTCACTGCCACCATCTTCGTGGGTGCCTACGCATTCATCGCGGCGGAGAAGATCCACAAGACAAAAGTCGCCATTGCCGGCGCCTCGCTGATGATGCTCCTGGGCATCGTGCCGCACCATGCCGCGTTCACTGAAACCGAGAGCACCGGAGTGAGCTGGAATACGGTGTTCCTGCTCACAGGGATGATGATCCTGGTGAACATTGTGAAGCGCACCGGCATCTTCCAGTGGATCGCGATTCGCTCCGCCAAGCTGGGGCGCGGCAATCCGTTCACCATCTGCGCGATTCTCTCGGTGGTCACGGCAGTGCTCTCGGCGAACCTGGACAACGTGACGACAGTGCTGCTGATCGCCCCGGTCACGTTCTTCATTGCGGAGGCGTTGAGCATCTCGCCGGTGCCCTTCCTGATCTGCGAGATCATCGCCTCTAACATTGGTGGGACAGCCACGCTCATCGGCGACCCACCCAACATCATGATCGGTAGCGCCGCCAAGCTCGGGTTCATGCCGTTCGTAACCAACCTGGCGCCGGTGATCGTGGTCATCATGGTCGTGTTCGTCGTCACGGTCCGGTTCGTGTTCCGGCGCGAGTTCGTGCCCTCCTCAGAAGCCGCGGCCCAGGTCATGAAGCTCGATGAGAGCAAGGCCATCACCGATTTCGCTCTGCTCCGTCGAGCAGGTCCGGTCATGCTCGGGACCATCGTCGCCTTTGTGTTCCACGGCTATCTGCACTTGGAGCCCGCGACGGTTGCCCTGAGCGGCGCGGCGCTGCTATTGCTCATCACGAGTGTAGAGCCGCACGAGATCCTCGCCGAAGTCGAGTGGCCGACGCTGTTCTTCTTCATCGGGCTGTTCATCATGGTCACCGGGATGGTGCGGGTAGGGCTCATCGAGATGATGGCCAACTGGCTCCTTGGCGTGACCAAGGGCAACATCCCCGCCATGACCATGCTCATCGTCTGGTTCTCGGCGTTCGCCTCTGCGATCATCGACAACATCCCCTTTGTGGCGACCATGAACCCGTTGATCATCGATGTCGCCAAGGGCCTGGCCGCCCATGGTGAGATCGCCAGAGCGACCTTCACGCAGATCGTGCATGCCCCGCAGGTCATGCCGCTCTGGTGGGCCCTGTCGTTGGGCGCCTGCTTGGGCGGCAATGGCACGATCATCGGCGCCTCCGCCAACGTGGTGGTCGCCGGCATTGCCGAGGGCAACGGCTACCCGCTCACATTCCGCAGCTTCCTGAAGTACGGGATGCTGTTCATGGTCGAGTCGGTAGCCATCGCGTCGGTGTATCTGTGGTTCCGCTTTCTGGTCCCCCTCGGACACTGATCGGTCGGGGTCCCATTCTGCGCCGACAGTCTGCGAGGCGACAGAAGTTGCCCCGTTTGAACGCCCGAGAGGGTCAAGACGCTCAGCCGGTACTGCCACTCGGCCGGCGACCTACCTGGCAGGCTTGCGCCTCGCGACGCGCGGCAGGTACAATCGCGCTGGTACCCAAGCCAAGGAGGCAGGCACAGGCACTCCTGAACTCCATCGATCCGGTCCTGGAACGAGTGAGCAGCAAGAAGCAACTGAACCTGTTCGGAGCCTACCGGGCCGTCGTCGACCCCTCGACGGAGCTGGCGAGGTCACCTCGTTCTGAGGTGAGTCGCTCCGAGAAGCCGACAGTTTCCCCCCCCCCACCCGAGGAGCTCCGAGGGTTGCTTCTGCTGCGCTACTCCGCCGCCGACGTAGCCCAGAGGACCGCCGCCATCCATCGGCAGATGCTGGCAGAGCGCCTCCACTTGGGCGACGGCAACTACACGCGGGTCTCGACCGCGGACCTGCGCCGGCTGTTTGAGCTGTACGATCAGCATTTCTTCACAGGGGTCCTGCACCGGCTCGTGGTGGGCCGCCTCTCGTTCCGCTTGTCGCGCCGGATGACAAGCACCGGTGGTCAAACCACCTACCGCAAGCGGGCCAGTACATTCGAGATCTGCCTCTCCACCACGCTGATGTTCCAGACGTTCGGCGAGGTCGAGCGCGAGGTCCGGGTCAACGGAATCGCCTGCCAGGACCGCCTGGAGGCGACGATGCGCGTCTTCGAGCATGAGCTCGTGCACCTGCTGGAGTTCGCCCTCTTCCAGGAGTCCAGTTGCTCCGGCAAGCGGTTCAAGCAGCTCAGCAGGAGTCTCTTCGGGCACACCGCCCAAACGCACCAGTTGGTCACGCCGCGGGAGCGGGCCTGGAAGAACCTGGGGCTGCATGTGGGCAGCAAGGTGTCTTTCGAGTTCGAGGGGAAGCAGCTCAGCGGCACCATCTACCGGATCACCAAGCGCGCCACCGTGATGGTCCCCGACCCGAAGGGGCCCTACGCAGACCAGCAGCAGCATCGGTACGCGAAGTATTACATTCCGCTGGAGTGGTTGCGGCCGGTGGGTGGGTGACACTCGGCGGCGCCTCGAGGCTGTGGCGCGCCAAGTTCTTTGAGTTGGCAGCGCCCGGAGCGACGCCGTTCTGCGTGGCATTGGCCTCTCCCGCGGGCGGAAGGACGCCCCGCCGATACGGCGAAATCAGTGCATTAGGCGGGTCCGCTCGCCAGTCTCGTGCCAGCCCTGCCCAGTCCCGCTCGTTTGCGGGTGTGGGACTGGGCAGGGCTGACGAGGAGCACGGTCTGCGCGGCTAAGGCGCAGACCAGTTGACGCGGAACAGGAGCTGGAACATGAGTCACGACGGCAAGCTTAACATCCTGATGATCGCCATCGATTCCCTGCGAAGGGATCACCTGAGCTGCTACGGCTACGAGAAGCTCACCACGCCGTACATAGATGAGTTTGCAGAGGAAGCGGTTCTGTTCGAGGACACCTTCAGCGCGCATATCCCGACGACGCCCGGATACTCGTCGATGCTAACCGGGCGCGACTGCTTCGGCACCGAGGTGGTTGCGCTGAGGCATCAGGGCGGGCTAACGGAGAAGGTGAAGACGCTCCCTGAGATCCTGGCGGAGCACGGTTACAACAGCACTGCGGTGGGCTACCAGGGCAACCCGGGGTCGCGCGGCTTTCAGAACTACGTGAACTACGGCAGTGGCTGGGGCGGCTGGGAGAACCGACCGCTGCGCAAAGCGGAAGAGCTGAACGCCGCGGCCGTGCCGGAGATCGCCCGATTGCAGGCCGAAGGCAAGCCGTGGCTCTGTCTGCTTCGCCACATGGACCCCCACTCGCCCTACCTTCCTCCGGCGCCCTATGACCGCATGTTCTACTCCGGCGATGAATGCGACCCAACCAACGACTCGATGAAGCCGGTGATGGCGTTCAAGCCGTTCTGCGACTACTTCGGCTGTTGGATGCCGCCGGGCATCACCGACAAGGACTATGTGAACGCCCAGTACGACGGCGCCGTCTGCTACATGGACGCCTGCATTCAGGTGCTCTTCCGGCAGCTTGAGGGAATGGGCATTCTCGATGACACCATCGTGGTCATCAACTCCGATCACGGCGAAACCCTCTACGACCACGAGTGCTGGTTCGACCACCACGGCATGTACGATCCCACCCTCGTCATCCCGCTCATCATCCGCTACCCGGAGAAGCTCCCCATGGGTCTCCGCGTCGCCGGATACAACCAGCAAAAGGACTTGGTGCCGACGCTGCTGGAACTGGCTGAGATCGAGACGGACCTGCCCTTCGAGGGACGCCCGCTCACCCAACTCGTCTGGGGCGAGGAAGCCAGCTTTGAGAGCGAGTTCTACATCACGGAATGCACGTGGATGCGCAAGCATGGCTGGCGGACGCCCGAGTGGAAGCTCATCGTCGCGCTCGAGCCGGACTTCCACTTCAAGCCGGAAGTCGAACTCTACAACTTGGTCCGCGACCCCGAGGAATACTGCAACGTCGCCGACGAGAACCCGGCCCTCGTCGCCACGCTCCGCGCCCGGATGGATGCCTTCATCGCCAAGCGCGAGCAGGAGCAAGGGATCACCAACCCGATGCTCACCCAGGGCGAATGGAACAACGGCGCCCCCTACGCCACCAGCGAAGAAGCCTACAACACCATGCACATCGGCGACCCGGAGACGGCGCGGCGGCTGCAGGCGGAATCGAGGAAGTAGGGGCGCGGCCGACCAGCCCTGGAGAACTCGCCCGCGCTCTGCGGGCGTATTCGACGTCGCTGCGGTGTCGCGTTGGTTTCTGCCGGTGAATGTGGTCCAGCCGGAAGGGATCGAGTTCGCCGCGGCCAATGACACCAGAGCAAGGGGCGGCCGGCTTCACCTTGCGCCGGCAGCCGAAGGAGCACCGCCATGAAACTACTGACCGATCTGTCCCGCAGGCAGTTCCTCACCCGTGCGACAGCCGCTTCGGCAGGAACGGTTGCGCTTCCGTACTTCGTGCCCTCAACTGCCCTTGGTGAGGACGGCGCGACCCCGCCAAGCGAGCGGATCGCAATGGGGTTCGTCGGTTTGGGTGGTCAGGGATCGAACCTGATGAGCCACTTCCTTCGGCATGGTGACGTGCAGGTCGTTGCTGTGTGCGACGTCGACGCCGGTCATCGGGAGAACGCCAAGAAGACGGTGGAGACGTTCTACTCCGACCGGAAAGACTACAAGGGCTGCGCGGTCCACTCTGACTTCCGCGAGCTGGTGGCCCGGGATGACCTCGACGCCGTCTGTGTGGCCACGCCTGACCACTGGCACGCGCTGGTGACGATTGCTGCGGTGAACGCCGGGAAGGACGTCTACTGCGAAAAGCCGCTGACCAACTCCATCGGCGAGGGGCGGGCAGTGTGCGAGGCAGTGAAGCGGAACCAGCGAGTCCTGCAAACAGGCAGCCATGAACGCTCCAACCCCAACGCCCGCTTCACTGCAGAGCTGATCCGGAACGGCCGCCTCGGGAAGCTGCACACGATCCGCGTCAACCTCCCGTGCAGCGATGGACATCACAAGGAAGCCCAGGCACTCCTGGACGTGCCGCCACCGGAGCCGATCCCGGACGGGTTCGACTTCGATTTCTGGCTGGGGCACACGCCGGTGGTGCCGTACACGAGCAGGCGCTGCCACTTCTGGTGGCGATTCATCCTGTCTTACGGCGGCGGCGAGATGACCGACCGCGGCGCCCACATCATCGACCTAGCGCAGCTTGGTGGCGGCACCGACGACACCGGCCCCGTCGAGATTGACGCCAAGGGCACGCGCAACGCTGCTAGCCTCTACGACACCTTCTGGGAGTACCAGTTCGAGAACGTCTACGCCAACGGCGTGCGGATGCTCGGCAGCAGCGAGGGCCCACGCGGGCTGAAGTTCGAGGGCGACAAAGGCTGGGTGTTCGTCAACGTTCACGGGTGCCGACTGGAGGCGGAGCCGGCGTCACTCTTGGCGGAGAAGATCGGCGACGACGAGATCCAGCTCGGCCGGACCTCCAGTCACCCGCGCAACTTCCTGGACTCGGTGAAGAGCCGCCAGCAGCCCTTCGCCCCGGCTGAGGTGGGCCAGCGCACGGCGACCATCTGCCATCTGACCAATCTGGGGATGAAGCTCGGCCGGAAGCTGAAGTGGGACCCGGTGAAGGAGCAGGTCGTCGGCGACGACGAGGCCAACTCCTTGCTCACCCCGAAGCTGCGGGCACCTTGGCATCTGTAGGCGCGTGGGCCTCCCGTGCCAATCACAGCTCGATGAAGTACGTCTTGCACGCCTCGTCCCGCAGGTGCCTCGTGAGGACCAGTTCTGCGCCCCCAAACTGCGCCAGGGCGACGCACTGGCCGATCAAGTCGCGCGGGTGGCAGGCGCGCAGGTCGCGACGCAGCTCGAAGTAGTGGTAGTTCAGCAGGTAGTCGACCAGCTCCTCCTCGCAGCGGACGCCGCGTTGCTGGCAGTAGCGACGGAAGATCTCGCGGTACTGCTCCTCGGTCGGCGGCGGGAGTTCCAGCTTGTAGCGGATGCGTCGGAGGAAGGCCTCGTCCACCAGTTCCGCCGGGGAGAGATTCGTGGACAGCACCAACAGCGGGTCGAAAGGAACGCGGATCTGCCGGCCGGAGGCGAGGGTGTAGTAGTCGATTCGGCTTTCCAGCGGCACCATCCAACGGTTGAGAATGGCGGCCGGCGAGCACTGCTGGCGGCCGAAGTCGTCGATCAGCAGGTGCCGCCGTTCGCCAGCATCTGCAGTGCCGCCGAGTGCCGCTTCGTGTTGCTATACTCGCGAAGGTTAGGAATACACCGAAGTGGAAGTTCGCAGAACTTCACCCGGGGGCGTGTGGTGAGCACCCAACACACTGCTGTGCACGCAGAGGCGTCGAACTTGTGCAATAGCTTCGGTGTATTCCTAACCTTCGCGAGTATAGATCGACGGCTGTGCCGTAACCGGGGTAAGCCGTGGGTGGTCCAAGCGCTGGGGAACGCCGTTCAGCCGGATCACGGGCGGCGCACCGGTGCAGAGGTACAGATCGGTTGCACCCCGCTCCATCATCTCGCGCAGTAACTCTCGAACGTCGAGCACGGGTCTCCCCCCTCTTCTGGGTCCCGCGTACGCAGGCACGCTGGCGGTCGTGGGCAGAAGGCAATGGCCCTGGATTCGCCTTCAGCGGTCCAGGTCCTGCTTGTACCGATCACAGTGCGGCGGGGTAGGCGTCCAGGGCGGCAAGCGCCGAGGTTGACTCGCCCCGTCGGCACGCGGTACCATGACACGTGCACCCAACGTGTTTCGGGCGGCGCCGAGGGGGTTCCCAGGAACCACTCATGTTCGCGCGTCGCTTGAACACCCCAGCGGGTGGAAACGCAAGCCCATCCGATCAAACCCCTGGGGTTTGACCGCGACCGTGAGGGAGCGCGTGAGCCGTCGGCGTCGCCGGGGCAGCCAGCGCGGCACATGCTCCCTCACCGTCGCGGCTCGGATTGACAGCGCGTTCCCTTAGGAGGACCAACATGCACCGCATTCTCAACTTCAACGCCGGCCCATCCACGCTGCCTTTGCCCGTGCTGGAGCAGGCCCGCGACGAGTTCGTCGAGTTCCGGGGCACGGGGATGTCCATCGTCGAGATGAGCCACCGCGCCAAGCCGTATGAGGAAGTGCACTTCGGCGCGGTGTCGTTGATCCGCGAGCTGCTGGACCTGCCTGACCACTACAAGGTGTTGTTCCTCGGCGGCGGCGCGACCTTGCAGTTCGCTATGGTGCCGATGAACCTGCTGCCGGCGGGGCGAAGCTGCGACTTCACCCTCACCGGTTCTTGGGCGAAGAAGGCGTGCGACGACGCGAGGAAGATCGGTAGCGTCAGTGTGGTCTACGACGGCAAGCCGGTCAACTATCTGAGCCTGCCCGCTCCGGCAGACTTGATGCTGGACCCAGCCGCTGCCTACCTCCACCTCACCGCCAACGAGACCATCGGCGGCGTCCAATGGCAGTCGTTCCCGGACGCGGGCGAGGTGCCGATTGTGTGCGATATGTCGTCGGATTTCCTCAGCCGACGCCTCCCAGTGGACCGATTTGGACTGATCTACGCCGGTGCCCAGAAGAACGTCGGCCCTGCTGGCGCGACGGTTGTCCTCATCCGCGACGACATGCTGGAACGCTGCGCCGACACGTTGCCTGCCTACCTCGACTACCGCACGCACGCCGAGGGCGACTCGCTCTACAACACGCCGCCGGTGTTTGCGCTCTACATGGTGAAGTTGGTTCTCGAGCATCTGAAGGCCGCGGGCGGGCTTGCGGCTGCCGAGAAGTGGGCCGACCAGCGGTCCGGCCTCGTCTACGACGCTATCGAGGGGAGCGGCGGGTTCTACTCGTGCCCGGTGCCGCCGCACTGCCGCTCCAAGATGAACGTCGTCTTCCGCTTGCCCAGCGAGGCTCTCGAGAAGACGTTTGTCGCCGAAGCCGCCGCCGCGGGCATGGAAGGACTCAAGGGCCACCGGAGCGTGGGCGGCTGCCGGGCTTCACTCTACAACGCGATGCCCATCGCGGGCGCTGAGGCACTGGCGCGGTTCATGGCGGAGTTCGCTGCGCAGAACGGGTGACCTCAGAGAGGTGGTGACTCCGCTGCGCGGTACCGGGGCACTACCACGTTTTCGGATCAGGCAGAATCCAGACAAGGCAGGCAGATAGCGTGAGTGACAGGAAATACCTGGGCGGTTGTGACATTGGGGGAACGAGGCTGCGCGCGATGGTCACGGACCGCGACGGCACCGAACTCGCCCGCCGTGCCGCTGGCGTGGACCAGCAGAGCCGCGACGGGCTGGTGCAACTCGACGAGCGAGAGTGGCGGTACGACCGTGTGGCGCAGCAGGTCGGCGAACTGATGGAGGAGGCGTTAGGGGAGGCGCAGCTTGGCCGCGACCAGTTGGCAGCCCTCGGCATCGGGTCGGCAGGACCTTTTGACGGCGGCGGCATCATCGACTCGACGAACATCAAACCGACCGCCGTTCCTGCCGGTCACCGGGTGCGTATTCCGCTGGTGGACCCTCTATCCAAGGCGTTCGGCGTGCCGACAGTCCTGCTCAACGACTGCAGCGCCGGCGTGCTGGGCGACGTGGTGTTCGGTGTCGGCAAGGGGCGGGACAAGTCGGGGCTGGATATCGTCTACATCACCCTGAGTACGGGGTTCGGCGGAGGCGCCTACTCCCGCGGGCACCTGCTGTCTGGGAAGGACGGCAACGCCGCCGAAGTGGGGCACTTCTGGGTGGTGGAGAACGGGCTGAAGTGCGGCTGCGGAAGCTACGGCTGCGCGGAGGCATACGGCTCGGGCAGCGGCGTCGCCAAGAACGCCCGCATGCAGTTGCTCAACGAGAACTTCGACTCGCAAATGGTCGATCTGGCCCGCAAGGCAGCCGAGGAAGACGGTCGCGAGCGTGAGCACCTGACGAAGTTCTGCCTGTTGGAGTACGTCGACGCCAGCGTGGTGTTCGAGGCAGACCGGCTGGGTGACGCGCTGGCGACGCGGGTGGTGGAGGAGGCGATTCACTGCGTCGGCCTGGCATGCTCCCAAATTGCCAACGCCTACGACCCGGAGATCATCAGCATTGGCGGTTCGCTGGGTTTGGCCAACGCAGAGCGGATCATCCCCGGCATTGCGGAAGAGATGCAGCAGCACCTCAACGTGGCTCCGCCCGAGATCCTGCCCACCTCCCTTGGGCACGACGTGGTGCTTTGGGGCGCGATCGCAGCGGCGATGGAAGCTGCCGGATCTGCCTCTTGAACCAGGGACTGGAGACGTCAGTCGCGCGGGGGCGTGGTGGAAGCGTCAACCCGCGAAGGCGGCGATTGCGGCGGAGAGCGCAGCGCCGACAACGGTGTTGGCCAGGTTGAACCAGTGCCCGGAAAGCCCTCCTCTGGCGCGGGACTTGACCACGCTCTCCGCCACACTGGCGACCGTGGCTGCTGCTGCCGGCACCCACACCAAAGACACCCGCCCTACCCCGGAAGCCGCCGCCGCCAACGCAACCAGTGCAGCTCCGGCGACTCCGGCCACCGTGCCCCAGAAGCTGACCGCGCCTGGCGTGCCCGGGGCGGCCGGACGGAATGGCAGCAGTGTCCACGTGCGGCCGGCGACTGTTTGGCCCACTTCCGTGCCAAGAGTGTCACACAGCGCGGTCGAGAGCGAACCGATCAGGGCGTAAACCAGCCACTCCGGGCGACCCACGAACGGCATGGCTGTGGCTGCACAGACGGCGACGCTGCAGTTGGCTAGGGCGTGCACAGCGCTGCGCCGGCCCCTATCGGCTTGGGCGATTCCGCGATGGGCCTTCGGCTGATAGCCCACTCGGGTGGCAGCCGAACCAAGGACGACGAACGTCGCCAGCGCCGCGAACCCGCCGCGCCCTGCGCCTGTGTAGACTGCGACCGCCAACGCGAACCCGGCCGCTGCGCCGGACAGCGAGACCGCCCGTGCCGCCACTGCTATCCCGGCAAATGCAGCGGGAACCAGCACGGCCTCGAGGCACGGTGCCGCCAAGTTCACAGCTCGCCTGCCAGGACCTCGGGCCGCGTTCGCATCCCTGAGCCGGTCAGCGCCAGGACCACGGGGCCGTCTTCCTGCGGCAGTGCCTCGGTGCGGCGGAAGGCGCTGACCACCACGGCACTGGTCGGCTCCACGAAGAAGCCGTTGTTGCAGAGCAAGCGCCAGTCCAGGAGGATCTCGTCTTCGGGGACGGTGATTACCTCGCCGCCGGATTCCTCGACGGCTTGCAGGATCTGCTTGAGCCGCGGCGGCTGTTGCACCTTGAGACCGTCTGCGAGCGTGTCCCGCGGCGCGAGGGCCTCGGTGCGGCCGGCACGGGCGGCTGCCAGCGGCGCGCAGTGCGCCGCCTGAACTGCGAACACCTTCGGGAGCCGGGGGATGAGCTTGGCTTCGCGCAACTGCCGGAAGCCAAGCCAGGCGCCAAGCAGCAGTGTGGCGTTGCCCACCGGGAAGAACACCGCCGCCGGGGTGAGCGCACCCAACTGCTCAGCCAGCTCGAACGCGAACGTCTTCGTGCCCTCCAGGAAGAACGGGTTCCAGCCGTGACCGGCGTAGTACCCCGAATCGGCCGAGGCGAGGGCAGCGTTCGCCACGTCCTGCCGCGTCCCGGCGACGGGAACCAGCTCAGCGCCAAGGGAGGCGATATGGTGCAGCTTCGCGGCGGGGGCGTCTTCCGGAGCGAAGATCGTGCACGGCAGGTTGGCGTAGGCGCAGTACGCCGCCATGGCCGCGCCGGCGTTGCCCGACGAATCTTCAATCAGCCGAGGCACGCGCCACGACAGTGCCTGGGTCACCGCCGTGGTGGCGCCACGGTCCTTGAAGGAGCCGGTGGGCGAGACGTACTCGAGCTTGAGCATCACCGGTCGCTTGTCGATCCGCCAGGCCAGGAGTCGCGTGCCGCCTTCGCCGAACGAAACGGGATCGGCTACGTCCGACAGCGAGAGCGCGTGGCGGTAGCGCCAGAGCGAGGGCAGCAGTGGCTCGAGCTTGTCCACCTCGAAGGGCTTTTGCTCCAGGTTGAGCGGCGCGCCGCAATCGCAGCGCCAGCGGGGCACAGTGTCGGCGTAGGCAGCGCTGCAGGCATCGCAGAGTAGGGTAGGGGGCATCGGGGCGTCTCCTTGGGGACATGGGGCAGGTGGGTCCCATGGGTCATCTGGGTCCCCTCTGTCCTCTGTGTCTCACGGCCCGCCGACCCAGACCGGCGACGACCAGGCAATCTCGTCATCGACCTGCCGGGCGCGGACGTAGTAGTATGCCGGGCCCGCGACGGGCTCCGGGTCGGCAAACTTGAAGGTGAAGTCCGTCGAGTTCGGCTCCTTCTGGTACACGAAGTTGCCGTTCTTCACTACGGCGACTTCCTTAAGCGGCTTCACCCCACGCACGGATACCTCCAGTCGCGCCGGCTCGCCTGAGGGCAGTTTTTCGCCCATCCAGTGCGTGCCGGAGTGCAGGTCGATCTCGATGGTCTCGGTGGAGCCATACGTCCGCCGCGCCCGCAACGCCTCCAGGATGGCCTCCCGGGAGCGCTCCTTCACGTAGGCGCCGGCGTAGGCGCCGTGGGTCAGGCCATGGTCGGAACTGGCGAGGATGCCGACGCGCACGTCCTTCGCGTAGGCGTCCCACAGGAAGAAACCGGCAGTCTGCACTTTGGCGAGGCGGGGCGTGCCCTGGTACTCGTAGGAGCCACGCACCTGGAAGATCTCGGCGACGCGCTCGAAGAGCGGATTCCATTTCGACCAGTCGCAGCGCGAGCCGCCGTCGGCCAATTGGTGCGGGATGGCGATTGCGTCCTTGCCCTTCAGTGCCCTGAACAGCTCCTCGGGCGAGTCCTCTTCAACGCAGGGCATTCCGCGCTTGGCGTACACGATATTCTTGTGCCCGCCGCGCGCCTGGTACGAGCCGCCGTGCTCGTAGCCGTACATCCCGAGGAACCGCGTGCCGACGGTGAAGAGGTCCGCGTACTTCTGCGACCGCCACCAGCCGTAGTCCTTCAGCTTCCGCGGCTCTCTGTCGTAGCGGTGCCGCTGGAGGTCCTGATCGTGATCGGAGATGGCGAGGAAGTCGAGCTGCGCGCAGTCGATGGCGTAACGGTACGTGTCGATGAGCGAACCGTCGACGTTCATCGCGCAGCGGGAGAGGTCGGTGTGCCGGTGGGTGTCGCCGAAGAGGAGTTCGCACGTCGTGCCACCCACCGCTGCTCTCCGGTTGTGGCGGGGCTCCGGCTCCCTGACGAACGGCTTGGGTGCTTCAACTCCCGTTAGCGGCGGCAGGCCGGCGGACCCGACTTCGGGGAGCCGCGCGACGTGAACGTTGTAGTGGATCCACTCCTCCGCCCGCCTTGGCCGGCGGCCGTCGTCTGCGAAGGCCACCCACAGCCCGCCCAGTCCGTCTCGGGCAACCGAAGCGCGCTGGTCGTTGCGCCCGTTGCTGTCGGCGAACAGGGCCGGCTCCGTCCAAGTGCTGCCGTCCCAGCGACAGGCGTAGACGTTCCAGATGCCGCGCGTCTGCACCGGCGCCTTGCCCGCCGCCCGGGCGGCGTCGCGCTGGGCCTTGTTGACGTCGCTCAAGTGGCGCAGGAGCACCCAGACGTTGCCCTTCCCATCGAAGGCGATCTCCGGTAGCTCGCAGCAGGGGCGCAACTCCGGGGGGAGCGTCCCCATGAGGTCAGGGCACGCCAGCAGTTCTCCGCCGGCGTAGACCGCCAAGTTGAGGTTTCGTTGCTGGTGCAGCTTGACGAGCGGCCGCGAACTCAGCCCCCAGTTGGGGTTCGCCTCGTCCCAGGCGATCCAGCAGCGCCCTTCGGGGTCGCCGGCAAGGGAGACGTGCGCCTCGTACTTGGCCGTCGCTGCAACGGGAACGGGCGCGGAAAGCCTGCCGTTCGCGAGTTCGCGCAGGTACACATCAAAGCTGCCGTTTCGGTACGTGTCCCACGCGACGTAGAGCGTTCCGGTGGGCGCGCTGCAGAGGGCAGGTTCCCAGTCGTCGGCAGCGTGTTGGGAGACGTTCTGTTGGTCGGACAGCCCGGTCGGAGTGAGCTTGGCCAGGAGGACTTCGTAGTTGTCCTGGTCGACCGCCTGCCAGGCAAGCCACACGGTCCCGTCGGCAGCGCGCGCCAGCTTCTGGTTGAAGTCATTCAGCGGGTTGTCCGTCAACTTCAGCAGCCGAGACCACTTCCCGTCGGCGAAGTAGCGCGCGACGAGGTCCCAGTTCCCGCTCTCGTTGGCAGCCCAGACGACCCATGTTCGGCCGGCGCCGTCCGCGATCACGGCAGGCGTGTGGAAGTCGCCTGCCGCCGGGGAAACGGTCTCGGGCTCGCTCCATCCGCTTGCCGTCTGGCGGCGAAGCAGGATCTGGTCGGCGGTGTCGTCGAAGGCGACCCAGGCCGTCCACAGCTCGCCTGTCGCGCTCCCGCCGACTGTCGGGAAGTCGTCTTCTGTGGCGTCGGTGGATAGCAGTTCTGCGGGCAGTGGTGCCGGTGCGGCGGTCGCAATGCGGGCCCCGAGCATCATGGAGAGGGCGGTCAAGAGGTGGAGCACTTGGGGCAACTCCTTCGCGGACGCGTGTACCTCTGTCCGGCTGGTCCGGCAGGTGAACCAGCCTGGGAGCGAGGAAGCCGTGCGGTCCGTGCTATACCCAAACCGGTAGCCGAAAAGGGGTGATTGCGGCTGAGCGTTTCACGGTGCGCACCATTGTAACACGCGAGAGCCTCCGACATGTCGGTTCGTGAGCAGCGCTGGGCAGGTACAATCGACATTGCCGAATACCGGTACCCGGCAGTCGAGTACCCGCCTGAGAATCAGACCACCATGCCATCAGACCGGGCCTACTGGATCACCCTGAGCTTCGTCCCCCGCGTGGGCGGGAAGACCTTCCGCGCGCTGGTCGACCGGTTTGGCTCGCCCGCAGAGGCGTTCGCGGCCCCGGAGGGGGAACTGGCGGCAGTTCCGGGCGTGACTCCGGGAACTGCGAAGAAGATCAAAGCCTACGCCAGACGCGTGGAGGCAATCGAGGAGGAGACCTTCGCGCTGGCCGATCAGGGAATCGGCCTCACCTGCCTTGCGGACCCGGAGTACCCCGTCAACCTGAGCTATCTGAGGGATGCCCCGCCGATTCTGTACTACCGCGGCTTGCTCCATCCCGGCGAAGGTCAGGGAGTGGCTGTTGTGGGTACACGCACGCCGGAGCCGCGCGCACGGAAGTACGCTCGCGACCTCGCCGGCGCGCTGGCGGACCGGGGCATTGTGGTTGTCAGCGGGTTGGCGCTCGGCATCGACACGGCCGCCCACGAAGGGTGCGTGGAGGCGGAGGGGCGCACCGTCGCGGTGCTGGGATCGGGCATTGCCCACACGACGCCGGTGGAGAACACAGAGCTGGCGGAGCAGATCCTGCGACAGGGAGCGGTGCTGTCGGAGCAGAAGCCGACGGCTCAGGCGTCCAGGAACAACCTGATGGCGCGCAACCGGATCATCGCCGGTCTGTCGCTCGGGTTGATCGTTGTGCAGTCCCGAGCCGCCGGCGGCGCGTTGGCGGCAGCGGAGCGGGCGGCGCGAGCGGGGCGGGCCTTGTTCACGGTGGACTTTGGCGATCCGTCAGAGGAGTATGCGGGCAACCGCAAGCTGCAGTCGCTGGGCGCGACGCTGCTTCCCGCCGCCGACGGCCGGGCCGCGGCGATTGTGCAGGAGGCTGTCGCCAGCATGGAACTCAAGCGCGAAGCCGGCTGGACGCTTCAGTCGGCCAGTGACGTACAGCTTCGGCTGTTTGAGGCGTGACCTCGGCGCGCCGCCCCGGAAGCCGCCGTCACGGTGCCGCCCTTCCCGCCCGGTACCGGGCAAACACCTCCCCCGCCGACATCGCCCGAGCGTAGATTGCGACGTCGCGCATGGAGCCGTTGAAGTACCCGTAGGAGCCGAGCCAGCCGATCCGCAGTGGCTCGATGGTCTTGCGCAGGGCCAGCGTGGTCTCCTTGCCCGTGCCGGCTTCGCGCCCGTTCACGTAGACGCGCATCACCGCGCCAGCATACGTTGCGGCTACGTGGCACCACGCGCCGGGAGTCAGCGAGAGGTCGGTCGGGTTGTAGCAGTGGCGGGTACCGTCGTCGCCGTCCAACTCGAACCAGAGCGTCAGCCCCGGCCGCACGTGGAGGCTGTAGGCGCCGCTCTGCTCGTAGCCCTTCCCGAAGAGGGCGGGGTACCACGTCTCCGACTGTTCGTACTTGACCCAGGCTGTTAGCGTCAGTGGAACGGAGAGGTTCGCCGCTGGCGGGTTACCGAAGTCCACGTACTGCCCGCGCTTGTCATCGAACCGGAGGACGGTGCGGCCGTTGTCTTTCGCGAGCAGCGCGCCGTTTGTGCGCTTGCCGTTGAGGTGGTTGGGGGAGCTGTCTCGCACGGTGCCCTCAGACCGATCCGACGAATCCGGCTGATCGCCGCCAGCCCATCGCCCAATCAGCGCGCGGCTATCCAGCTCCTGTAGCTCCGCCTCGCTGGGCATGTCCGCGGGCACTGCGTCGGCGGACTCCAGGACCAGCTCTCGCAGCCGCGTCGGATCGCGGAAGTCGCCGAACGTCGGCACCCAGACCGGCTGGTCGTCGGAGCCAGGTGCCCGGCGGGCGACGTTCAGGCAGACCGTCGCCCCTGGTTGCACGCCGCCGGGCAGCAGCTTGTCCAGCGGCAGCGCCAGGCTTACTCGCCACCGGTCCTTGCCGGCCGTGTCGGATACGACCGCCGCTCCCACCGCGCACGGCGTCGGCGCAGCTCCTTTATCGGCGCCGTGTTCACGGGCAACGCACGCTCCTCTTGGGCCGACGGAGATCTCCCGGAACGGCCGGTCTCGCTGCCCGGCGATCAGGAGGTCCCAGTGGTCGCCGGCAAACGCGTCCTTGTTCGCTTTGAGCGTCGCCGGGTTCATCTTCTCTTCGCATTGCACATAGAGGAACTTGCCGTCGGTCAGCAGCCGCGCCTCGACGCTGCGTCTGGTGCGTTCGCCGTTGGCCGAGCGCCAGCCGAACAGCACTGCCGAGTCGTTGCGGACGAGCTTCGTCGCGTCGCCCTTCAGTGGTGCACCCAGGTTGAACGGCACGCGGAGCGGCGTGCCAACGCTGCCGTACTTCGCCCTAAGGTGCTCCAAATAGCTCTGCCGGCCGGCGACCATGTAGTCCCACGTGCCCTTCTCGAACAGCGCCACGCGGTGCTTCTCGACCTCGGTCCTGGCGGCCGACTCGGCTTCCTGGAGCAGCTTGCCGAATGCCTCCATTCGCTTTTCGGTGCCAAGCCAGCCCCACGCCAGCTCTTCGGTTTGGTGGTGATGCTTTTCCTTCCGAGCGGTCGCGATGGCCTCGGGGTAGTTCGTCGGCGTGGAGTAGGTTCGCTCAATGGCGAGGTACAGCCGCTTCATCGGGTCCGCCGCGGAACCGTACAGCCGCCGGAAGTACTCGTCCAGCAGCTTGTCCACGTCCAGACTGGGGTCGTCCATCAGCCGGTACGTCAGGTACGCTTCGACCTCCTGACCGTATCCGCAATGGAACATCCCACGGATGCCGCACTTCTCGAACAGCTTGAACTGCTCGCCAACGGCGTGGGCGAAGAAGCCGGGGAAGCAGTGGAACTTGCCGCCGTTGGCGATCTCGACCGGGAAGGTGTAGTAGAGCCAGAGGTAGAGCGGCCGCCCCTTCTCCTTTGTTGCCCATTCGTTTAGCAGGTCCACTTCGTGCTCGTACGACGCGCGGTCGTAGTTGAGCCGGTTGCAGGCGAAGCAGTACTGAACGGCCACGTTGGGGCCGAGCTTGACCCGCTGCGGATGCTCGGCGTGGCTCATGTAAGCCAGCGTAACGATCCACTTGTCGGGATGGGTCTTCCGCAGTTCCTTGGCGACCTCGTTGACGAAGTGAAAGAAGTAGTCGCTGTGGCGGCCGTTGGAGAAGAACGGGTCGAACTCGGACTGTGGAGTGAGCAGTGCCTGGCAGCGCGGGCACCGACAGAACTGGCTGTTGTCCATGGGCTCAACGCAGAAGTAGTTCTCGCCCCAGACATCGTTGCGGTCCTTCACCGGCTGGAGCGACCACGGGTTGAGACCTTTGCCGTCGAAGTAGTCCCGGGCGTCCTGGGCCACCTGCCCGATGAGACCGGGGCTGGTGTAGCACATCTGCGGCGGCGTGCCTTCGTAGCCCTGAGCAAACCAGTCGGCGTGCTTCTCGACGAAGGCGTCCGGGGTGCTGGCGTCCTTCTCCCAGAACCGTTTGTAGTAGCCGTAGAGCGAGTGGTTGCCGACGCACTTCTCGCCGCCCTCCCGCATTCGGTATCGGAACAACTGGACTTGGCCCCGTTTCGCCAAGTTGCAGCGCCCCGGCTCCGGGAACTGCTTGTGCAGGGCGGGGTAGGCCGCTGTTTCCCATTGCTTGAACCCGTCGGTGTCGGCCGGCCATAGCCCGGTGTACGCATCGTAGCTCTCGCTGCTGGGGTAGGCGGCGAACCGGTACCGGAAGAACGGCTTGCGGCGCAGCTCAGATCCGGTGACCGTCAGCGTTTTCGTCTGCGGGCAGTCCATCCCGGTCTCCGTCGGGTTGAGCCAGCGAACACTGCAGTAGCGCTCCAGGAAGTCATAGACGGCGTACATGGTGCCCTGTTCGTCCCAGATGCTGGGCCAGGTCGCGAGGGCTGCCGCATCCGGTGTGGGCTCGTATGTCACCGCGCCGCGGTCGTCTTTGTCTCGGCCGAGCAAGACGAGTGTGTCGGGCAGGAAGCGGACGAGATACTCCTGAGAGTAAAGGCGGTCACTCTTCAGACCCAGCGCAGCAGTTGCTGCGGTGTCGCCCACGAGAAGCCGCGTGCCGGTGACCGGTTCACCCTCGCGGACAATCGGCACTTCGGCGTCCGTCAGCTTGCGCAGATGCCATTGCAGCTCATAGGCGGCGAACTGTGCGGCCCGGGTCGCCTCCTTCGCGAGGATGATCGACGATGCCGGCCGGCCGTCACGAACGAGCACCAGGCTGGTTCGCGTTGAGGGCTTCGCGGGTGCTGCTTCACAGACGGCGAGGGCCGCGGCGGCCAACGCGCTCACGGTTGCGCAGGTTCTCAATGGACTCACCTCATTCTGGGGGCGACGGGGCTCAAAGCCACGGCGAAGCGTAGGAACGCCACGCCGCGCGTCCAGCAGTGTACCAGAAGGGGCGAGGCGAGGGGCGCCGCCCGTAGCCGGCCGCGGAGCCAGTGGACCGGGAAGCGTGAGTTACCCCTTGTCTCGGTCGGGCGGCGGCTACATAATGGCTTGCTCGACCACAGCTCACCACGTCGCGAAAGGACCGCTGCATGAAGAGGACCATTCTGCCGCTGTGCATTGGCGCGTTCGCCTCGGCCGCAATCGTGTTCGTCGCCCTGGCCCAACCGGAACCGAGCTATCAGCCGCGAATCGACAAGGACGGTTGGGAGATCCTGCTGGATGGCAAGGACCTCAACGCCTGGAATGTCGATCCCGACAGAGACGGCTGGGCCCTCAACGAGCAAGGCGAGCTGCATCCGACCAAGGGCGGCCCGACGATCTTCACGAAGCAGCGCTACTGCGATTTCGTGCTGGAACTGGACGCGAAGGTCGCCGCCGGCAAGAAGAGCAACAGCGGGCTCTTCTTCCGCGTGCACAACCCCGGTGACCCGGTCAACACCGGCATGGAGATCCAGGTTCTCGACGACGTGTCCTACGGCGTGAACTGGGATTCCATGAACGCCAACGGTGCCCTCTACGACTTGGTTCATCCGAGCAGTTCAGCCAGTTCGCCTCCTGGCGAATGGGACCACTTCCGCCTAACCGTCAACGACAACTTGGTGACCGTCGAGTTGAACGGCAAAGAGATCGTGCAAGCCGACCTGGACCAGTGGACCACTGCCAACCAGAACCCCAATGGCTCCCACAACAAGTTCCCACACGCCATCGGCTCGCTGCCGCGCGAGGGATTCCTCGGCCTCCAGAACTACGGCGGCGTGCCCGTGTGGTTCCGCAACATCCGCCTCAAGCCGCTCACCGACCGCAAGCCGCAGTACACCGGTAAGGAGCCGATTGCGGACGTGCTGAGGAAGCCGGACGCGAAGTAGCGTCGGATCAGCTTCGCGTTTCGCTTGAACGCTCCGTCACCGTCGCGGCTCGGATTGACGGTGCATTTCCGAAGGAGACTCCGTCATGCCTGCTGCCGCCGCCAATATCGCCTTCCTGGATAACCTCTACCGCAAAGGTCCCCTCGCTGGGCATGGCTTCCTCTGTCAGCCGCCGTGGGTCTCAATCGCCGAGTGCGGTGACTACTCTCTCTCCGAGGCCCGGACAGCCCGGTGCATGTTCTGGGTTGGGTGGACGCCGCACAGGTTGGCCGCTTCCTTGAGCAGGCGGCCCCTGAGACGCGGTTCCTCTTTGTCTACGGCGCGCCCAATCTTGACAGCGCAAAGCGTTGGCTGGAGCAGGTGCGAGGAGCATAGCGCCTGAGTGCGTCGATCGAGCCGGCGACAAGGCGCCTCCATGGGATCGGCGTGAGTCGAACAGGGGGGGAGTCGCGTCTCCGAAGGAGTCCACGATGAAGCTTACAGACACAACTCGACTCTCGCTCTTTCGGTCTGTTGGTCTGTTGGCGGCCTGGCTGGCCGTCTGCTCGACTTTGGGGCGGTCCGCGCCGTTGGCGGAAGAGATGAGCGCAGAACGCGTCCTTGTCGACAGCGGCTTCCGGGGCGGGTTGGTCGTGCAGGTCGGGCTGCGGGATCCCGATTTGGCTCTGTCTCTGGCCAAAGCGCCGAATGTGCTGGTGCACGGACTTGTGCCGGCCGACGCACTCGACGCCGTCCGCGGCCGCATTCAGGAGGCGGGGCTGTACGGTCGAGTGTCCGCGATGCCGTGGCGAGGTCGCCTGCTGCCCTACGCCGACAGTATGGTGAACCTGCT
Source organism: Armatimonadetes bacterium CG06_land_8_20_14_3_00_66_21 (assembly GCA_002779825.1). GTDB lineage: Bacteria > Armatimonadota > Abditibacteriia > CG2-30-66-41 > CG2-30-66-41 > CG2-30-66-41. The sequence goes on along the minus strand of PEVN01000392.1, from coordinate 5,079 downwards.
GCTCGTGTTGGACGAGAGAGTCAGCCTGGACCCAAAGGAGATTGATCGAGTGCTGGCGCCTGGCGGGAGCGCCTGGGTGCAGCGCAACGGCGCCGTGACGCCGCGGCGCAAGGCTGGACCGGCGGACGTGGACGAGTGGACGCACGCGCGCTACGACGCCACCGGCAACGCCGTCAGCAAGGACAAGCGGGTTGGCCCGCCGCAGTTCCTGCAGTGGGAGGCGCTGCCCCGCTGGAACCGCGGGGTGAAGACCAGTAGTCTGGTCACGGCGCAGGGCCGGATCTTCTACGTCCTCGACGATTCGGACTTCTCCTCCAACGCCCGGACCTGGTCGCTCATCGCCCGCGATGCCTACAACGGGATCCAGCTCTGGCGGCATGAGCTGCCCAGTTGGGCTGGAGCACAAGGCGGCAAGAAGGTCGGGCCGGCGCAAGTGAACCGACTGTTGGTCGCCAGCGGTAACCGGGTCTACGCCACGTTGGGGGACCAGGCTCCGGTCAGCGTGTTGGAGGCAGCGACCGGTGAGGTGCTCCGCGTCCTGAAGGACACCGAGAAGACCCAGGAGTTCATCGTGTCCGGCGGTGTTCTGGTGGCGCTGGTGGCGGTCAAGACGCCGGCTGAGATTCGGCGCGGCACCAACGAAAGCATGCGCTTGGTCGCAGTCGAGCCCGAGACCGGCAAGCTCCTGTGGGAGCACACTTCCGACAGGGTTCTGCCGCTGACCGTGGCAACCGACGGCAACCAGGTGGTCTACCACGACGGCAAGGCAATGCGGAGCGTCGATCTGAAGACCGGCGCCCCACGCTGGACCTCGCCGCCGACGGGACAGAAGATCGAGTTCAGAGACCAGGCAAACGCCGACAGCCCCGGCGCGGAGCAGGGGACCATTGTCTTGGCGCCGCAGTTTGCGCCGACGCTCATCATGTACGAAGGCGTGGTCGCCTTCGCGGGCGGGCGTCAACTCAATGTCGTCTCGGCCACCGACGGGCACGAGCTCTGGCGAGCCGACTACGCACCGTCCAACTACTCCGTGCCGGTGGACCTCTTCGGGTTCAAGGACTGCCTCTGGGGACCGGACGTGGGCATGAACCAGTGGCGGCCGCTGGACGACAACCTCGACTACATCGCCTACGACCCGCTGACTGGAGCCGTCAAGAAGACCGTCAAGGGTAACTACGGCTTCCGCTTCCAACACCACCGCTGCCACCAGATGAAGGTCATCGGCGACACCGTGATGTCCGGCCGCGCCGCTATTGAGTTCCTCGATACCAACACCGGCAAGGTCACCGCCCAACACTGGGTGCGCGGAAGCTGCTACTACGGGGAGATGCCTGCAAACGGGCTCTTGTACGTGCCGCCGACTGACTGCGCCTGCTACATCCGCGCCAAGCTCTCCGGGTTCATGGCGCTGGAGTCCGGCGCGCCGTTGCGTTCGGCCGCGATTCCCGAGGGGGCGCGGCTTCAGCGTGGCACCGCCTACGGCCAGACGGCGACACCGCCAACGGGCCCGCGGCCGGATGATTGGCCCACCTACCGACACGATCCAGCGCGGTCCGGCCGGGCGAGCACCAAGGTGGGGACCGACCTGCTGTTGGGCTGGGAGACGCCGGTCGGCGGGACGCTAACCAGCCCAGTGGTCGCCGGCAACCGGCTCTATGTCGCCTCGACCGACGCCCACACGCTACACGCTTTGGACGCCACCACGGGGAAGCTCCTATGGCAGCATTCGTTCGACGCCCGCGTCGATTCGCCGCCGACAATCTACCATGGACTGGTCATGTGCGGTTGCCGCGATGGCTCCGTGTCTGCGTTGCGCGCGACTGACGGCGCTCTGGTTTGGCGCTTCCTTGCCAGCCCCGAGGAGCGGCTCATCGTGTCGCGTGGGCAAGTGGAGTCGGTCTGGCCGGTGAACGGCAGCGTGCTCATTGTCAACGACACGGTGTACTTCGCAGCGGGGAAGTCGTCGTACCTTGACGGCGGCATCCACCTCTACGGTCTGGAGCCGCGCACCGGTCGGAAGCTCGTCGACGCGGTCCTCAGCACCCGCGGCGCAGACGGCTCCGAGTTGATGGATGAGCAGAGCGTCGACGGCTACCTCAACGACATTCTGTCCAGCGACGGGGAACGGCTCTTCATGCGGCACCAGATCTTGGGCAAGGACGGCAAGCCGCAGCCCGGACGGATCCCCCATCTGCACGGTCCCGACGGCTACCTCAGCGGCGGCACCACCCACCGCCTGCTGTGGACGTATGCGCCCATGTACACCTCGCCGCACCAGGGCGCGTTCTACGACGCGCGCCTCAACCGCGCGCTCTTCCCCTCCGGCCGCCTCCTCGTCGAGGACGGCGACACGATTTACGGCTTCGGGCAGAACCACTACGAGAAGATGAGCGAGCAACCGGGCGGGCAATGGGCGCTGTTTGCCGCCGCCAAGGAGAGCGGCGTCCCGTTGGATCTGTCCGCCAAGGACTACCGGACGCTGGCGCTGAGCGGCAAGCAGTCGGTCAAGTTCCGCTGGTGGAAGCAGATTCCCATTCAGGCGGGGGGGATGGTCGAGACCGAAGACACCCTGTTCGTCGCCGGCCCAATCGGCAGCGCCGTGACCTCGCCAGCCGCGCTGGAGGGGAAAGCCGAGGGCAGGCTGTTGGCGGTGTCGCCCGCCGACGGTCAGGTGCTCGCCGACGTGTCACTGCCCGCTATGCCCGTCTGGGATGGCATGGCGGCAGCCGGAGGCAACCTCTACCTCGCTCTGGCCAATGGTCAAGTCCTGTGCCTCTGGTCCGCAGCCTCAGGCCGGCAGGGCACCCCCTTGTCAACAGCAGGCTGGGGCGTCAAGCTCCCGCCACTTGAGGTCGCCGAAGAACCGGGTCTGTTGGGCCGTTGGCGCTTCGACGAAGGAGCCGGAATGATAGCGCGCGACTGCTCCGGCCGCGGCCACGACGCCCAAGTCTCCGGCCGCTGGGCAACGGGCGACTTCGGGACGTGTCTCGCAATCGAGGGTGTCCCCCAAGCCGCCGTGATCGCGGACGCACCCCACCTGCAGTTCGGTAACAACGACTTCACGTTAGCGCTCTGGGTCAAGGTGGACGGCTACGACGTGCGCATTCTGGGCAAGGAGGCGTTCCCGGACAACTGGTGGGTGATCAACCTCCTCCCAGACGGCAGCGCCGAACTGGTCCTCGGCGAAGGGCGCGGCGCCGGAATGACTGCGCGCGCCGCAACCACCACCCCCCTCGCCACCGACGATTGGACGCACCTCGTCGCCGTTGCCGACCGCAAAGCCCAGGAAGTGCGCTGGTACGTCAACGGGAAGCTTGACGGCACCGGCCCCATTCCCGAGACAATGGCCAAAGGCATCACCGGCGCCGGGCGAGACATTTCCATCCCGTCCAGCTACAAACCGTTCCGGGGGCTGCTGGGCGACTTCCGTCTTTACCGGCGGGCGCTCGAGCCGGAGCGGGTGCAGGAGTTGTTCGAGGAGGAAGCGGCGCGGCGGGCGAGTACGGACTTCCGCATTGTGGAGTGAACGCACTTCTGAGCCGCGACGGGGTGCCCCTCGGGCCTGGGGGCGCGTGAGCTGTCACGCCCACCATAGACGCCAACTGGTCACACGCTCCCAGGCCCAAGGGGCGCCCCGTCGCGGCTCGGACAAGGACGCCCTCGAGGATTGACCAATGACAATGAAACGACTGTTCTCTCTGACACTGGCGCTCAACTCGTGCGCTGTGGCCTGCGGCGCCGAGGCGCCTCTACTGGGGAGCCTGCGGCACCGGCGGCGGGCTCTGGCGCAGCGAGGACGGCGGCGCCTCGTGGCAGCATGTGTTCAAGCAGGACGCGTGGGTCTTCAACGTCAGCGTCATTGCCGACGGCACGGTCTACTGCCCCGGCAAGAACCTCTGGCGCAGCCTCGACCACGGGACAACCTGGAAGCGGCTCACTCATTTCCCCGACAGTGGGCGGGTCATCGTCGCCCTGGAGACCGACCCCGCCGCCCCCCATCGCCTCTGGTTCGCCGCCACCACCTGGGACGGCAGCGCGGACGGCGGCGTGTGGAAGACCACCGACAGTGGAGCCACCTGGCAGGAGATCACCGGTGACCTACCCTACCGCAAGCCGCTGGTACTGCGCTACAATCCTGCGAGTCGCGAGCTGTGGGCGGCCGGCGTGTGTATCTACAAGTGCCGAAGGTAGCGATGGCGCCGGGAGGGCCACACCAGTGTCTTCTTTGGAAACGCGAACATGAATGACTCCGGTTCCTGATCCCTATGCCTTTCCTTCCACTCATGCTTCTCATAGCTCCCCTTGGTGAACGCGCGGCCGGTGCGGACGTCCCCGCCCCGCAACCCCTGATGCCCCACGTTGAAGACTACACCCACATGTGGTGGGCTGAGGGCTTCCCCTCGCACACCCCCGGCGCGCCCTGGTTGCGGTGCCTTCAGACCGGCTACTACGCGCTGGCGCTGAACACGGAGACGCTCCAGGTCCCGCACTTCGGTTCGGCGCCTGCCGGGCTGGGCTACCTTGAGTGTGCGCCGGCCGACAACAGCCTGTGGCGGGGCCTGCCGGCTGCCGACCTCTCACTGACCCTTACAGCCAACGGCCGGATCTACCGCTGCACGGCCGGCGGCAAGTGGACCAATGTGGCGGGTCCACGATTGATCGAGTCCGGTCGGTTCATGCAACGGGCGGAGGTGACGGAGCTTGTCTTCACGGCCGAAGACGGGGGTCGATTGAATGTCGAGGCCCGCTTCGAGACGGTCGCGTGGCCCGACCGGTTGGCACTCCTCTTGGCGGCGCGGCCGGGAATGTCTCCCATCTCCGCCGGTGAAGCTTGCTTCGGTCGCCTCGGCGGCGGGTTCGGCCTGGACGGAACCAATCACCTTGAGATTCCACACAGCCCGGAGCTTGACCCGGAGCAGTTCACGCTGGAGCTGTGGGCGTTCGTTCCTGCAGACTACCGGGCGTCGGACCGCGTGTGGCCCTGGCTGCTGTGCAAGAACGGCAACGAGTGGGTCGAAGGCAACTACGGGCTCATGTTGATTGACGGCCGGCCACGGGCCTGCCTCAACATCGGCGGGG
>PEVN01000140.1:13011-13097 GCA_002779825.1 Armatimonadetes bacterium CG06_land_8_20_14_3_00_66_21 | reverse complement strand
ACCGGAAGGTCTCAAAGGGCTGCGAATCCACGGGATTCGAGGAGACCTGTCGGTCCGGGGAGCGGCGGGGTCAGGAGACCCTCGCC
>PEVN01000140.1:0-13005 GCA_002779825.1 Armatimonadetes bacterium CG06_land_8_20_14_3_00_66_21 | reverse complement strand
AGTTGGCGGTCGTTCCCTCGGCAACCGCGTCCGCGGCTCGGTGGTAGTCGGTGATTTCGACATCGTTGGCATGTCCTACCTCCCCAACGGAAGCACACTCTAAACTGATCGTTGATCCGGAGGCTGTGTTGACCGTCTCGGTTGCCGCGGAGCCGTTCAAGCCGGTTGCCTGGGTTGGACTTCCCTCTCGCCGGCGCTCAGTTGAGCTGCTGGTACTTTGTGCCGACCGACGCGACGTTTGGGTGGTTCGAGATCAACTTGCGGACGCACGACTATGGCGACAGGCTGTTCCAGACGAGCCGCGGGATTCGCAAGGGGGCGTGGACGCGGCTGGCGATGCCGTTCGGGGAGTTCTTCGGGTGGTCGTTCAGGCGGTTTGGGTCGCTGCGCGTCAAGCAGTTCGAGATCACCTCGGTTGGCACCCGGCGGATCGGGCTGGACGACGTGGAGATCACCGTCGAGCCGGGGGCCGCGGAGGCGGTCGCGCGCGTCCCGAACATGCTGTTCCTGCCGGGCCGAGACGCGACTGGCGCACCGGGGGGAACGTGGAGCTACTACCGGAGGCAGAAGGACTGGGCTGAGTTCGCGTGCCGACGGCTGTTCGACTTGGGGTTCAACAGCCTGGCTGGCGGCGACGAGGCACTCGAGCCGCACCGGCGCCGTACCATGCCCTACTTCGCTGGGCCGGGCCTCACCTGGGCCGGGCCGCGACTCCAGGACTCCAAGGGCAACACCGCGCTGTTCCCGGATGTCTTCGACCCGGAGTGGCAGAAGGGCGCCGAGGAATGGGTCCGCGAGACAACGGACAAGCACCGAGACGACCCCTTGCTCCTCGGCTACTTCACGGACAACGAGATCCAGATGCACCAGCCGCTGAGTCGGTCGATCGGGATCATGGATTACTTCTGGTCACCGTCAACGGCGCAGGAACTGGTTCGCTGGCTCCACGAGCGATACAAGGGCGAGGTGGAGGCACTCAACCGTCGCTGGTCGTCGGCACACCACCGGTACCAGTACAAGCGCTTCGACGACCTCCCGGCGGACAAGCCCACCCGCCGTGGCGACGACGATCCGGTCGGCGAGGATCTGCGCGACTTCGTTCGACACATGGTCAAGACGTATGCCGACACCATCGTCGGGCTCTACCGCAAGCACGACCCCAACCACTTGGTGTGCTCCAACCGGTTCGCGGGCCAGTTCGATGTCGGCTTTGCCGACCTGCTACGGCCCTACGACCTGATCGCCTGCAACAGCTACCCCCGATCCCGCTGGGGCCAGACCGAGTTCGACGAAGGGCAGCTTCAGTGGCTGCGGGCGATGCACGAGAAGACCGGCCGGCCGGTCATCGTCACCGAGTGGGGCGTGTCGGCCACCGACACCGGTCTGCCCAACTACTGGGGCCGCCTCGACACGCAGGCGGAGCGCGCCCAGGCGTACCGCAACGTGCTCCGGCAGTTCTGGAGCGAGAAGTACATTGTCGGGTCGCACTGGTTCTCGTGGGTGGACTCAACCGACGCCGAAGCGACGAACTGGGGTATCGTGGATGCCAACGACCGACCCTACCGCCCGCTGGCAGGCGCGATGCGCGAGGTCAACGCCGACTGCGGTCAGCGCGTTCGCGAGTGGAGGCGTTGACAATCTCTGCTGGACGCCCGAACAAGTGCGGGCGCCCACCTAGCGCCCTCGAAGGAGACTTCACATGAGAGTTGCAGTAACAGGCGGCAGTGGAAACATCGGCAGACACGTCTGCGCGGCATTCCGGCAAGGCGGCCACGAGGTCGCCTCGATTGATAAGGTGGCGCCGGGCGCCGACACGGAGTTTGTTGCAGTGGACCTGTGCAAGTCGGCCGACACGCGGGAAGCCCTGCGGGGCTTCGACACCATCGTCCATCTGGCCGCCATCCCCAATCCGTTCAGCGATCCGCCGGAGACGGTCATGGGCGTCAACATGATGACGGCGCTCAACGTCTTTGAGGCCGCAAAGGCCAACGAGACTCCGCGGGTCGTCTACGGCTGCAGCGAGTCGAGCACCGGGTTCGGCATCCACTCGGTGCCGTTCACGCCGCTCTATGTGCCGGTCGACGAAGAGCACCCCTGCTGGCCCCACGAGACCTACAGCCTCTCGAAGCACTTCGGCGAACGCATTGCCGACAACTACGCGCTGGCCTTCGGCATCGAGGCAGTCTCGCTCCGCTACGCGTGGGTGATGATGGAGCAGTGCCGGGACAGGGTCGAGCACGTGGTGGCGCGCGCCCGCGCCGGCGAGGTCGAGGAGCACCCGTGGTTCAGCGCCTACGTCACGGTCGGCGACGTTGCCCGAGCGTGCGTCCTGGCTGCGGAGTACGTATTCCCTACCGGCAGCGGCAAGCCACACGAAGCGTTCTTGCTCACGGCAAGCGATACGTACTGCCCGCTGCCGACGCTGGAGGTGCTGAGGCGTACATCCGGCGAAGTGCCGCCGATCAAGGACCCGGCGTACTTTGAGCAGAACCCCTTTGGTTCCGTCTTCGACATCCGCAAGGCGGAGAGGCTGCTGGGGTGGAAGCCGGAGCACAGTTGGCGGAACTACGAGGAGTGGAAGGACCTGCTCTGAAACGGCAGCGGCGTCGCGCAGATACGGCACCCCAAGGAGTCGCGGAGATGAACCTGACTATCCTCCAGCCACCCTACCCGGCGGAGGCAACTTTGGAGTCGGCGGCGGCTTGCCGAACGTGGATGAGCGACCGCTTGGGGGCACTGCAACCGGGCACGCACGACTTGGTCGTGCTGCCTGAGTACGCGAATGCTCCCGGCCTGTCGGAACGCGACGCTGTGCTTCGGTTCGCCGAAGGCGACGGGCTAACGTTCGTCCGCGCGGTTGCCGCTCATGCCGCGCGCTTGGAGGCGCTGGTCGCAGTTGGCACGGTGTGCCGGCGGACAGGCGGGCAGGGGGTCAACCGCACCTTGCTGTTCGGCCCAGACGGAGAGTCGCTGACTTGGTACGACAAGACGCACCTCACGCCGGTTGAGCGGGAACTGGGTTTGGCAGCCGGCTCGGAGCCCGTCGTCTTCGAGCACGAGGGCGTGCGCTTCGGCTTCGCCGTCTGCTTCGATCTCTACTTCCCCGAGTACTTCGAAGCATTGGCCGCGCAAAGCGTGGACGTGATCCTGTGCCCGAGCTACCAGCGCTCGGAGTCGCCGGAGCGGATCCGGGCACTGTGCCAATGCCGCGCGCTGGACAGCGGCGCCTACCTGGTGCGCAGCAGCTACGCCATGGGCACGCCGGACCGGGGAGGGCGCTCACTGGTAGCCGGGCCGGACGGGGCGCTCGTGGCCGACGCGGGTACGGAGCCGGGGGTGCTGACCGTTGAGATCGATCCCCAGGCCAAGTTCGTCAAGCCCGCCTCGCACGGGCAGCCCGAGGTCGAGCACCGAACGCTGATCGACCGCAACCGCAGACCGGGCCTGTACCGACCGCACAGGGACTGGGCGCGCGCGGTCCTCGACTCGCCGTTCCCGCGGCTCTGCGCGCATCGAGGCGTCAGCCATGCGTGCCCGGAGAACACGCTTCCGGCCTTCGGCGCCGCGATTGCGCTGGGCGCGCACGAGCTCGAGCTCGATCTGTGGCTGAGCCGTGACGGCGTGCCCGTCGTGTGTCACGACGCAAGCGTTGACCGGACCACGGACGGCACCGGCACCCTCACCGAGAGGGACTGGGCAGACATTCAGCGCCTCGATGCCGGGATCCAGCTCGGCGAGGAATGGGCGAGTGTAAGGCTGCCCCGCTTCGAGGAGGTGCTCGACGCCGTTGACGGCCGGGCCGGGATCAACATCCATCTCAAGGAACCGGGACCCGACGGCCGGTTGGTGAAGCTGGTGTGCGACTTGCTTCGGGATCGGGGCTTGCCGCAATTACACTATCTCGCTGGCGACGAGTCCGTCCTCGCTGTTGCCCTCGACTACGCGCCGGAGATCCCTCGGGCGTGCCTTGCGGCCCCAGAGAGCCCAGACCGCATGGTTGCCGTCGCCCACGAGTACGCATGCGAGCGCGTCCAGTTCGGCCGCAATGTCACCGACGACGCTCTCTGCCGGGCCCGCAACCTGGGGATGATCTGCAACCTGTTCTGGTCGGACGAGCCGGAGGACGCGCGCGGGTTTGTGGCCAGGGGGATTGACGTGCTGCTTACGAACGCGGTGCACAAGCTGTTGGCAGGCGGGTTCCGATGAAGTAGCACGGACACCCTCGCTTTCATCGAGTCCACGTGCTACCGAGTTCCCCTCGCCGAGCCGCTGGCAGACTCCCGCCACGGCGTGCACACGCACTTCGAGCTGGTCGTCGTCAAGGTGCACACTGGACACGGCCGGCTCGGCGTCGGCTATACGTACCCCGGGGGCAAGGGCGGCCGGGCCCTCCACCAAGTCCTCGTGCACGACCTCGCGCCGGCGCTCATCGGCAAGGCCGGCGACGACATTCAGGGCCTGTGGGACTTCATGAACTGGCACGTCCATTACGTCGGCCGCGGCGGTCTTGCCGGGTTCGCGGTGTCGGCGCTCGACCTCGCGCTTTGGGACTTGCGGGCGAAGGTGCGAGACGAGCCGCTGTGGCGATTGTTGGGCGGCGCGGGGAAGTCGGTCATGACATATGCCGGTCTGATCGATCTGCACTACCCGCTCGAACGGCACCTGCAAGCTGTGGCGCGCGAGTTGGCGCGCGGACACACAGGTCTCAAGATCAAGCTCGGCCGCGAGTGCCTGGAGGACGACCTCGCCCGCGCCCGGGCGATCCGCGACTTCGTTGGCCGTGACGCTGACTTCATGGTCGAGGCGAACAGGGATATTGTCAAGAGTTGTGGATCAGGGAGTCAGGCGGCGATCCCTCGGGACTGTTCTTGGGACTCGGCTTCGGGCGCGGGCAAGCCGTCGACGAACCGGGTACCCTCCAGGAGCCGTGGAACGTGGAGGCCGTCCGTCGCGAGGTTGTTGCCGTGCTCGAGGCGACCCGGGGCCTACCGGTGGAGATTGTGCTGAACATCGGCGGCACGCTTGGCGGTGACGGCGAGCGGAAGCTCGTCGAGTGGAACCAAGCGGTGAAGGAACTCGTAGACGGGGGCACTTCTGGTGCTACTTAGCGCACGGCATGCCGGACATGGCGGGGGATTGGCTACCCACCGCGCCGTCTTCCTCCTCGCTTCCAGCGCTGGTGAGCCCTCACCATGCAGGCGGTCGGGGAGCAGGCAAGTTGCGTGCGTATCGGCGGTCCTTCCAGCTTGCGGATGCCGGTCGAGCCGGTCGCTCCGAGGCAGCGTGAGCTGACGCCTGAACAAACCATGGTGTGTGCGTGAAGCAAGCCTCTGTCGGTCGACTGTCGGTCCTCTGCGCTCCGGCGCTGGGGCTCATCTTCATGTCTTTCCTGGTTGATTTCGGGGTCGCGTGCCTGATGCTGGTCGCCCAGTTCCGCGCGCTGGACTTGGGGGTCTCCCCCCTGGTGTCGGGTCTGCTGGGCACCGCTGGGTTTGTGCTGTATGTGCCGGTCTCCCTGATGGCGGGGCACTTCTCGGACCGACTGGGCCGGCGGCCGATGGCGCTACTGTCGTGCCTGCTCTGCCTGTTGAGCTGGCTGGCGATGTGGCGGGCCGACAATGCCAACCAGTTGCTGACGTTTGCCACCGTCTCCGGAGCGGCACTCGGGCTGTTCTGGCCCCCGCTGCAGGCTTGGCTGGCCGACCTCAGTGGCGACGATGGCCCCCTGCTCAACCGCAATCTCGCACTGTTCAACATCGCCTGGACCTTCGGGTTGATGGTCGGGCCGTTAGCCGCCGGGCTTGCCTGGGAGTATTGGCGCACAAACGCGTTCTTGATCCCGGTGGGCACGGCTTCGCTCAGCTTGCTGGCCCCCCTCCTGACGCCGCGCGGTCGTCACCACGAGGCAAGCGAAGCGCCCCCGCCCAGAGTGCCGCCCGCAGTGGTCAAGGCATTCATGTTGATGGCCTGGTGTGCGGCGTTCGCCTCGACATTCGCTCGTGGCATGATTGGCGCGATGTTCCCGCGCCTGGGAGAGTCCCTGGGGTATTCGCCGGCCCTGGTGGGAAGGATCATGTTCGTCCTGGGCGCGGCCCAGATCGCCACCTTCGCCATGACGCGCATTTCGTCGCGCTGGCAGTACCAGAGAGGGCCGCTCGTGGCGACGGTAGCAGTGACGCTACTGGGGCTGCTCCTCGCTCAACTGACTTCCTCGCCGTGGCTGTTCGTCCTCAGCTTCGCCGCCATCGGCGGGGCCACCAGCCTCACATTCGTGAGCGGCATCACCTACGCGCTCCACCTGAGCGCCGAAGGGCGCGGCAGGCGCGCCGGCATCCACGAAGCAGTCATCGGCGCCGGCCTGGTGATCGGGCCGCTCTCGGGTGGGTGGGCGGCACAGGTCCTCGACTTGAAAGCCCCCTTCGGGGTCGGCGCCCTGGTCTGCGCCCTGGCCCTGGTGGGGCAACTCGTGATCGCTACCCGAATGGCAGCGAGGACCGCCCTGGCACCGTAGAGCGGGCGGCTTGCCTGCTCGCGCTCCTCTGCTCGCGCTCCCCTTCCGTCGGGGCTGGGAGCCGGCAAGCTGCCCGCTCCACGCGGTTCGGCATCGGGTACCATCAACTGGCCTGCTGACTCGAGGGGTGTGCTGACGATGATCGCGCGACATGGCTACGCACTGGGGTTGCTGTTTCTCGCCGCTGCATTGGCGGCTGCCGGCGAAGCGCCCGCGGGTGCTCTGCGCCTGCGCTACGACTTCGCCTCTGTCGCAGGGGTCACCCTTGCGGATGCCTCGGGCAACAGCCACGCCGGCACCCTCGAAGGCAAAGACGACCAGCTCCCCCAGCTCGTCGACACGCCCTACGGCAAGGCCCTCAGACTGGAGAAGGACAAGGGGCAGGGGGTGCGTGTGCCGTTCGCCGAAGACTTGGTTTGCGCCGAGGGGCTGACGGTGATGGCGTGGGTCAAGCCGGAGAATGCCCGCAGCCACCTGGCGATCGTGGCGAACAAGGGAGACCGAGTGCCCGGCCAAGCTGTGCACGGCTACCGGTTGAGCGTCTTCTGGAACCGCGCGATGATGGACCTCGGCTTCGACGACGAGAACGCAGAGCAACTCACCACGCCCGAGTGGAGCGTCAACGCCGGCTACTGGACCCACGTGGCGATGACGTTCGACGGGCAGCACATGGTCCTGTACCTGAACGCCGCCGAAGCCGCCCGGAAGGCGCTGCCCGATCCGCGCAAGCTCTCCCCCAACCGCCGGCCGTTCACCATTGGCAAGTACTTCTGGAACGACGCGTACCCGTTCGTGGGGCTGGTCGGCGAGGTGCGGATCTACGACCGGGTGCTGACGGAGGGCGAGGTGTTTCGGGCGGCAGGGGAGTTTCTGCGTAGATAGCGACGCCTCGCCGACGCAGACAAGCGCGCAACGAACAACCACCCGCCCCGTCATGCCAGCCTCGGCTGCATCCCCTCGCCGAACTCCACGAACCGGCTGCCGTTGTCTACGCTGATTCGGACGGCTTCGTTGATGGCCACGCCGATGAGGGCGTTCTCGGGCAGGGCTCGGGTGTTGAGTTCCGTCCACGCAGCGATCATCTCCTGGCGCTTGGCGACGGCCTCCTCGGGGGACATGCCGTCAGTAGCGGTCTTCAGCTTGAGGACGTCCTCGAGCGGCTGCGAGTTGCTTTCGTAGCCGTAGCCGACGTGTTCGACGCCGTCTTCGCTGTCCCAACTGTCGTACGCCTTGAAGAAGTTGGGGTTGAACTGCTCGAAGCCCTTGTCGTCGGTCTCGAAGTTCAGGTGGCGGTCCTTGTGGTCCGCCTTGTACTCACCCTTGGTGCCCTGGAACATCATGCCCTGGCTGGTCATCGCGGCGTTGTTATCGGAGCGAATCCAGGAAGTCTGAATCCAGAACGCGGAGCCATCCTCCCACTCAACGACTGCTTGATTGGCGTCGTAGGCGTCGCTGCCGTGCTTGGGCAGGAACTTCTTCTGCCCCCACGCCACCACTCGCTTGGGCAGGAGATTGGTGACGTAGTAGTACACGTCGGCATAGTGCGTGCCGATGTACTCGAACGGACTGGACTTCTCCGCCCACGCGCCGAAGACTTTGAGCGGCATGTACTTGGGTTCTTCGATCCAAGCGTGGCCGTACAACGGCTCGCCGAGTTCGCCGCGGCGGAACTTGTAGCGCAACGCGCGCACGGCGCGGTCCTTGCGCTTGTGGTACTCGGTGAAGACGTAGGCGCCCTTTGCCTTCGCCAGCTCGATGATCTCCCACGCCTCGTCGACCTTCAGGCAGAGCGGCTTCATGCAGCACACGTCGTAGCCGGCGTTGATCGACTCCAGCACCATCCGCGTGTGGAAATGGTCGGGCGTGCAGACGTAGACGAGGCCGTGCTCACCGAGGTCTCCGAGAGCCTGCCGATATAGGTCGGGGAACGGAGCGTCCGGGTCGGTTGTCGCCGGGTCGGGATACGGGACGAAGTCCTCGTTCGGGAACACCTCTTGCAGGCGTTTGAGGATGCCGGAGTTGAGCGACGAAATGGCGATCTTGTCGATCTTGCCATTCCGGCGCTGCTGGAACAGCGTGGGCAGGACAACTTCTTCGCTGATCATGCCGCCGCCGATGCAGAGGACGTTGAGCTTGCCGTTGAATGACATTGTGGGGCTCCTTGAGGGGGGCGAACGGGACCTATGGGATAGAGGGGACGAATGGGACAAAGGCCGACCGGATCACTGCGCGGGGGCTTTCAGCTTCGCGAGGAGGGCTTCGGCGCGTTTGGCGAGGTCGGGGTTGGCTGTGCTCGTCGCCGCTTTCTGCAGGGGGGCCAGCGCTTGGGCGGCGTCGGGGCCTGGCGCCAGCTTTTCGGCCACGGACAGGATGGCAATTGCTGCCTCCTCCTTGGTCGCCGCGTCGTCCAGGAACTGTGTCGCGACGGGCAGGGCGGCCGGCGATTCGAGACCGCCCAACATGCCGAGCAGGAGCTTCTTCTCTTCGTCGCGCTGGACGAGGGCTGCTGCTTTTCTGCAGATGAACAGCCTTTGGTCAGCCGGCACGTCTTTGTTGCCAGCCAGCCGGAGGTAGCTGCGCAAGCAGAGCAGCCTGTCGGCCGGGTCGGCGGAGGTCTTGGCGAGTTGCAGGAGGTCCGGGGCCGCGTCCGCTGTCTTCCATTCGCCTAGGAGGCGGACGGCGGTGGCTCTCACGTCTCCGTTGTCGTCGCGGGTCGCGGCGAGGAGGGTGTCGAAAGCGCGCGTCCCGCCGAGACCGTGCAGCAGGCGCAGCACGGCCTGTTTGAGGGCGGGTGCAGCCTGTGGCAGGAGCCCGAGCAGCTTCTCGGCGCAGCCCTCGGGATCGGCGGCTCGCGCGCAGGTCGCGCTTACTGCCGCTTCGGCCGCCTCGCGCTCCACCCCCAGCGTGTTGGTCCACAGCCCGATGCGCGTCTGCCCAGTCCGGTCGCTGATCTCCCAGTAGTATGCGCCGGCCGGCTGCGCCTCGGGAAGCTGGAGCTTGACCCATTCGTTGTCCGGAACGTCCGCAAAGCTCTGCCGCGCCAACTGCTTGGTGCGTTGCGGCGAGTCCCAGAGGGTCAGTGTGAGCCCGCCCTCGGCATCACTCCAACTGGGGAGGGTGACAGAGAGCGCGTCGAACGCCTGGGTGACAGTGAACCGCTGACCGAGGCGGGTGTAGTCATTCAGGGGCGTGGCCTCAGTCTTCCCGGTGTGTGAGAAGGGCGGCAAGGCGCTTGGGGGGGACGTGTTGAAGGAAAAGCGGCGCCTCCGGTCCTGCACCCCATCGAAGTAGCTGCAATCGTCCGCGGCTTCCGGAGTCGCGGCACCGGCCAGGAGTTCGAGCAGCGCCGGGACCTCGGCGGGGCCGGCCAGGTTCTCAAGCACTTTCAGCGCGCCGAGGCTGATCTCAGGATCGCCGTTCCGGGCCGCTTCCAGCACCAGCGGAACCGCGCCGGTCATGAGCCGCGCGCCGACCAGCTCGAGAGCGCGGAGGCGAGCGGCCTTCTGGACCTCGGAGCGTTGCCCGTCGGCATTCCCGAGTAGGGCAGTCACCGCGGCGTCCACATTCTTGCCGGGCAGATTCTCCAGGACGGTCTGCGCTGCGTTTGCGGCTTCGCCATCGGGATCCGCCAGAGTCTCCACGAGCGTGGCCGTCACCGAGTCGGCGGGGAACTGCGCCAGCCCCGAAAGCGCGGCCAGGCGCACGCTCTTCTCGCCCTTCCCGGCCAGCGCCAACACTGCCGGCAAAGCGGCCGCATCGCCGCGGTTACACAGTGCTCGGGTGACCAGGAGTTGTCGTTCGGCGGGCAGCTTGGGCAGTTCTCCGGCGAGTGCCTGAGTGGCGTCGGCGCCGGGCAGTTGGTGCTGGGCGACCCAGAGCGCGACGCTGAGCGCCTCCGGGTCCTCACCGCGCAGTTGTTCCAGAAGCAGCGGCAGACCACCCGCCTGGCGAGCGACAATCGCTCCCCGCAGGGCGGCTGCGCGAACTGCCGCCGGTAGCTCCGGCCCGCGCAGCCTGTCGTAGAGCGCCGCCGCCCACTCGCGCTCCCCCTGCGCCAGCAGGCGCTGCGCGCAGTCCAGGGCGCCCTCGTACACGGGTGATCGCGCGTCGGCAGGCGTCTTCGCCAACGCCTTGTCGAGTGCGTCTGCCGCCGCGAGGGTGCCGATCTTGCCCAGAGCAACGGCCGCGGCTGCAGCCACCTGCTGCTCGGCCCCTTGCGCCAGAATGCCAAGCGCACCTACGGCTTCGGGGTCGCGGCGCTCTCCAAGCGAGTTGACGACACCGACCAGCAGCTCACCCCCGAGCTTCGGCAAGGCGTCCCGAAGCGTAGCGGAGGCGGCCGGGTCGGGCATCGCCTCCAAGGCGAAGCGCGCCAGGTGCGAACGCTGCTCATCCGCGAGCAGCGTTGCCAGCGCGGGAATGGCCTCCGGACCTCCCATGGCAGCCAACTGCCGGGCGGCTTCGATGCGAACCGCCTCCGGCGCGTCCGACCCGAGCGCAGCAACCATCTGCTGGGTGTCGGTGTACGGGAACGCCGTGGGAGTCATCCCGCACACGAACCTGCGCGTCCGGTCCGGCGTGCCGTCGAGGTAGACGCAGTCGTCGCTCTCCGCCGCCAGCGCGTCGGCGTAGAGCCCTATGCGCGTCTCGCCCGTCCGGTCGCTGATTTCCCAGTAGTACGCGCCAGCGGGTAGCGCCTTCGGCAGGCGGAGCGTGACCTGCGCGTTGTCGACGATGCCGGTGAACGCCTGCTGCGCCAGCTTCGTCTTCCGCTCGGGCGAGTCCCATAGAGTCAGCGTCAGGCCGCCCTCGTTGTCGCTCCAACTGGGAACAGTGACGGATACCATGGTGAACGCCTGGGCCATCGTGAACCGCTGGCCGAGGCGCTGGTAGTCGTTGAGGGGCACCGGTCCGCGGTCGGCCGAAGCGGCCACGGCGAGCAGGGTCAGCACGGCGGCGGCGGGTACAGGACGTATGGGACGCATCGAACCTATTGCCGCCATGCTACAGCCTCCACGGCTCTCGCATGGCGCGAGAACGTAGTCGGTTGGCTTCTTCATCGCCGAGGAACTCCTCCTTCTCCGGGTCCCACTTCAGCGACCGTTCCAGCTTGAACGCGAGAATGGCCAGGTGGCCGAGCGACGCCGAGCGGTGGCCGATCTCTTCGTCGGTGCTGGTTCGGCCGCGCGTCCGGATGCACTCGAACCAGTTGGCGTGGTGGTTGTTGGCGCCGGTCACCTCGCGGCTCTTCAGACCCAGCTCCCGGAAGATCTCCTCCGGAGCACCCTCCAGGGGGCCGCCGCCGTACATGGAGGTGATCCAGCCGCGCTCGCCTACGAACAGACCGCCGAAGTTGCCTGCCAACCGTGCGTCTGAGGGAACGGCCTCGTAGGGGTCTTTCACCTGGCCCCAGTGGTCGAGCAAGTGGAGCAGCGTGCCATCGGCGTACCGGTAGGTCAGCGTAGGGAACTCCCCGCCGTTCGGGTGGATGATCTCCACCGGGCCGCTTCGCTCGACGCCCAACGCCCACTGGATGACGTCGGCGCTATGCGAGAAGTGCCACGTTACCGCCGCCGCCCCGAAGTCCTCGCAGAAGGCCCACGGCACGACGCCGGGAGGTGGGTTCCGGTGGTAGCGGCTGTTGTAGGGATGCCACGGCGCGGGGCCGACCCAAAAGTTCCAGTCGAGGCCGGCCGGAACCGGCTCCTCCGGCAACGGCGGGTTCACCGGCGCGTAGGAGCCTTCCGCTCGCGACCAGAGCGTGAAGACCTGCTTGCTCTTGCCCAGTCCGCCGCCGCGGACGAACTCCAGGACGCGCCGGGTGGTGTACATGGAGCGGTACTGAGTGCCGGTCTGGAAGACGCAGGCGTGCTCGCGGACCACCTCCGTGAGCCGTTGTCCTTGCTGAACCGACAGCGTGATGGGCTTTTCGCAGTACACGTCCTTACCCGCCCGGGCGGCGTCCGCCGAGATCAGCGAGTGCCAGTGATCGGGCGTGGCGATGAGCACCGCGTCGAGGTCGGGGCGGGCGATCAGCTCCCGGTAGTCGTTGTAGGCGGCGCAGCCGCGGTAGGTGCCCTTCTCGCGCTCGGCCGCATACTGCGCGTCTGCGCGGGCCTGGGCGTTCTCGCGCCGCGTCTTGTCGACCTCGCAGACGCCAATCACCTGGACGCCCGCGTCGCCCAAGCAGCGACTCAGGTGGCCCGATCCCATGAGACCGATGCCGATGACGCCGACGGTCAGGCGTTCGCTGGGGGGCGTGGCGGCGTGGGCGGCGCGGAGCGCCAAGGGCGCCGCCACGGCGCTGGCGGCGGCGCTTTGGAGGAAGCGCCGCCGGGTGACCGGCATGGGACCAATGGGACTGATAGGACCGATGGGACTGATGGCGCGAGGCGCGAGGCGGCTACGCTCAGGTGGCTTCATCGTGCATTCTCCCCCGCGAGCTCCAAGCTCACTTTGTCGAAGAACCGGGCGCTCTCTGCGCACTCCGGCAT
>PEVN01000202.1 GCA_002779825.1 Armatimonadetes bacterium CG06_land_8_20_14_3_00_66_21 | reverse complement strand
TGGTTCAAGTCGCCGTACAAGCTGAAGATCCCGGTGACGATGCCGGGGATGACGAACGCGGAGGGGAGCCCGGTGAAGGGGCATACGGCCGAGTTGGTCAGCGACGACCAAGGCAACCCGATGATGCGTGTCTCCTACTTTCCTGCAGGATGAGGGAGGACACGACGCCAATAGCGTGAGAGCTGATGTGCTCGACCGAACGCTGCAGCTCTGTGGGGTGGGCGCCGGCCTCCCTGCCACGGTTGGCGTCCCCCATCTTGACAACGACATCACGCTACCACCGAGTCCGCCACCTCAAACGGAGGATTGCGACCGGTTCGTTGCAGTCCTCTGCGCGGAAGACGACCATGGACCAGAGCAGCGCGACCACACCCGCAAGCACATGCTGTCGGTGAACGAACGCCCTCCCAGTCTCTCCGCGTTCCAGCGTCAGGAATGGCAGAATCAGAACCTGGCTGCACTGGTGTTCACGCCCAATGCTCTATATGGCATTCCTCATGACAACGCATGGTGGCTTGCCACCCTTGGGAATCCTGAGCACAAGAGCAAGACTCGGGTGGTGATCGGACCCCGCACTGTCACAGACCAAGCAAACGCGTTGCAGGTTCTGGCCACGATGCGGAAGCATGACTACGCGTTCACGTACAGCCACGGTGACCCTGGCGCTGGGGGAGCATGTCTGGGCAGCGACGGCAGCAATCCCGTCACGCTCTACCCAGCGGACATCGAGGCGACGGCTGTGTTCCACAAGCTGCGGTTCTGGCAGATCCAGGGCTGCGGGACGTTGCCTCTTGCCCAGAAATGTGTGAACACCAAAGGCATGTTGCATGCGGCGGCGTTTGAGGACTGGATGTCCCCGGTCGCAGCAAGTGGCGACATCCTCGATGGGCTGGCGATCCCCTTTGCCAAGGGGGCCTACTTCGCCCTGTTCCGCTACATCCGTGGAGGGACGAAAGTCGGGGAGGCGATCCGGCGCACGCGCGTGCAGATGATGAACTGGCTGGGGATGCCCCTCCCCGCCGGCCACGGGCTTGGCACCGTGGAGCTGGACGTGTTCAAGTTCGACTTGGTCATGAAGTACGGGCAGCCGATCCCCTTTGGTGAAATGAACCCCGTGCTCAAGGCGCTGGTCAAGGCGGCGCTTGGCGAGGTGAGTGACTGCTACGGGTGGGACACGTGGACCCACGTCAGCAAGGATGGTGACCATTGGCTATGGGAGCCAGAGGGAAACTAAGGCAGCCGATCCAGTGGCCAAAGGTGCCCCTGGCGCTCGCGTACGTCATCAGCGGACGGGTCAGCGCTGCTCCCGCACCCGCCGATGCACCTCTCTTACCTGGCAGCGTGTCGTTCGCCCTGCCTCGGCCGCCCTACGACGTCAGCGGTCCGTTGGCCGACGGTTGCCTTGAGATCCGCGGCGAAGCCCAGGGCAGTGCGAAAGTCCTGCTGCGGAACGGCAAGGTAGTGTTCTTCTCGTCCTCGTGGCTTCCCGACGAGCCGAGGTGGGAGGAGTTGCTCGGCAGGCTGCAGCCTGTGGCTTGGTACGAGCACAGGGCACTCGAAGCTGGGGGAGCTCTGTGGCCGGACTTCCCGCAAGGGGCGGCCACAGTGCGCCGTAGTGCCGCCATGGCCCACGATCACGGGGTGCTACCGACGGTGAAGGTGGAACTCGAGTCCCGGCCTCACCCGAGGCTCAGGCTTCAGGCCCAGATTACCCTGTGCGCGTGGACCGGTCAGGTTCGGGAGGTGCGGCGGCAGCCGGACACCGTCTACGCATGCCCCCTCGTTCCGCGCGTGGGCGAGGCGGACGCGGTGGCGGCCGCTCGTGAGGCTGTGCAGCAGCAGGGCTCGACTGCCGGCGCGTACGAGTGGGTGCAGACGGAGCTCGGGCAGCGCGGCGGGAGCCTGTGTTGGGTCGTGCTGTTGGGGCGCCTCCGAAGCGCACACGTACCCGGCTATGCGCGATTCATCCGGGGAGTGTCTGTCGACGCCGACACCGGGAGGGTGCTGGCCACCGAACGAGAGGTGGATTTCGACGGCATCTTTCAGTCAGTGGGGGGGTGGGACCGAACGGCTCCTGGCCCCCCGGCCCGCTTGCCGGGGGAACGGGACAGGTCTGCTTGCGACGCCCGCCCCAGTGTGGCACCGGACGGGATCGTTGTGTACGTGTCGAACCGACCTCGCCACCTGTTCCCATGGTGGTATGGGGATCGGCAGTCCGTGGTGTTGCGAGGACTGGAGACATGGTGCTGGTACTCCGCCTCATTCCTCACGTCTTACAGCCGCGCCGTACAGCGAGGTCAGACGCTCTTCGCACTGACTGGAGATCGCCTGGAGATCGTGGACGTGGCCGAGGGCACGATGCGCACCGTTGCGGGCGTAAGAGACTTCGCGGTAGATGGTCACGGCGGCGCATTCTGTGTGCTCGTTCCGTCGACGCGGACTCGACCTGCCCGCCTCCAAGTCTACTCCACCGGCGCTCCGGAGCAGCCGGTTCAGGCCCTGCCCAACCCCGCAAGCGGCGACAGGATCGTGAGCATGGACATGTCACCCTCTGGCTCTCAGGTTGCCTACACGGTGTCCCCACAACGCGGCGCACGTGAATCGCGGACGTATCTGTGGGACATGGGCGGCGGACGTTCGGCTCGCCTCCTAACTGTCCACGACGAGGGTTGGCCCCTCAGCTACTCGCCGGACGGCCGCAGCCTGTGTCTGGGTGTTGGGCGGCCCCAGATGCCCCACTTGCTCTCAGTCACGGACGGCGCAGTCACGCGGGTGGAGATCCCGGGAGACGTGTCAGGGCGCGAGCCCCTGGATTGGGCGTACGGCGCGGACGCCAGCGAGTTGGTGTTCTCGGGACTTGACGGCACGCCCGGCAGTTCGATGACGGGGCGGTCCGTGTTCCGGTGGAACATGCGGGCAAGGCGACTGGGCCGCCTCGCACCTGACCAGGCAGCCGATCCAGAGCCGCTGCGCTTCGGGGTCGGGACCACCGCACTCTCGCTGACGTGCGGCGCACTACATGAGTGGTGGCAGGATCTTGTGCGAGAGCAGCACCAGAGGGCGACCATAGCGGACGGCCAGCCGGCGGCTGAGGGTGGACGATGGGTCGCACCTGTCGACCCGCAGCCAGGGCCGGAGCGCTGACAGGGGGGATAGGCAACGGACGCGGTGTGCGCAGGCATCGATCGAGGCGTACGAACGCCGTTCCCAGGCGGCTACGCGCTCAAGTATGAGCACGGCAAGTACGTCCGTGGCTCGGCCGGGATCGGCATGCCGCCCGGCGGGGAGCTGACGCACGACTTCGAACTGCAGCGACGGCTGACCGTGACTATCACCCCCAACCTCCTCCCCGAAGGCTACACCGGCACCGTCACGATCCACGTCGAGTTGCTGGACGAAGACGGCAACCCGGCCGCGGGGACGACCACCATCACCGTCAACGTCTGCGGCCAG
>PEVN01000407.1 GCA_002779825.1 Armatimonadetes bacterium CG06_land_8_20_14_3_00_66_21 | reverse complement strand
CGGGCCAGTTCAGGTTGCCTTCGCCGATCTCGGCGAACTGCTGCTCGCGGCCGCCCATCTTCATGTCTTTGAAGTGGACGACGTGGGCGCGGCCTTTGAGGCAGCGGATCCACGCGGCTGGGTCGCCGCCGCCGGCCTGGATCCAGTAGGTGTCGATCTCGCTGGTGAAGACCTCGGGGTCGCTCTCTTCGTAAAGAATCTGCAGGCCGGTGCGGCCGTCCTCGAACTTCTCCAGCTCGAAGTTGTGGTTGTGGTAGACGAACGTCAGCCCATGCTCGCGGAGCTTGCGGCCGACTTCCGACGCTTCCTTGGCGAACCGGACGTAGCCCTCGCCGCTGGTGCGGTAGTCACCGGGCAGGCCGCCGACGCCGGGATACGCGCACCCCCATAGGTTGTGCTCGCCGGCGACGGCCTCTGTCTCGTCCCGCATGCGCTCGTAGGAGATATGGGTGGCGCAAATGGTGAGACCGACTTCGTCGACAATGTCCTTCAAGGCTTGGGGCTCGATGGGACCCATGCCGGAAGTCTGCACGGCCTCGTAGCCGATGTCGCGGACGCGGCGCATCGTCTGGGCGATGTCCTCCGGCGTCTTGGTGAAGTCCCGGACGGTGTAGAGCTGAGCGGCGATCTTCGAGTTTGCCATGGCGTGTTCTTCTCCGTGTTGTGAGTGGGTCCGTGGTTGCCTACGCCCGCAGTTCGTCCGCGCACTCCGCCGCCTTGCGGAAGGCCTCGGCGTGCTCTTCGATGACTTGCGGGCGGTAGTGCTTGAACCAGGGGATGCTGTAGATCTCGCTGCCGGCCTTCTCGGTGACGGGCAGGCTGCCGGCCGGCTGGCGCACGTCGCGGTCGGTGTTGGCGAGGCGGGTCGGCTTGCCGTGACCGTAGATGTCGGCGGTGTTCAGGAGCGGATGCAGATGGAGTGGGAAGTTGGCGCCGGGACTTGTGCCGACGCCCTCGGCGCGGACGGCTTCGCAGAACCTGGCGATGGGCAACCCACCCAGCTCCTCCGGCCGGTAGAGCCCGTGGGCGGCGTACCACCCGCCACACGTGCTGCCGGAGTCCTTCGGCGGTCGGTGCGCCTTGAGGCCGGGGACGCCCTCGAGCAGATCCCAGAAGTAGTTCATCGACTTCTGGATCTCCTCCAGGCGGGCGCCGTAGTGGCGCAACTGCACGCGGCCGACCGCGGACGAAAGTTGGTGCATCCGGTACTTGTGACCGCCCCAGGGCAAGCCCTTGTACTCCTGTAGCTCGGGAAGCGTGGCCTCACTGGTGCGCTCGTAGTGCCCGAAGACGAAGGACTTCTCGTAGAGCGCCTGGTCGTTGGTCAGGAGCAGACCCCCCTCGCCGACAGGCAGCGCTTTGCCGGACATGACCGACATTGCAGCTAGATGCCCGAGCGTGCCGACGAGGCGTCCTTTGTAGCGCGCGCCGTGGGCGTGCGACACGTCTTCGATGACTTTGACGCCGTGGCGTTCGGCGCTCTCCATGATGGCATCCATGTCGCAGGGGTAACCGCAGTAGTGGACGGGGACGATGGCCTTGGTGCGCGCCGTGATTCGGTGCTCCAGGTCTGCCGGGTCGAGGACAAGGGTGTCGCGCTCGACATCGGCGAAGACGATGGTCGCCCCCAGGCTGAACGCCGGCAGCGCGCTGGCCCAGTAGGTGAGGCTCGGGGCGATGATCTCGTCGCCCACGCCCACGCCGCACGCCCACATGGCCGCGTGGAGCGCTGCGGTGCCGGTGTTGAAGCCGAGGCAGTGCTCCACCCCGTGCCACTCGGCGAAGTCCTGCTCGAACAGCTTGGTCACGTCCCAGTTGGACATCGTCCCGGCGCGCAGCACTTCGAGCACGGCCTGTTCATCTTCCTCGGTGATGATGGGCCAGGTGAAGATGTCGCCGGTGTCGGTCTGAACGGCCTTGGGGCCACCGTGGATTGCGAGACGACTGGCGTTGTCTGCCATGGCGAGGACACCCTCCGTACGCGTGTGTCCCCTTAGGTTCGGTCCCCGAGCGCTGCGTTCCTTCTTCCCAGGCATGGACAAACGGTTGCATCCCCGCGGGTCTCCCATCCCGCCGGCGCAACCCGCGCGCAACGCTCGACACCCGCCGTCTCCTGCTCCCCCATGCCTGACTTCCTCCGAGTCTTCGCCATCTTCGTGCTCATGCTGCTGTTGATCTGGCGGAAGGTGGGCATCGGCTACGTGCTGCTGATCGGCGCGGTCGCTGTGGGGCTTGCCTTCGGCGAGGGACCGCAGGAGCTGCTCCGCAACCTGTGGCGCGCAACGGTGGAGCAGCGGACAATTGCCATTCTGGTGCTGGTCCTGCTCATCACGTTCCTGGGGCGGCTGCTGAAGCACACCGAGAACCTGCGGGTGATGGTGGAGTCGCTGGAGGGGCTGTTCCGCGACCGTCGCGCGGTGATGGCGGGGGCGGCCTCGCTGATCGGCCTGATGCCGATGCCGGGCGGGGCGATGCTGTCGGCTCCGCTGGTGGGCGAGGTCGCTGACCGGCTCGAGGTCTCGCCCGAACGGAAGACCCTCATCAACTACTGGTTCCGTCACGTGTGGGAGTACACGTTCCCGCTCTACCCGGGGATCATCCTATCGGCGGCGATCATGCACGTCCCCTTGCTGGCGGTCAGCGCGGCCAACCTGCCCCTCACCGCCGTCGCCATCATCGTGGGGACGGTCCTCTGTTTCCGCCAGATCGGCGGCGAGCTGCGTCTGTCGGCAGGCGACCTGACTCGGTCACAGAACGCGCGGCGTCTGGGGCAATGCCTTTGGCCGATCCTGGTGGTTGTCGTCAGCGCCCTTCTCCTGAAGTACGGACTGCCGTTACTGGGGACGAAGCTGGGCACCCGCCAAGGCGACTTCGAAATGCTGCTCGTCCTGCCGCTGGTGGCCGTCAATGCGATCCTGTTGAGCCGGCACAAGGTCGGCCGGCAGACACTGAAGATGATCGCCAAGGACTGCGGTCCCGGGGAGCTGTGCGTGCTGGTCATCGGCATCATGGTCTTCGGGCGGATGTTCGAGTGGTCCGGCGCCGCCGAAGGGATGGCGCGGTCCCTGCAGGGCGCTGCGATCCCAGTGCCGGTGGTTGTCGCTGTGCTGCCGTTCCTGGTAGGCATTCTCACCGGCTACACGGCCGCGGTCATCGGCACCAGCTTCCCCTTGCTCCTGCCGCTGATGCAGACGGCCGGTGGGCAGACGATTCTGGCGTACGTCATGCTGGGCTACGGCTGCGGTTTCGTCGGCGTGCTGCTGTCGCCGGTGCACCTGTGCCTGGTGCTGTCGAAGGACTACTTCAAGGCGGACCTCGGTGGCGTCTACCGGTTGCTGGTCGCGCCATGCATGTGTGTGCTGGCGGCGGCGTGGGTGGAGTGGGGAGCGCTTGCGTTGGGTGGGCTGGCGCGATAGGACTAAGGGGAGCCATGGGATCTATGGGGTCTGTCCGGCTGTTGGGGGCAGCCGCAGGTCTGTGCGCATGAGGACTACCTGGTATGGGTTCCAGGTGGACATGGTGTAGAAGATGGTGGTCGTCGCTTGGTCGCCGGTGAAGAACCGAGGGATGAGGTACGGACCGTACTCGCCGCCCCATTCTTGCTCGCGGCCGGGGTCGGAGACCGCGTCCTCGGCGCCGGGAGCGTGCATGAAGTGCCCGTAGCCAGCGTCCCGCCCGGGACCGAAGACGACAGTCGCTTCGGACCACGGCCCCCACGGCTGCTTCGCCGAACGCATCGCAATGCCGCGCGGCCGAGTGGAGTTGTAGAGCAGGAGGTAGCGCCCGAGCGGCTCGCAGTAGGCGACGGACAACTCGCCGACGACGTTGTGCTGGAACAGCGTGACCGCTTCACCCTCGGCGGCGGTCCAGAGAGGGGCACCCTCCGCGCCCGTGCCGACGAAGTACTGCACGGACTCCCTGTGCTCCATCTCTGCCTGTTCGATCCGAGCGACGCACACGCTGCTGGCCCGGTACTCACCGCTGCCGAAGACGTACAGCCACTCGCCGACCTTGCAGAGCGCGACATTGATGAACTTCATTGTTGACAGGTCGTACAGCTTCGTGAACGTCGTGCCATCGTCGCGCGAGACGGCCAACACGGACCGTCCCATTGTCCGTTCGGGCGAGTGGTCGGTGGTGACGACCACGTACATGGCGCCGTTGACGGAGACGCCGTAGCTGGGCACTTCGAACACACCGAGGCTGATCCCCGGCACCGTGAGCGGTTGCCAGCGGCCGTCAGGCGCGGTCAGGAAGTGCAGGTCAAGGTGCTCGGGGTCCTCGCTTGTCGTCCACGCCACGGCGTCCCGTAGCCCGGGTCGTCCCCACGTGTCGCCGAAGAGGAAGTACAGCTTGCCGTCGTGCTCGAAGGAGCTTCCCAGGTCGGTGCCGACCACGCCGAACCGTGTCTCCGTCTTGTTCAGCGTAGGTTGGCCGAACTGGCGGTCGAAGTCGCCGGTGAGCTGGCACACCTTCCTGGTGGAGCCATTGAGGTAGCGCACCACGTCTTCCTCTTTCGGTGCCTGGCCAAGAGACGGTCCGCAAGCGGACGTCGCGGCAACCATAGCGAACCAGCCGACAACCAAGTGGCGTCGGCCGGGCAGGAGTGATATCATCCGCAGGCGAGTGCGCATCAGAGACTCCCAATCCCCCAATGAGGATACCCGACATGGCTGAGCAGTCCCTCGGTGAGCTGAGATCAAGCCCCGTCATCACGCGCCACCCCGACAATCCTGTGCTCTCCGCGAAGGACGTGCCGTACGACGCCGCGCT
>PEVN01000304.1 GCA_002779825.1 Armatimonadetes bacterium CG06_land_8_20_14_3_00_66_21 | reverse complement strand
GCGCCTCGCCCGCGCGGGCAGGCGAGACCGGTAGCTGCCGGCGCGTAGCCGGTGGGTCCACCGCAGCGCCTCGCCCGCGCGGGCAGGCGAGACCGGCGACAGGACGATCCCCGGAAGTAGCAGTAGCAGCGACGCGAGGGGTGTTCGGAAGCGCATATCTGTGGTCCTGTCCTGGCGCAGCGGAGGTCGCGAAGCCCCGAGGAAGTCTACAAAGCCGCCAGCCTCACCGTCTCCCCTTCGAGCAGTCCCACCACCAACTCGTTCCCCGCCCACCGCGACGCCCCGACCTTCCCGGTCACCTTCATCTCCGCGCCGGCACGCCAACCGAACAGCCGTACCGGGTCGAGGCGCACCGTGGCGTCAGCAGTCGCGAGCAGTTGCGCCTGCTTGCCGTTCCACCGCACCAGCACGTTCGCCGCCTGCCGCGCCTCAAAGGAGAACCCCGGCTCGGCGTGCCGCAGATTGCCGACGAACCGCGCGCCTGGCGCTCGGAAAACGTAGCCAGTGCCGATCCGCGTGGGTGCCTTCTCGACGGTCAACTCGCCGCGCTGGCCGCCGGCATCCAGATAGTCGCGGAAGAACCGCAGCGCCCAGACCAGCGGCTTCGGCCTTGCCTCCTCTGTACCGTCCGACCAGAACATGCCGTAGCGGCCTTGGTCGAGGTGGGCGGGCAGGTCGTCGGCCGGCATCCAGTTGCACTGCTGGCGGGACAGCTCGAGCGGGTGGTCGGTGAGCGCCCACTTCATGCAGCCGTCGAAGCCGTGGGCGTAGGCGTAGAGGTAGTGCAGGAACTCGCCGAGGGCGCTGGTGTGCAGATCGAGGTAGCCGTCGGGCAGCGCCAGGCCGTTGGTGTACCCGAACTCGCCCAAGGTGATCGGCCGGTCGGGCCAGACCTGGCGCAGCCGGTCGAGGGTGGTCAGGTTGCGGAGCACATTGTCGTAGTCCGTCGGCGGCTGGTAGGCGTGGTGGGAGACGAAGTCCAGGCTTGCGGTCCCAGGCAGGCAGTCGAATACCGTGTTGAAGCCTACGGTGATTGGGTGCCCCGGATCGACGGCGCGAATCGCCTCCACCTGCCAGCCGATCCAGTCGGCGAAGAGGCCGGAGGTGGCGTCGAGCACCGGACCCCACTCGACATCGCGCGGCAGCGGGCCGCCGACGCCGGGGAAGGAGGTGAAGTTGCCCAACATCTGCAGCCCCGCCCACCTCTCATAATCGCCCCACCGCTTCCAGAGCGGGGAGCGCTCGCCTAACGTCTGCCCGCCGTCCTTCACCTCGGCCACTTTGTACGCGTAGGGCTCATTCTGCAGGTCGTAGCCCAAGAGCACGGGCTCATCTCGGAAGGCTGTCGCGACCTGTGTGCTGCGTTTGACCAACTCCTCCCGGGTCAGCAGGTCGGTATGGTCGACCACCACGATCAGCAGGTAGACGCCGTACTTCCGCGCGCACTCCTTGAGCGCCGCCAGCTTCTGCGGGTCGCGCCACAGGGCGCTGGCGCCGTAGATCCGCATGCTGTTGAGGCCGGCGTCGCGCGCGCGACGGAAGTCGGCTTCGAGCCAGTGTACCCACGGCCCGCCGAAGAACTTGCGGTCGAGGCTGCCGATGTTGTCCGCGCCAATCAAGAAGAGCGGCTTGCCCGCCGCTGTCACGAAGTGCTGTCCCTGCCGCTTGAGCCCGGCTGGCGGCGGCGTGGTGAGGGGGAGCGACTTCGCCAGCCTCTGCTGATTCAGCGACAGGCTCTCCTTGGGCAGGTCGCCAGCGGCAACAGAGGAGAGAAAGCCGGTCAGGCACTGCCGGAACCCGCCGGATCGATAGAACGCCGGCGTCGTGATCCCCGACAGCAGCCAGCAACCACCGGCGTACTTGCCGCCGTAGTGAACCAGCGCCGAGCACGCCCAGCCGCGACCTCGCCCGTACCGGTCTCGCGCGACAAGCAGCGGCACGAACCGGGAGCGATCCCACAGCGTGAACCCCACGGCCGACAGCCCGTCCACCGGCCCCTCGAACGCGGCATCGGCCGGCGCCAAGTCCTGCCCGGAGCACGCGCTCACGCGGACCGCCTCGCGCAGTTCGTAGGGCTCGTAGTCGTCGAAGCAAACCGAGTTCGGCGCCTGGTAGTCGGACAAGGAAACGCCCAAGTCGTTGACCGCCGTGCCGATCTCGTCGATCTCGATGACGTGATCGCCATCGGGGTGCTTGGTGAGACCGCTGGCCAGACCGAAGCTGAGGCGAGCGGCCTGCGACAGGTTCAGGTGGTCGTCGGTGCCGCCGCGAGTGGCTGGCGAGCCGTCGTTGAGGAACCGGAATCGGCCAATCTCCAGAACGTGCCGCTGCCACGTTGACGACAACTCGACAGCGGCGACCCAGCGCGAGCCGTCGCGCTCGCCGATCTCCACTGCCACCTGCGGCGTGCGTTCGCTGCCGCGAGCCCGGAAGCAGAAGAGGTCGTGTTCGGCGGGGACGGCGCGGGGGAAGTCCGTCGAGTAGGTGTCCCACTGCCATTGGCCGAGCTGCTTTAGCTCCAGCCGCAAACACGCCCCCACCGGGCCGGTCCCGGCGACAATCTTGGAGGGATGCTCGGGGTGGTTGGTGCCCCGGCGCCAAGTCGCCGAATCAGGCGTGTCGAAGCTGAAGAGCGTCGTGACGTTCGGCAGGTCGCGAAGCGCCGCCTCGAACCCGGCCCGGTCCTGCCACGCGCCGCGGACGCGGGCGACAGGCCGGGAGTACGCGAACCCGCCCAGCAGGACGAGGTTGCCGCCGGCCTGCAGGAACGCCTCGACGTTCGCGCGCGCCCGACCGGGGAAGCTGGGGCTGTGCGATAGCACGAGTACCTCCTGGCGCTGACGGCTCAACGTGTCCGAATCGGCCAGTTGCTCAGCCGTCAACGGCGTAACGACGTGCCCGCCGCGCTCGACGACTTGGCCCACGTCGCCCACCAGCGCTGGGTCAAGACCGGGGAGGTCGTCGTTGAGGACGGCAATCCGCAGGGGAGCCGCTTCGGCGCAGGCGGCGAGCGCCAAGAACGTGAACAAACCGACCGGGGTGCACATGGCGACCCTCTTCACCACTCGATCCGCAGACCCCTTCTGCTGCCGCCAGCGCCGAGCCGGTCCGGGTTGGCGTGCGCCGCCGGCGGCACTGCCCGACCACGCAACTACGGGCCCCCTGGCAGGCGGAAGTCCGGCACTGTGCCGGTCTCGGCATCGAGCCCAACGCCGAAGCTGCGGTAGCCGTATTGCGGGGAGTCCTTCGCGGGCCTGAGCCAAGTGGTGTTGTCCGCGGCCCGAGTGGATGGCTGCTCCTTGCCGGCCGCGAAGTCCTTGTCCACGTAGCGATCAGTGCCGCCGAGGTCCAGCAGCAGGCCGAAGGAGTTCCCGTAGAGGCTGTAGGGCCCGTAGGAGTAGGAGGGTTTGGCGTACGACTCCAGAAACGTGGCAGCGCCGAAGCCTTCGGCGCCCGGCGGCATCGTGTAGGTGTCGTTGCCGCCGAGCTCCACCAGCAGGGCATTGGACCGAATCTGCGCACAGCCCAGGCTAATCATGCGGGCTTCGTAGGAATCGTCGCCGCCCTTGTCGACCAGCAAGGCGACGGTGAAGTCCCACCCGAAGGCCAACCCGGCGCCGCCGGTCTCGTACAGGACGTGCTGATCGTTGCCGCCTTCATCGAAGAGGGCACCGATACAGAAGTGCGCACCGGAGGCTTGGGTGAAGTACACGCTGCGGTAAACGTCGTCCCCGCCGCCGTCATAGAGCAGCCCGGTGCCAAACCAGTAGCCGGTGCCGAGGGACCAGTTGCCCGACTCGTAGTGGTCGTTCCCTTGGAGGTCGATCAGTACGCCGAGCCCGCCGGCCCACGCGTGTCCGTGAGATCCGTCCGCCCGAGCGCCTGCGCCGCATCCCTGCGCCTGGCTGACAGCGATCTTCATTTGCGAATGGTAGTCGGGGCGACCCGCCTTCTCCGCCAGGGGCTCGGCGGTGTAGGTGTCGCTGCCCTCGACGTTGGCCAGCACACCTACGCCGCCGGGACCGCCGAAGCCCTGGCCGTCGCCATAGAAATAGTAGGTGTCGTCGCCCTTGCCATCCAGGTTCAGCCCGATGCCGAAGTACGCCGCGCCTTGGCCCGAGTAGTCCAGGGAGTACTTGTCGTTGCCGTCGTAGTCCGCCAGCAGCCCCAACCCGAAAAGCCCGTACCCCTGCGCGCCGCGCTTTGCCTGGTAGGTGTCATCGCCGGCGAGGTCGAGCAGGACGCCCGCGCCAAAGACACCGGCGCCCTGCGCCAACCGTTGCTCGTCACCGCAGCGGTACGTGTCATTACCAGATAGGTCGACGGCGATCGAGAAGGGCCCCGACAGCGAAGAAGTCGCGCCGACGCTCCCCAGATAGGTGTCGTCGCCGCCCAGGTCGATCAGCACAGCGTAGTCCCCGTCGGGGTAGCTGTCGTTGCCGGTGCCGCCGACGGCGACAAGTCCGAGCGGCGTCGAGAAGCGAATCGAGACGGTCTGGTACTTCGCCGGGTCGGCCGCTACCAAAGGCTTCAGAGCTCTGGCCGCGTCGTGCGCCGCTTGCACAGCTTTCTGGGCGCCGTAGTAGAGCGATTGCTCGTCGAGGGTCCGGGTCACATCGTCAACCTGGTGCGGGTAGGACTGGCCGTCGGTGGAGTGACCATGGAAATCGCGCATGGCGAACACGCTGTGCAGGGCGTCCGCCGGCACGTTCCGCAGTGCTAGTTGGCGCCAGGAATACGCGTCCACCAAGTTGAGAAGCAGCGTGGCAAGTGCCTTCTCCAGTTGTGGGTCAACGCCCTGTAGCTGCTTCGTGATCTCTGCCTCAGGATCCGGCCAGTCAGCCCTCTTGCCGAACACCATGAGGCGCATCTGGCTACCGGCGGCTTCGTAGACCTTCGCGACGGCAGCCAGCAGCGGCGCTTCCGCTGCCGGCTGTGGATCGAGATTCGCGCTGTAGCCCCGGAACCCACCCACTTTGTGCTCAATGCCGAGGAAGTAGGTCAGTTTGAAGAGCGACTCGGTCTCCGCCTCGAGCTTTTCGACCGACAGCAGGTCACGGACCGCCTGGGCCATGACCGAGGTGAAATCATACGTCCGCAGCGGCTCAGCAAACAGCGAGTCGAAGAAGTGCAGTTTGTGAGGCACCGTCTGCGGGTCGGGGAACCGGGACCAGTAGCCCTTCGGGCGGAATCCCAAATCCGCCTTGCTGAACCCGACCGCGCTCAGCGCTTCGGCCAACCGGTCCGGTGGCTGGGCTGCGTCTTCCGCGTGGACCCACGAAGTACATGTCGTCAGGACCAGCAAAACGGTGCGTGGTAGAGTGTGCATGTGCGTACCCCTCTTGGTGACGTCTCGCGGACACGCGGATCGTGTCGCCGACAACGGATTGTAGTCGCTGCGTGTCGCCCGTGCGACCCGGTCCCCTTTCGCTGTCGCTGTCGGCCGACTCGGGCCACCCCGGGCCGTTGCCAACGCTCCTGTAACGAGCTTGCAGGCGGTTTGGCATCAGCCGCTTGGAAGGGTAGAATCCGCGGCGAGTCCCGACCATTGAGCCGCTAATGATAGAGAGCGCTTGTTGATGCCAGCTCCTGCCCGCTCGCGGGCCACACTCATGCTTGCGGTCGCCGTGCTTGCGGTGCCGCACGTCCGCACTTACGGAGCGCTGAGTTCGGAGTTCCTGGTCATTGATTGCGGCCCCGAGGATGAGGCCTTCCACCCAACTACTGGTGGCGGCGACGCGGCAAGCTGGGTCCCGCTGGATGGGTCGTATCGCTCCGGCGAGTGGACCAGCGCGGGACCCCAATCGCTTGGGTATTCGTTCACTCCAGAGCTGTCGCCCGGGCACTACCGCCTGCGCTGTTACCTGACCGTCCAGACCGGCTACCAGCTCTCCCTCAGCGCTCTGGTGAATGACCGGCGCCTGTTCGGCCCGATTGTGCTTCCGCGGCCGGGGGAGGCGGGGCCTGCTTACCCCCTGCTTCACGCTGACGGGTTCTTCCGGTACGAAGGCGGAGCACTCCGAATCACGCTGGACTGCGACCAGCTCCCGCAGGGGGACCGCCTCCGAGCGATCCGCCTCGAGCTGGTGTCGCTCGGGAAGCTCACGGAGGCCGGGAACGTGGTGCCGGCCGCCACGATTGGCGTCGACTCGGAGCTCTCCGGCTGCCCGGCGTCGTGCCTCAGCGACGGGGTGACGGAGTACACCGGCTCCACAAGTGGTCGCAGTTGGGCTTCGGCGGAGACGCCCGCTGACCACTGGGCGACGTTTGTGCTGCCGCAGGCCGAGACGGTGGACCACGCCGTCCTCTGCTGGCCGGCGTTCCCGAGGGACCCGTTCACGTACAACACCGCCCGCGAACTCAAGCTCCAGTACCGTCGCGGCGCCGAGTGGGTGACGGCCTGCCACGCCGAGAACCCCGTGGGGCTGTACCGCACGGTCCATGCGTTCCGACCGGTATCCGCGGCGGAGTTCCGGGTGCTGATGCCGGCGGGTCGGGGTCCTGTCCACCGCCCCAACCTTCTCTGGCTCAACGAAGTGGAGCTGTTCCGGCCGGGGACCTGGGCGGGGCCGATGCCTCCAGCCGGGGTGGCACGCAGCCTCCTCTTGACCCACAAGGAGACCCGGCAACGGCTGGAACTCGTCAGCGGCGGCCCGGTTCCGTCCTCCGGCCCAGGCCGAGTGAAGGAGGCTGAGAGCACCGGGAGCAGCCTCTACCTGCCAGGCCCCGGCGACGGCAAGACGCCGCGCGTGGCCCAAGCGCTATTGTTCGCTGGTGATCAGCCGGTCCGCGAGGTGACAGTCACGGTGGAAGCCCGGGCTCTGCGAGGAGCCGGGGCGGTGTTGGCGGTGTTCTGGGACGGCTTGCGCCTACCGGACGTGCGGATCCCGGCCGGGCAGGCAGCCGTCAAGCGTGCCCTGTCAGTCCCGCCATTCCTGCAGTCCCCCAAGCACGCGCTGCACCTCGCCGTTGTGAGCTCGGGTGGTCTCGCCTCGGTGGATTCACTGTCGGTCGCCTCCCGCGGCCGACTGGAGGTCGTTGCCTCCACAGACCGACGGGTGGCGCCTCCTCCCTACGAACCAACGCCTCGCCTCAGCGATGCGGACCTGTTTGCATCCCTCGATCTGGACCGCCCCGGACTGGCGGCCGTGAAGGCCCAAGTCGTTCGTAACGACCTGGCCGCGGCGAAGCAGGAGTTGGTCCGGTACTTCGTCGGCCGCACGACGCCGCCGCGGCCGCCGATCCGGCACGACGGGCTGTACTACCCCGACGCCCTGCCGCCCGACCAATCCGCCGACAAGTGGCTCGCCGGCTACTACTATCTCTACAAGACGAGCAGTTGGGTCAAGCTCGGCCGGCCGTTCAACTGGTACCTGCCCGAGGGAAACGCCAGCGACCGGTACTACCTCGCCATCCAGACGCTGATGCGCTTTGTGGTGGACCGGTGGCAGAAGAGCGGCGACCCGCGGTACCTGCGCGCTTACCTGCAGGACTACCGCAGCTTCTACGAGACGGCGCCCTCACCTTTGGAGCCCCCGGTATTCCCCGCGCACTACCTCCCGTGGTCGGGCATCGAGTCGGCAATGCGGATCGAGTACGGGATCGAGGACTACTTCAGAATCTGCGAGTCCCCGCTGCTGGACACCGACCACCACATGCTGTTCTACAAGTCCGTCCTGGAGCACGCACGCTTCCTGACGAAGTGCGATGGCGGGCGCCTCTTCCCGGCCAACCACCAGATGGGGCATCTCCTTGGACTGGAGGAGATCACTGCCTACTTCCCGGAGTTCCGGGAGGCCGGCTACTGGCGCCAGTACACGCAGGATCTGCTGCGCAAGCACCACGCGGTGGACCTCTACGCTGACGGCGGCAACGTGGACACGGCGTTGGACTACGCCGTCATGGTCAGCACGAAGCTCTACACCTACGCCTACCTGTTCGCCGACCTGGCCGGAATCGACCTCGGGCCCGAGTGGGGCGCGAGCCTGCAGCGGCAGTACCGGTGGTGTCTGAACGTCACTGCGCCCGACGGCGGCCACCTCGGCATCGGCGACTGCAGCCCACGCTTGGACTTTCCCGGCAACGACATTGGCGGGCGCACCACCACCGCGGTGCGCGGCGCCCTGCTCTTCGGCGACCCGGTGTGCAAGTACTTCACGCAGAGTGCCAAGCGTGCCGAGGTGCTTGGCTGGGCCCAGCAGTTCTGGGGGAGTCAAGCAGCCGACCACGTCCGAGACTTCGACGCGGTTGAGCCCGAATTGCCGGATTGGACTTCGGTCAACCTGCCTGACACCGGCTGGACCATCATGCGGAGCGACTGGAGCCCCGATGCGCGCTACCTCTTCGTCGACCACCACCGCGGCGGTCACATCCATCACAACATGAATGATGTCAACGTCCTCGCGTTCGGCCGCCAGTTCCTCACCGACCCGGGGATGCCCCACACCTACGTGGACAACCGCTACAAGGAGTGGTACGCGCGCACTGTTGCGCACAACACGGTTCTGGTGGACAACCAGGAGATGCCCTATGCCCACGGCGACCCGGGCACCTTCTTCACGAGTGACGCCTTCGACTACTTGGCGGTGAAGTCCGACGTGTACCGCGCGACCGGGGTGGAAGCGTTCCTGCGGCAGGTCCTCTTCGTGCGACCCGACTTCTGGATCGTGGATGACAGTCTTGCCGGCACCGGCCAGCACACCTGCAAGTGGTTGGCGCATTACCAGCCCATGCCGTTGGAGGTAGACCCCGGCGTGGGTACGGTGGCGACCACCAACCGCGAGGGTGCCAACCTGGGCCTTTCTGTCGCGGAGGCCGCAACGCTATCCATCGAGCAGGCGACGGGGTGGATGAACATCCCGACGACCTCCCTGTGCGAGCAGGTGCCCGACGCCCCCTACGTCGCCCTGGTGAAACGGGGACCGCTGCCGCTGGGCTACGGCGTCCTGCTTGTGCCCGTGCCGCAAGGGCCGCCAACGGGGAGAATCGAGGCACTGCCCTGTGCCGGCGGCGTGGGTGCCGGTGCCGCCTACCGCGTCGAAACGCCGACGGGGGCAGGCGTAGCCGCCTTCCGTCATGGCGCCGCGGGCTACCGCGACTTCGGACCGCTGGCCACCGACGCGCGCGCCGCCTACGTGTCCGGCTCGCCAACTTCCCCTTCCCGGGTTCTGGTGGCTGACGGCACTCGGCTGTCGTGGCAGGGAGCCGACTTGGTGCTGCTTCCCGGCCCCGCCAGTTTGGCCGCGATGGTGACGCCGGAAGTAGTGAGCGTGTGGACGAACCTTCCGTCCGGCACCATCCGGCTGCTGGCGCCCCAAGCTACCGACTTGCGCCTCAACGGCCGGCCAGTGCGGTTCTCGCGCGAGGGTGCGCTGGTGGTGTTCGCCGCCTCGTAGACCACGACAAGTAGCTGGCCGGTTTTCAACTGAACCGCCCATTCCCTTCGCGGCAGCGGTGGGTCAGCACCCAGTCGGCCGCGGGCATGCCCTGACGCCGCTTCCCTCGCGAAATCGCCCCTATCTGACGTCCCCCGTCGCCACAACTTCGTACGTGTGCTCCAGCGTCAACGTCTTCCCCGGCGTGAGCTGCACTTCCGGAGAGTACAGCTCCAGGTTCACGCGCGACTGCTTGCCTGAGCGGTTGAGCAATGCCTGCGCGACCTGGCCCTTGCCGAAGCGGTTCACAATTGCCAGGTCGGCGCCGGCGTCTACAACGGCCCAGGCGCCGTTGGGGAGGTCGGCTTCGCGGAGGAACTCGTCGCGCTCTGCTTGCGGGTCGGCGGGATTAGCGAGGGTGATCGTGCGCCAGGTGTTGTCGGCGCCCAGCACTTTCGCGGTGGACTTGGCCAGGTCGCGCACGGCGAACTCGGGATGCACGCGCAGGCAGGCGGTCTGGGTCTGGTTGGTTGTGTTGAGCAGCGTCGAAGTGATTGTCACCAACGGCTTCACGGCGTCCAGGGCGACGCGCCGGGTGAAGCGCAGACCGCTGCTGAGGTTGGCTTCCATTGCCACGAAGCGGTCGCTGCGCCCGATCACTTTGTACGGCTCACGCCAGCCCGGGGAACGGTAGCCGCTGCCGCTGTACTCCTCGTAGCCGCCTTCGGTGGGCACGTAGGCATTGGGGTCGCCGAAGACCTTGATCAGGTCGCGCCCGGCGGCTGTCTTCATTCGCCAAATTCGGCCGCCGAGTCCCGGCAGGAGGTCCAGGGACAAGGCCGGGTTGCCGAGGTGCTCGATCTGGGTGCGGTTGGTGGCTTTCGGCACACCCGCCAACCAACCCTCGAAGCCGCCGCCTTCGCTGACCATTGTCACCCCCTCGGCGCGAGCGATCTCGGCGAACCGTGCGGCCAGCCCGGTACCGTCGGTGCCGCCTTCCATGACCAGAGCACCGTCGCGCTCGACGTAGGAGCCGCTGGTGGCGAGGGTGATCGCGGCGTACATGAGCGGGAGACGCGCTACCTGCACGCGGTGCAGGAAGGTGGGCGAATCTTTGACGGCTGCCTCGGCTTGGTCGAGGATCCGGGTGGCCTCCGCGATCATCTCGGGCTTTATGTACGACTTGGGGTGGGTGAAGATCTGGACGTGGAGGTTGGGGTCCTGCTGCGTGTCGCGGTGGATCAAGTTGAGGTAGTCGCGCACCGGCTTCGCGGCCGGGCCGTAGAACGCCGCGCAGAACTCATCGATGGCTTTGTCGGTGTCGTAGGTCGGATCCCACAGCGTCTTGGCAATGATGTAGTTGCGCAGCTCCTGCAGCTCCGAGCCCTTGGTGAAGTAGCACGACTCTTCGTAGATGCCCTTCACGCCGTTAGCAATGAAGAAGTCGATGTTGGGCTTGAGGACGTAGAGGTTCGGGAAGGGGCAAATGGAGTGGGCGTAGTTGATGATGTAATCCCAAATCCACAGGCGGTCGCAAATCTGGTGCCAACCCTTGATATCGTCCACGAAGGTCTTGTTGAAGGGGTCGGTACCCAGGGGGTGGATGAAGCAGCACTCGATGCTGCACAGGCAGATGACCACGTTCGGCCGGGGCTTGGTGAGCTTGGGCGGCTTCCGCGTGTACTGATAGGCAAGCGTCTCGATTGCCACGTCGGGGGAGTCCTTGGCAATGTCGTCGGCAATGGCGTTCACAAAGCGGAGCACCGGCCCCGCTTGGCTGCCTTCTTCTTCGGCGACCTTCCGGCAGTTGTCGCACTCGCAGTAGTTCGCCGTGTCGTTCTGCGAAACGGAAAACACCTTCATGTCGGGCATGGAGGTGATCCACTGGCGGACGCCGGCGATAGCGGTTTTCAGTACGTCGGGGTTGGTCAGGCAGAGCTGCGCATAGCCCGACTGGCGCTTGCCACCGACCAGCGAGAAATACTCGGGGTGATCTTTGAAGTACCGCTCCGGCGGCACCAGAGCGGCGAAGGTGTGGGCCAGGCTGTGGACGCCCTTGCGGCCGCCCTGGGCGGTATCCAGCTGGTGGTTGTTGCCGTTGAGCCGGCAGCGGACGGCGAACGCACCGGGGCGGGCGATGGGATAGTCGCCGGCGCGGAACTCCAGCGGCGGAATGTAGCGGCGGTCGAGGGCAGCGACTTTGATCTGGCCGCTCTTCGGCCACGTAGCGCAGTCGGGCGTGAACCAGCGGCAGCCCAGGTTGTTCTCCAGGAAGGTATACACGGCGTAGAGCACGCCGCGCTGGTTGCCCGCGAGGACGAGCGAGTGACCGACCGTCTTCAGGTGGATGCCCTCCAGGCCGCGGTCGTCGCACCGGACGCCTGCGGCCGCAGCCAGTTTGGTCTTGCCGACGAAGAGCCCGGGCTCTTTGCCGGCTTCTCTCTCCGCCTTGATCGGGAACTCCCGGCCGGTCACCAACTCCAAGTGGTAGCGCAGATCCCGGGCGGCGTACTCCTCCTGAGGGGTGGCCTTGTCGGGCACCACAATCGCGTGGGTGTGCGGATCCAGGACTTGTCCGCCCAGCGTAACCCGGCAGTGGCCCAGCGTGGCCTGCCGGGCGCGCAGGTTCTCCGAAGAATGAGTGAGGCTGGTCATGGCTGAAAGCAACTCCTTGGCGGCGGCCGACCCCGCCGGGAGCTCGGTCAGCACCTGGTCGAGGGCTTGGCGCTGCGCACGGATCTGTGCCCGTCCTTCCGCCACCGTCGCCAGCGAGCCGGCGCCGACATTGCCCGTGATGATCAGCCGAGCCGCCTGGGCGCAGCGGTCAAACCCAGGATTCAGTTGCACCGCCTCTGCCGCAACGGCGACCTTCTCCGCAGCAGTCATGTCGGCAGTCAGCTCGCCGAAGCGCTGCATGCCTTGGTAGTAGGTAGGGCCGCCGTAGGCCGCGACCTGCACCAGGTAGGGGCGGCGTTGCGCCGGGTCCTTCGTCGCTCGGGCCAGGACGGTGGCCAGATCCGCGCGCAGCAATCCGTCGGCCGATTCCATCAGCCGGCGTGCAGCGTCCACCTTGCCCTGCTGCACGTACCAGCGTCCCAGCAGACGGCGTTCGTCTTCGCTGGGAGCGGCCTTGGCTTTGAGTTCGGCCATCACCTGGGCGGGTTCGGCGATCTTCTCGACGACAATGTCATCCACCCAGCCTTCGGAGTTCTCCGCGTCGATGTAGGCCAGCGGATGGACGTACATTGTGCTGTTGGGGGAAACGAAGGTCGCCTCGGACCGGGTCCACTCGGCCGTGGTCGGCACGGTCTTGGCCGACACGAATGCCCACTCGTAGCTGTCCCAGTCGTAGCAGTAGGGGGCATAGAAGGTCCCGCGCCCGACGCGGGCCTGGTACCACTCGGTCACTCGATACCGGGCGAACGGCTCGACCTCGAGTTGCCCGCCGAGGGCAGCCCAGTGGTTTGCGGCGTCCACCTCCAGGTGCCCGGCGCGCTCCCCCGTGCGGGCATTGCCCGGCTCGCCCGAGCCCTCGAAGCCGGGATCGGGATACAGGTCGGGGGCGGCGTCGCTAACCGTGAGCGCAAGCACGGCGGACAACAGGACGGTACAGCACAGGCGGGCGGAGGGGTTACGGTGCATGGGGATTCTCCGATCTAAGTGGATTGGTGATTACGGACTGATCGCGCGGCCACGGCTTACCTTCGAAGAAGCTCGGGGCCAGCTTCTCGAGACGGCACTTGCAGGACGGCACTTGGGAGAGGTCGATCTGCTCGAAGCCCAGCTTGAAGGCCGGACTGTCGGGCTTGAGGCGGTAGTCGTCCTCCGCGGCGTTGACGAACAGCGGGTCGCCAAGGATCGAGTGCACATCGAAGCCTGCCTGCTGCCACTCCGCGAAGGTCTTGTAGCTGTAGCCAGGCTTGTACTCGGTCAAGCCGGGGCAAAAGTACAGGTTGCGGTCGATGCGGATGACCTCCGGCGTCAGTGCGCCCGAGGCGAACAGGAGCGCTTGCGGGTTGCTGAACGAGATGACATTGCGCTCCAGCGTGCACCCGGTCTGGTTCTTGGCGAAGTTGCTGATGTGCCCTTGACCGACCTGTCCGTCGACGAAGATGTTGTTGAAGACCAGATTGTCCTTGCCGCCCTGGAACATGATCCCGCCGTGCTGGCTCCGGTGGACGACGTTGTTGGTGACGGTGTAGCCCCCGGCGAAGCTGTCGAGGTAGATGCCCCACGACAGGAAGGCGGGCTGGTCGCCGGTGGAGGAGTAGCCCACCGTGTCGCCGACGACATTGCCGACGATCTTCGTCCCGCTACGGTCGTCGCGGTCCTGTTGGGTGACCTCGATGCCGCCGGTGTCGTAGGTCTCGAGGT
Source organism: Armatimonadetes bacterium CG06_land_8_20_14_3_00_66_21 (assembly GCA_002779825.1). GTDB lineage: Bacteria > Armatimonadota > Abditibacteriia > CG2-30-66-41 > CG2-30-66-41 > CG2-30-66-41. The sequence goes on along the minus strand of PEVN01000304.1, from coordinate 11,938 downwards.
TGGTGTTGAGCACCCGGTTGTGCTCGATGAGGTTGTCGTGACCGGCTAACTTCATGGTGATGCCGTAACGGGTCACGTCATGGACGATGTTCTGGCGGACCGTGTTGTCGCTGGCGCCGTTCTGCAGCGTGATGCCGCCGTTGTGTTTGTAGACCTGCCCGAGGTGGTGAATGTGGTTCTTCTCGATGAGGTTTCCCTTGCCGCCGTTGACGTCGATTCCACCCTCGGCGCTGTCGGTGATCTCGTTGCCCGAGAGGAGGTTGCCCTCGCCACCTTCGAGGCACACCGCGTCTTTGCCGAGGTTCGTGAAGCTGCAGTTGCTGACCGCGCAGTTGCGGGCGTCCTTCAGGTAGAGGACGCCATTGTTGCCCATGCCGTACGCGACGCAGCCATCGTCGAAGCTCCAGTCGCCGCCCCGGAAGGTGAGACCGGTGAAGCGCAGACCGTCTGCCCCCTCGGGTGCCTCGATGATCCGCCCGACCGTCGGGGCCATGACTTCGGACTTCTCAGAGAACCCCTTCGGCGGCATCAAGTACAGCACTCCGGCTTGCTGGTCCACGTACCACTCGCCCGGCGCGTCGAGCAGGTCGCGGACGTTCTCGACGAAGTAGCGGTCGCCGGCCTGCAGAACTGACGTGCACTCGGGACCGGACAGCGTGACCAGCCGTTCCTCGGGGTCGATCCCGGTCAGGAAGCAGATCTCCTTGAAGGCTCGGCAGTTGCCGGTCTGGAAGATGTGCATCTCAGCGCCCGGCGCCTTCGCCCACTCGGGCTGCAGGTCTCCGGCCGCGTAGTAGAAGCGGTCCTTCTCGCCCGATCCTGAACCGATCACCGTCAATTGCGGCCCGTGGGAGGCGACGAAGTTCTCGGCCTGGATCAGCAGCAGTTGCTTGCCGGCGGCAACCGCCGGCAAGCGGGTGCTAACTGGCAGCCAGGCAAGATCGCTGCTCAGGGCAAAGGCCTCCAGGTTCAGCCCGCCGCCCTTCAGGTTCTCCCAGTGCAGAACGTGCTCTCCGGCTGTGAGCTTGAGGGTGGCGTTCTGGGTCCACTTGAGGGTGCTCCAGCCGCCGGTGTCCGGCAGGTTCTGCAGCAACGCACCCTCGCCCTCGTCCACCTTCATCACCGTGCGCCCCCCCATGTTGTCGTTGCCGAAGGGCTTGTTCTCGGCGCCATAGAAGGTCCACAGCGCATACTCGCCGTCAGTCGGCACAGTGAGCTTGTACTCCATCCAGTCGCCGACGTTGTGGATGCAGCCCACCGACACGCCAAACGCGCTAGCGTCGCGGGCGGCGTAGAGGAAGCCCTTGCGGTATGGGTCGGTCGGGTCGAAGTTGGGATGCCGCGCACGGACCATACGCTTCCCGTCCACGAAAAGCGAGCGAAAGCTCCACGTGCCCTCCTTGACCGCCGGCAACGCCACCGACCAGACGCCGTTCGGCCCCGGCCGGAGTCCGTGAATGAAGCGCCCGCCGATGAGCTGCGGCTGCTCCCCGTTGTAGGCGGCAAACGTCAGGCTGCCATCGCGGGGCGCGAAGGTGACGGTCTCGTCCAGACAGTACTTCCCGGCGCGCACCTGGACGGTAGCCTCGGTCACCTGTCCCTCGGCGCGGGCCTTGCGGACGCCGTCGCGGGCGCCAGCGAGGGTCGCGAAGGGGCCGTCTGTCCGGGCGGCATTGGCCGTAGGCAGCCTCCCCGACCAAGCATCGTTGCCGACGGGAGAGACGAAGAAGGTCAGCGGGGCCGCCGAAGCCAATGGGACAGCTCCGAAAGAAAACGCACACAGCAACAGCGCTCTGGACACGCAAGCACCTCCTGGCAAGCAGCCATGGCCTACCCATTCGCCATGCCCTTTGGGCTGTCCTTGCGCAACGGCCAGGACGCGGGCTGCGGGCGCTTCCGCCGCGAGCGCGCCCCAGACCCTCCGCGCGGCCCATCGCGCGATGCTGCCCGGAGTGCCGACACCGGAGTCCAGGCAAAAAAAAGCGCCGGGCCCCAGACGGCAGGCAGGCGGCGCAAGCAGGGCTCAGCACCAGCGGCATCAGGTGGAGGACTTGATGTTGGTGTTGACGGTAACGAACAGGTTGCGGACCTTCCGACCGAGAACGGTCAGGATCGCGATCACGACCAGGGCGATCAACGACACCAGCAGCCCGTACTCGACGAGGGTCTGTCCCTCTTCCTCAACGAACAAGCGACGAATCATTCTGTATGCACCTCCTTTCGCCCGGAGGACTGCTCGGCAAGGACACGGCAGTCCACTCTCCGTGCGAGCAGTATTATCCACGCATTGCGGCCAAAGTGCAAGGCCGTCCGTCGCTCAATCACTTTGGACCCGCGATACCAGGGTCTGGCAGCCCCGGCAGGGCGTCGCCCAGCCGCGAAGCCGGCCCTACTCCGTCGACACGATTCCCTGCCGCGTCAGCCGGAACCCGCGGTATGGGTGCTCGACCGCCGGGAACTGCCCCATGGATACCTTGAGCGTGAGGTCCTTTGGGAAGAGGACCGCCGAGTGGAGGTTGATCCCGGTCAAGGCGACCCCGGGGGCGGCGGCGAAGTTCATCGTGCGGTCGGCCCGACCATAGTTCTCCCGAATGAGCTGGACCAGTCTGCCGGCGCGCGACCACTCTGAAACTGCCGCGCCTGGCGCCTCGTACAGGTTGTAGAAGCTGTTGTCGGCGGTGACGTAGCCGTCCTTCGCCCACCGGACCTCGAGGTTCTCCGAGTCGAACTCGGCGACTGCGGCATTCGGCGGGTCGCCGCCAGCCACGATGAGATTTGTGCCGCAGGCGCGGCGCGCGTTGCGAATCAGGTCGATGCCGTCCTCCACCGAGCTCGCATACTGCGCCACCTTCCTGAGCAGGAAGCACGTGGAAATGGCTTCGAGTTGTGTGTGCCTGCCGTCGTAGCCGTTGTTGTTGGCGACGACGATGCCTCTGGCGTTCATGGCAGTCCAGCCGTTGATCACCCCTGCCCACGTCACCGTCACAAAGGGCAGCCCCTTGTCTGGCGTGAAGTGGATCAACACCGCCGCGTACTCACTGACACCGTGGTCGAACCAGTCCATGTTCCTCCCGCAGAGGATCTCGCCGGTCTGAGTCGCGGGGCCGAAAGCGCCATAGGACGTGCAGCCCCAGCCCTTCGCATACGTAGCCGGCCGCCCCCGCCACACATCGCCCCAGAGCTGCGCCGCCACCACGTCGAGGTACTTCACGCCGGCCGCCTCCGCCAACGCCCTCATCTCGCGGCGGAACTCCTCGGGCTGATAGGGCTCCATGACCTTTGTGCCCTCGATCAACTCGTCGTACCTGTTGCCGAAGTTGCCTTCGCCATTGACGATGAGATCGTCGATGACGCGCCGCACTTCCTTCCGCATCAGCCGCCCGTGCTGCTCCCCCATCTGCTCCGGCGTCCCGGCAACGTGGAGCACGTGGTAGGTGTTGAGCGTCTGTCGATTCCCTTCCGGGAACGGCGCCGGCCACTCCCACGGCTGCCGGCCATCTTCCGCGCCACACGCGGCCAGACTGACGAGGAGCAGCGAGTGAGCGAAGCGTCTGACCATTGGCGAGTCCTCCCGCGCGGTGACCGGAGTCAACTGGCACTCTCTGACACTCCTCTCTCTCCGAGGTTCCAGCACCGCCCTGCAGCAGGATCGCGCGCAGCTCCGGAGAACCTCCCCCGCGTGATGGTGCCCTCCCCTGCTCCCAGCTACACAGTAGTCGTCGGTCCCGGCGCGCTCGGGTGCTTCCTGACCGCGGAACTGACTCGTGCCGGCCGCGAAGTGACGCTTCTCGATCACCAACCGGCACGAGCACAGCGGCTCGCAGACAGCGGGATCGCCGTCACCGACGAACGCGGCGAGGAGGTCGTTGCCGTCGCCGTCACGGCCGACAGCGGCACATTGGCTGGTGCCGACCTGGTGCTGGTGTGCGTGAAGGCACATGCCACGCGCTCGCTCGCGGACACGCTGCGGAGCCGGTGCCGCGACGGCGTGGTAGTCCTCACCGTGCAGAACGGCCTGGGCAACGTCGAGTGCCTGCGGGAGGCGCTCCCCCGGGCGTCGGTGCTGGCAGGCGTCACGTACTTCGGCAGTCGGTTGCTCAGCGAGGGACGGGTGGTAGTCACCCCGGATCGGCGGATGCTGTTGGGCGCCAAGGCAGACGGTGCGGGCGCGCTGGTTGCGGCCGAGTTCGGCTCCACCGCCGTGTTTCTCGGCTCTGTGCCGGACATCGACGAAGCGCTCTGGCGGAAGGCAATCGTCAACGCCGTCATCAACCCACTGACAGCGATCTACGGCGTCTCCAACGGCGAACTGCCGACGCTGTCCGACGCAATGGACACGGCCCACGCTGCCATCCGCGAGGCGACTGCTGTCGCGGCTACCCGGGGACACGCATTCGTCGAGCAGGAACTGCTGGAGGCAGTCGTGCAGACGTGTCACGCCACCGCCACTAACGTCTCGTCAATGCGCCAAGACATCGAGGCCGGCCGCCAAACGGAGATCGACGCCATCAACGGTGCTATCGTCCGGGCCGGAGAGCAGGCTGGAGTCCCGTGCCCAGTCAACGCTGGGTTAGTCGCTCAGGTTGTCGCGCTCTCGAAGGCGTAGCCAGCACGTAGCCCGATCAAACGCCGGGCGTTTGTGCGCGGGCGCCCCAGGGGCGCCAAGTCGAGGGACCTCGCGACGGGCTTCCACTCGCTTGGCGCTCGTGGCTACGAGTTCGGCTACAGGAGAGCAGAACATGGCAAAGGTACAGCGCACCCCGTCGCGCCCCGTCTACCCCACCCCAACCGGGCTCATCACGTCCATCGACGCCGAAGGGCGCCCCAACATCATCACCCTCGGCGAGGTCTTCAACCTCAGCATCCGCGAGCCTATCTGGGTGGGCATCGCCCTGCGGAAGGCGACATACTCCCACGAGCTCATCTCCGCCCAACGGGAGTACGTCGTCAACCTGCCGACTTCCGGCATGCTCGACCAAGTCCTTCAGTGCGGCAGCGTGTCGGGACGCGACGGGGTGGACAAGTTCGCCGAGTTCGGGCTGACGGCGGTGCCGTCAGAACAGGTCCGCCCGCCACTCATCGCGGAGTGTCCGGTCAACCTCGAGTGCAAGGTAGTCGACGTTCTGGTGACCGGTGATCACGACGTCTTCGTCGGCGAGGTCGTGGTCCAGCACGTCGCGGACGATCTCCTCAACGCCGACGGCGCCTTCGTGCTGGAGCGCTTCGACACCATTGTGATGATGCCCGGCGGGTTCGCGGGCGTGGGCGCGAGGCTGAGCCCCACGATTGAGTGGCCCCCGAAGAGGTGACTTGGGGGCTTGAGGCCCCCCGTCATCCGTTGCGCGGCCGTCTTCGTTCCTCGTCCCAGTCAGACTCCACCGTCCACTCGCACGTCCGCGGCCTGATCGGGCATTGAGAGCAGGGCGGGTGGCCGGCATGGCCGTTGTCGAGCAGCCCCCAGATGGCTTCGAGGCAGTCCGTCAGCTTCAGGAGCGTCACGGTGGCGGCGCCAATCTGCGTCTTGTGCTGCATGTTGAGGCGCTCCATCTCGGCCTCGATGTACTCGCCGGATTCAGTCAACGGGCAGCTTTGCTTGCGCCAGCCCCAGGTACGCAGGAGTTGCACCGAACCGTCCGGCATCCTCCCGGGATAGGCTTCCGTGCGCAGCCCCAGGCACGGGGTGCGCCGCCACATCTCGGCGACGTGCTTCGCGGTGGTCGTGTGGTGCGAGGTGCCAAGGTTGAGCTGGTACCCACCCTCGCGCGCCAGCAGGCCCAACGGTGAGTCCTCACCCATCGTCAGCGTCAGATGATGCTCCCGCGTGTAACGCTCGGCGTCCGCTCCCCAGACGGCATAGGCGTGGGTCGGGTCCAGGCTACGCAGCACTCCCGGCATCCGCCAGAACGTATCAGGGATCTTCCCGTCGACCGTCGGCGTCTCCAACGGGTCGTAGAGGTTCGCTCCGCCTGCCTTGAAAGGCGCGCCATGGTTGAACGAGGGCATCATGAGGGTGCCGTCCGGGCCGACGGCGTCCACCAGCGCCGCGATCACCGCCTCCGCTCCGCCGTCGACGTGTCCAAACGACCTGAGAGAGCTGTGGACCATGAGCCTCATCCCGGGCTGAACGCCCAGCCGGCGAAGCCCTTCGACGATCTCCGCTGTTGTCACACTTGCCATGGTTCGCAGCCATCCCTTCCCAACCAGTGTTCGTGGGGCAACGGCGGGTTCCTCCCGAGGTGGGCGGGCTGCGCGAGCAGTCCCGCCTCCAACGAACCGGCCGCCGTCGGCTCGTGCTTGGTGGGCTACAATACGCGAACACGAGGTGACAGACATGCCCAGTCGATTCCCCGGGATGGATCCGTATCTGGAGTCGCCGCGGTACTGGCGAGACTTCCATCACGCGTTCCTGACATACCTCCGCGACGCCCTTCAGCCGGCGCTTCGCCCGCGCTACCACGCCGCAATGGACGAGCGCCTGTACGTCGAGACCACCAACCGGAGTGTCTATCCGGACGTGACCGTCTCCATCCGACCAATCCCTCTGCTGCGCGAGCCGTCGCCCGCGTACAGCGCGGCCCTTGCCTTCTCTCTGCCGGTGGTGCTCGAGGACCTGAGCGCCGTCGAGGACGACCCCGTCCGGGAGCCCACGGTCGAGATCCGCACCACTGGTGACGACACCCTCGTCACCGTGATCGAGCTGCTCAGCCCCGCCAACAAGGCGGCTAGCGGCGAGGGACGGATTGCCTATCGCCGCAAGCAGTTCGAGATCCGCAACAGCTCGGCGCACCTTGTGGAGATCGACCTGCTTCGTTCCGGCGAGCACACCGTCGCCGCGTCGGAGCGACTTCTCGAACGAGTCGCCCCGTTCGACTACCTCGCCTCTGTCGTGCGCCAGCCCGCGAACCTGCGCTACGAGCTGTACCCAATCTCCCTCGCCGAGCCCCTCCCCGACCTCCTGATTCCCCTCCTGCCGGACGACCCGGACGTGAGGCTCCCCCTCCAGGCGTGTCTCGACAGAGCGTACGACAACGGCGCCTACGCCGACCGGATCGACTACGCGAAGCCGCCGGACCCGCCCCTGACTCCAGCGCAGTCTGAGCGCCTCAGCGCCGTCCTCGGGTAGAAGGAGGCGCGACAGCGCGCGCCACGCGTGGCACTCACTGGCGAATACGTGGAACGTGTCCGCCTGCCTGCACTGACCACGCGCTGGGCGTACTGGAGCCTCGATGTCACAGAAGACCGTTCATGTCGTCTCACATACCCACTGGGATCGCGAGTGGTACATGCCGTTTGAGCTGCATCGCCGACGGCTGGTCAGGCTGATCGACGACTTGCTGGACCTGCTCCACGCCGACTCCGAGTTCCGGCATTTCCACTTGGACGGGCAGATGATCCCGCTGCATGACTACCTGGAGATTCGGCCGCACCAGCGGGAGCGCGTCCAAGCGGCGGTGGCGGCAGGGCGACTGAGCGTTGGACCGTGGTACGTGCTGCAGGATGAGTTCCTCATCAGTGGCGAGGCGAACGTGCGGGACCTGCTCTATGGGCTGAAGGCTGCGCGAGAGTTTGGCGAGCCGTTGCGTGTTGGATACCTGGCCGATGCGTTCGGGCATGTCTCCCAGATGCCCCAGATCCTGCGTGGGTTCGGCATCGACAATGCGGTCTTCGGCCGCGGGGTCAACAACTGGAATCCCGCCTTGCCCGCCGTCACACCCGAGGCAGAACGAGGCTACAAGTCCGAGTTCACCTGGCGCGCGCCGGACGGCTCAGCCGTGCTCTCGGTCTTCATGGCCAACTGGTACAGCAACGGGATGGAGATGCCTACTCAGCCGGATGCGTGTCGCGACTGGATGACGCAACGCCTGGCTGCGTGCGAGCGCTTCGCCACTACGCCGCAACTGCTGTTGATGAACGGCTGCGACCATACGCCCACGCAGAAGGACCTCACGCAGGCGCTGGTCGTCGCGCGAGAGCTGTTTCCCGAGATTGAGTTTCGGCACTCGAGCCTGGGCGAGTATGTGGAGGCGGCTGCCGCCGCGGCCGGCGAGCTGCAGACTGTCGAAGGTGAGCTGCGCAACCAGTTCACCGACGGCTGGGGCACGCTGACCAACGTGCTGAGCAGCCGGCTCTACCTGAAGCAGGCCAACTGGCGGTGCCAGACGGAACTTGAGAAGTGGGCGGAGCCGTTCTCGGCCCTGGCGTGGCTGCTGGGCGCGAAGTACGACCACGACCTGATCGACTACTGTTGGCGGCTGCTGCTGCAGAACCACCCGCACGACAGCATCTGCGGCTGCAGTTGCGATGAGGTGCACCGGGAGATGGAGGTGCGCTTCCAGAAGTCCGAGACGCTGGCGCGACAGCTCAGCCGGGAGGCGATGGAGCGGCTTGCCGAGCATGTCGACACCTCGGCCTGCCCCGACGGCGCCAAGCCGGTGCTGGTGTTCAACCCGCTCGCCATTCGCCGAACCGAGATGGTCGTCTGCTCCGCGGACTTCGCGGAGGACGCGGCAGTCCCCGACGTGGAGGTATTCGACGGACAGGGCAATCTGGTCGAAGCCTGCCTCGAACACGATCACGGCGTTCAGTGGGGGTACCACCTGCCGGACGACCGCTTCCGCGAGACCTACCAACGCCGGCGCATCTGTGCCGGAATCCCGATGGAACTGCCGCCGTTGGGCTACGCGACCTACTTTATCCGCCCGCGTGAGTCCCGGCCGTTCGCGTTGCCGGACAGCGACGCAATGGCGAACGAGTTCCTGTCGGTGGAGTTGGCCGCCGACGGCACGCTCAACGTCCGCGAACTGACCTCCGGCTTCACCTTCCGCGGGCTGAACCAGCTTCAGGACAGCCGCGACGCCGGCGACGAGTACAACTACCGCGCGCCCGAGGAAGACGTGACGTGGAACATCCGGCTGGAGAAGCAGAGCCAGTTCGCGACTCCGCTGTACCAAACATGGGAGCTGCACGGCAGCATGTCCGATCAGGGCGCGTTGGGTGTGCGGTGCTTCGTCACGCTCGGGCGCGACTCCCGGCGAGTGGACGTCCGCACAGAGATCGACAACCGGAAGGGCAACCACCGCCTTCGCGCGCTGTTTCCCACCGATGTCGAAGCCGACTATGCCACCATCGATGGTCAGTTCGACCTCGTCCGTCGGCCGATCCGCCCTTGGCACGGGTGGACGAACCCCTCCAACTGCCAGCCGCAGCAGGCGTTTGTCGATGTCAGCGACGAGTCGAAGGGACTCACCCTTGCCAACCTCGGTCTGCCCGAATATGAAGTGCTTCGCGACGGCCGCAACACCCTCGCCCTGACGCTGCTTCGCGCCGTCGGCGAGATCGGCGATTGGGGCGAGTTCCCGACGCCCGATGCGCAGTGCCAGAGCGAATACGTGACCGAGTACTCGATCATCCCGCACGCCGGCCCCTTCGAGCAGTCGCCCGCCCAGCAAGACGCCTACTGCTTCAACTGGGCTCCCGACACGATCCCTGCCGAGGTGCACCCGGGCGACTTGCCGCCGAGCGGCTCACTGCTGACGCTGACCCCCGACACGTTGGTGCTTTCCGCCCTGAAGAAGTGCGAACACCGCGACTCGATCATCGTCCGGTTCTACAACCCGCGCGCGACCTCCGCAGCAGCCGTGCTATCCGTCCCCTGGGTGATCGCGGAGGCGCACCAGACCAACCTGGACGAGCGACGCCTCGACCAGCTCGCAGTCCACGAGCACTCCGTCACCCTCGACGTAGCGCCCAAGCAGATTGTCACGCTGGAACTGGTGCCGGAACGCGGCTGAGCCGGGAAGGTAGGCGCCAGCCGGTCGCCCCGTGTGCAGTGACGCCGTTGACCTGACACCCGGCACATGACACCTGACACCTGGCACGTGACACCCGTTCTCACGGGAGCACCACCCACCAATAGCTGACGGCTGAAAGCTGATAGCTGAGAGCTAACCACCTTGCCCACCCACCACGTGACCCGACAATTCCGCTGGGAAGCCGCGCACCGGCTTGCTTACGACTACGACGGCAAGTGCGCCCAGAACCACGGCCATAGCTGGTTGGCGACGGTGCAGGTGACGCTGCGCCCTGGCGTCGCGCTCTCGGAGGCGGGGTTTGTGATTGACTTCGCTGAGATGAAGCGGGTCCAGCACTGGCTCGACGACTACTGGGACCACGCCACCCTCGTCGACAGCCGCGACCAGTCCTTCCTGCACTTCCTCCGCGACGACAACCAGAAGCACTACGTGTTGGAAGCGCGAAGCCCCAGCTCGGAGGAGCTCTGCGCCGAGCTGCTCCGCGTCGCCAGCGAACTACTGGACGACGACCGCTGCTACGTCAGCGAGGTCCGCATCGCCGAGACCTGCTCCAACGAAGCGCGTCTGACGCGCGACCTGCCTATCGACTGACGACCCGCCGCAGGTCGCCACTCGTCACCCGCCATCCCCATGCGCATTGCCGAGATCTTCTACTCCATCCAGGGCGAGGGGGAGCTTGCCGGGGTGCCCTCCGTGTTCGTGCGGACCGCCGGGTGCAACCTCCGCTGCGAATGGTGCGACACGCCGCACGCGTCGTGGGAGCCGGTCTTCGAGGAGCTGCCGCTCGACGCCATCCTGACTCGGGCAACCGCGCTTCTCCCGACAGAGAACGTCCCCAAGCACCTCGTCTTCACCGGCGGCGAGCCGCTGATCGCGCCGGAGGCAGTTGAGCTGACCCAACGCTTCGCCGACGACGGGTGGCACGTCACGGTCGAGACCTCGGGCAACGTCTACCAGCCGGTCCAATGCGACCTGCTGTCCCTCAGCCCCAAGCTGGCCAACTCCACCCCCTGGCAGCGCGACGCCGGCAAGCACGCCCCCGCCCACGAGCAGCACCGCCTCGACCTGCCCATCCTGCAACGCCTGATCGACGAGTACCACCACCAGCTCAAGTTCGTGGTGCGCGAACCGGCGGACCTGGAGGAGATCGACTCAATCCTGAGTCAGTTGCGCAACGTGCCCCTGCAGCAGGTGCAGCTCATGCCGGAGGGCACCGACGCCGCCACGCTCAGCCGCCGCGCGGAGTGGGTCGTCGAAGCCTGCAAAGACCGCGGCTTCCGCTACTGCCCGAGGCTCCAAGTGGAGTTGTTCGGCAACGCGCGCGGCAAGTGAGTTCGGGACCGGTACTTCCGGGCAAGAGGGTGGAAGCTGCGACCACCGATGTGTCTGCCACGGTTGTCATTGCTCGCAGAGTCGCGTAGAATTCCGGGTCAAGGCGGAGTGCCCTCAGCCTCCACCTTGACCTGCGGCGCCACCCACGGCACAATCGCATGAGGATTCGTCGCCTGCTATGGCCAGATGACCGAGTTGACCACCTCGCGCTACATGGCGTGAGCCCAGACGAAGTTGAGGAGGTCTGCTTTGGCACGGCGCTCGTACTGCGGGCGAGAGCCGACGGACCGAATCCGGCGTACTACGTGTTGGGCGAGACCGGTGCCGGTCGGCGTCTCTTCTGTGTGGTGATCGCGTTTCCCGATGGCAACGGCTACCCGGTCACCGCAAGGCCCATGACCGAGCGCGAGAAGCGGAGGTACCAGAAATGGCGGAACCGATGACCAAGCCAACGCTCCCCCCGACCGACTCCATTCAGGAATTGGCGCGCTTCTGGGACACGCAGGACCTCACCGACTTCGATGAGCAGTTCGAGGAAGTTGAGGAACGGGTCTTCGAGCGAAACCGGAGACTCTCGATAGAATTGCCGGCCAATGCCGCCGAGTCCATCCGCTCCATGGCGAAGCGACGGGGCGTCAAGGACACGGAGCTCGTTCGCCAGTGGGTCTTGGAGAAGGCGGCTGTAGTCTGACCGGACACGTGGAAATGCGGCGTCTCTTGGAACGATGGACTGGACCTGAGCGAGTATGGCCGGACGTGGGGGCGCAGGTCTTCGAGGAGCGGCTCTTGGACGA
>PEVN01000225.1 GCA_002779825.1 Armatimonadetes bacterium CG06_land_8_20_14_3_00_66_21 | reverse complement strand
GAGGGACGCTCGGCGTCGCTGAATCTCGTCATCGGCTTCCTGCTCGCCTACTTCCTGCTGGCAATCCCGATCAACCGGATCGTGTTGCGGCGGTTGGGCAAAACCGAACTCGCCTGGGCCACCATCCCCGCCATCGCCGTCTTCTTTGCCTACGGGTCGTTCGTGTTCGCCCGCGGGCTGAAAGGACAGAAGATCCTTCTCACGCGCGCCTCCGTTGTTTGGAGCGGGCCCCGTTCGCCGAACGCGCTGACTGCCGACGGGTTCGTCCTCTTCTCCCCGGCCTTGCGGGCGTACGAAGTGACGCTTCCGCCCGGTGTCCGGACGTTGAGCGACGTCACCGAGGTCAACCGAGAGGAGTGGCGCAAACGGTTCGGTCTGATCTTCCGCCCGGTCGATCCACCGGTCCTCCGCGACGCCTCCGTGGGCATGTGGGCGTCCCGCAAGTTCGCGTTCTGCAACGTGTCCGAACAGCAGGGCGGCCTGACATGCAGCTTGGACAGAGTCGAGGGGCACGACTTGGTTGGTGCCGTCAGCAACGGAGGCAGTCGGCCGCTCCGTGACGTTGCCTTCTTGCTCGGCACTGCCTCCGCTCCAGTAGGGGCGCTTGCGCCCGGAGAGACCCGCACGTTCCGCCTTGCGCTGGACAACCCGACGGCAGCACCACGGAGCATCTCTCAGCTTTCGTTCGCAGACGGGCTGATGAGCCTGAGTGCTGCGGAGCGGACCCTCGCGGCGTACCCGGGCTCACCTGGGTACTACGAGGGACCGCGCGGAGTTCATGCTCTCGCCTGGACGAACGGCGCCTGGGCCGTCGGCTTCTCGGACCGGCCGCGCGCCGAGATCCGGGTGGCGAAGCACCGGTGCGAGCAGACCACGACGACGATCTACGCTTCGCGGCCGCAGATGCTCCTCGGCGACGGTCACGTGCTGGTGCCGCCGGATGCGTGCGGGGTGGTGATCACGCAGGCGCCTGCCGGCAGTGCCGCGTCGCACAACTGCGTCAACGTGCGGCCGGGACGGTGCGTGTTGGAGTTCTCGCCGCCCCTTGAGGCTCGCGAGGCGCACTGGGAGTGGGCCGCCCTCTCTGTTCGTGCCGAGTTCGCTCCAGGTCCGGTGATCATCGATGGCTTCGATGGCCGCGCTCGACGCTGGACGCGCGTCGGCAAAGTGTACTCCGGCGTGCACACGGCGTTGCTCCCCGACCCGCAGCGGTTCGTCGACCGCGGCTCCGGCCGACTCCGGCTGGCGCTCAACGCCACTACCCAAGTCCAGTTCCACGACGCCCGACTGGCACTGATGGGCAGTCAGCAGTGACCACTCACCACTCACCACTCACCACTCACCACCGACACGACCCATGAGCATCCTCACCGACAACCCGGTCTTCCGCCGCGAAGCTCGCTCTCGGCTGCGGCACGTGAAGCGGTCGGTCAAGGGTCAGTCGGCAGCGGCGGCGGCGCTGGTGGTCATCATCGCCCTGTGCTACGTCGTCGTGTTCCGCACCAGCGCGCGCTACCACATCGGCGGCGACGAGTTGTGGCTGGCGGCGGTGTGGCTGCAGCTCCTTGTCGGACTCGCCGTGCTGCCCGCCGTCGCGGCGACCGCGATCTGCGTAGAACGTCAGCAGGGCAGCCTGGACCTGCTCCTCGCCACGCCCCTGACGAATGCCGAGATCGTCTTAGGCAAGTACCTCGCCCGTATGGTGCTTGCCGGGATGATGTTGGCGGCGGCGGCGCCGTTCGAGGTCGTGGCGCTTTGTCGGGGGATAGAACCGGGCGTGGCTGCGCTGTCGCTGCTGCTCCTCTTGCTGACGCTGGCCACGGCCGGCGCGGTGGCGTTGATGTGCTCGGCGTTGTTCCGCATGACGGCCACTGCGGTCGGGGTGGCGTATTCCGCCGTCGGGGTGTGGGTGGGCGGCCCCTACATTGCGGCTGCCGTGCTGTCGGCGTGGGCCGGGTGGTCTCCGCTGGGCCGACCCCTTCGGGAAGCTGCCGAAGCGGTGGAGGCTCTGTCGCCGGTTCGCGCGATGGCGCTGGTCCCGGAGGTGTTCTCGCCGGCCCGGCTTGCCAGCTACCAGGTGCCGGACGGACCCTCGGCGGGGGCCTGGGTGCTGCTGTGCGTTGTAGGGGCAGCGCTGCTGGGGGCGTTTGCCCTGCGCTTCACCGTCGCCTGGGTTCGGAGAGGATAGCACGCATGGTCCGCATCGAGAATCTAACCAAGGAATACCGCAAACTCCGTGCCGTCGATGACCTGTCGCTGACCATCGAGGAGGGCGACGCCTTCGGCTTCATCGGGCCGAACGGCGCCGGCAAGACGACGACGATCCGTGTCCTTGCCACGCTGCTGGCGCCGACCTCCGGGGAAGCCTACATCGACAGTGTGTCCGTCACTAAGGAGCCGGCGAAGGTCCGCAACCTCGTCGGCTACATGCCGGACTTCTTCGGCGTGTACGACGATGTGAAGGCGTGGGAGTACCTCGACTTCTTCGCTGCGGCGCACCGGGTGCCGGCGGCGCGGCGGAAGCGCGTCATCGAGGACGTGCTTGAGCTGACGGACCTGACAGGCAAACGCGACGCCTTCGTTGACGACCTCTCCCGCGGGATGAAGCAGCGGCTCTGCCTGGCGAAGACCCTGCTCCATGACCCCAAAGTGCTCCTATTGGATGAGCCGGCTTCGGGGCTTGACCCCCGCGCGCGCATCGAGCTCCGCGAGCTGCTCAAGGAGCTGCGGAAGATGGGCAAGACCATCTTCATCTCCTCGCACATCCTGCCGGAGCTGGCCGAGTTCTGCAACCGGATCGGCATCCTGGAGCAAGGCAAGCTGGTCGTCAGCGGCCCCGTTCACGAGATTGCCGCGAAGGTGCGCACTCGAAACGCACTGGAGATCGGCGTCTGTTCCGACGCGCAAGAGGCGGTGCAGGTCTGCCTCAAGCACCCCTCCGTGCGGACGGCGGAAGTGACCGACGGGCGGATCGTGGTCGAGTTCATCGGCGAGAAAGAGCAAGTGCCCGACTTCCTGCTGGCGATCCTTCAGCAGGGAGTGAAGGTGACCTCGCTTGTCGAGAGCGAGATGGACCTCGAAGACGTCTTCCTGCAGGTGACCAAGGGGGTAGTGTCGTGAGACCCAGTTGGCCCTACTGTGACCCTCGTAGCGTAGCCCCTCGTGGGCGTCACCAGTGCGCGGCGCCAACGTCGGCGAGGGACGACGCCCACGAGGGGCTACGCTACGGGTTGGCGTGGCGACGTGGCGATGTCGCCCACCACCGATTCCGGCGGACGGAGGTAGCGTCGTGACCCTTGCTCTCAGCAACCCCGTCTTGACCAAGGAAATGCGCTCCCGTCTGCGCGGCGGGAAGGGGCTGTGGGTGCAGACCGCGTACCTGTTGATCCTGTCGATCATCGTGTCGTTCATGTACCTCACCTGGGCGTTGAGGCAGGGCGGCACGGCGTCGTCGCCGATGGGCTACAGCTACTCCGGGCCGAAGGCATGGGAGGCCGGGCAGCTCATCTTCCGCGTGCTCAGCGTGGCGCAAGCCGTGCTCATCGCGCTGATCGCTCCGGCGCTCACGTGCGGCACCGTGTCGCTGGAGCGCGAACGGCAGACGATGGACTTTGTGCTGATGACTCCGTTGTCGGCGGTCAGCATCGTGCTGGGAAAGCTGCTGTCGGCGTTCCTGTTCATGGGCTTGCTGCTCACCTTGTCGATGCCGCTGGCATCCGTCTCCTTCCTGCTGGGCGGCGTCTCGCCGGGCGAGCTGGCCGGCGTGTATGCCGCATTGGTGGCCGAGGCACTCCTCTTTTGCTCGTTGGGCATCGCCTGGTCGGCGACGTTCCCGCGAACGACGATCTCGACACCGTTTGCCTATGGCTGCACGCTGGCGTTTCTGGCCGGGTCGGCCATGCTGTTCGGCATGGACCAGGGGATGCGGTACGGGGGCCGAGGCGGGTCCAGCGACTCCTTCATCCTGGCCGGCATGAACCCGATCTGCCTGCCGTTCATCAGCGCGCAGCACACCAGTCTGTTCGGCTGGAAGCTGGCGGCGGCGTATCCCGCCACGGCGCTCAATCTGCTGATCGCCGCCACCGTGCTGACCGCCGCCGCGCATCGCCTAGCGACCTTGCGCGGGACCTCCCACGCCACTGCTGTGCGGGTGCTCACCTGCCTTACGGTCGTGTCCGCCGCCTCGGCTGTTGCCGGAGACGTGAGTGTTCGGACGGTCATGGGACGCTCCTTGGATGACTGGGCGATGTGGACGGCCGCAGTGCTGATCGCCACCACCGTCGTCTTGGGGCTGCTGGCGCCCGTGTTCGCCACCGAGGGGCCGCAGCCTGAGCTGCTGTTGAGGCGACGCGTGGGTCGAGCGCTGAACCCGCTGCGCGTCTTCCACGGCGAAGCGTCCAGCGCGGCGCTCTACCTGCTGCTGACGCTGCTTCTCACACTGCCTGCAGTGAGCGCCTCCATCGCCACGATGAAAGGCCCGTCCTCGCCGCCGGGGACAAGGCATGTCTTCTCGACGCCCCCTACTGTCACGGTGCCGCCCGGCCCCGGTCCGCGCTCGACGCCGCCGGCTCCCGTGTCGTGGAGCCGGGCACGCACGCTGGGATGGTGCCGGGGAGTGATGACAGACCTCTATGCGCTGATGATCTGCGCGCTGCTCGCCTACGTCGCCCTGGGTTGGGCCGTAAGCGCGGTGACCAGCAACCGTTGGATTGCACTGGGTATCGCCATGGCGCTTGCAGTTGCCTTGGCGCTGATTCCTTTCACCGGCGTATCGGACTTTGACTACGCCGGCGGGGTGCACGTGAAGACCTATGGGAACGTGCTCTACGCCAGCCCGTACTTCGCAGCGGTGGCGTCACTCCAGGAGAAGTGGCTGGAAGACCCCGCGATCTCCGGCTTCTGGTTTGATGGAGTGGTGTCGTTCGAGCGGGTGACGATGGCGTTTCATCTCGGGCTGTTCCTGTTTCTTGCCGGCATCGCGTACCTGAACCTCGCTTCTCGGCAGAGGACGGCGGCGGAGCGCGATCTCAGGAGCGCGGGGCCCGGCGGACCCAAAGGCGCGGGAGGCCCGGCGCCAGCCGTGAGCGAGTAGCCGTTGGTGTCGCCCGATCCGTTGCTGTATACTGGCCCTCGGGTTCGTGGTTCCGCCATCCGGAGGAACCGTTCGACGACCGTCAGGCGACTGAGAAGCGCCCGCACGAACGCGGAACCACGGACCGAGAAGCACCTGACACCTGACACGTGACACCTGACACACGACACCTGACACACGACACGCCATGGCACCCGAGCACCTCCACCGATCACTGCAGCGCGTCCGGCGGCGTCTGATCCTGTCCGCCGTGCTGGACCGGGCGGTTGCGTTGTTGGTGTGGGCATTCGCCGCAGGGACCGTCTACGCAATCGCCACCAAGCTGGCGCACGCACTGCCGTCGGCGGATCGGGTGGGATTGTGGTTGGCAGTTGCAGCCACTGTCTCTGCCGTCGCGTGGACGCTGGCTCGGCGGCCGACGCTGATGGACGCGGCGACTGCTTCGGATCGCGCGCTGGGCCTCAAGGAGCGGCTAAGCTCCGCGTACGTGCTGGCGCCCCGCTCCGAAGAGGACCCGATGGTCGCTGCCCTGATCGTGGACGCCGAAGCCCGCGCCGCCTCACTGGACCCCAGGAAGGCGTGCCCGCCGCGTTGGCCGCGGCGGTCCCGCGGCGCTGCCCTCACGGGTGTGCTCTACCTCGCGGTGTTGCTGGTCCCCCAGATGTCGTGGTTCCTCAAGCCGGAGCAGAAGGCACTCCGCACGGAAGAGCAGCGCCAATCGAAGAAGCTGAAGGCAGTCGCCAAGCGGATCGAGCGGGTCCGGCACAAGGAGACTGAAGCCGACCGCAAACAGCTCGCGCACCGGCTCAAGGCGTTGGCCAAGGAGATGAAGCGCGGCGAGTTGTCCAAGGCGGAGGCGCTCAAGCAGTACCGGCAACTCACGAAGGAAGCCGAAGAACTGCACCAGAAGCTGGCCAAGCAGAACAGCCTCAAGCCAACGGCAGACGCGCTGGCCACCCTCAGGAATGCGCTGTCGCCCGACCAGGCTGGCGCGCCGCTGCCGCAGGGCGTTCGCCAAGCGCTCAAGGGCCTGATGAAGAAGCTCGACCGCGGGCAACTGTCGCCGGAGGAGCAGAAGCGCCTCGCCGAAGCCCTCAAGAAGGCCGCCGAGGCGCTGAAGAAAGCCGGCAATGCAGAAGCCGCCAGGGCGCTTTCCGAGGCGGCGAAATGCCTGTCGTCCGGCAACTGCTCCGGCGCTGCCGAGGCGTTGACAGAGGCGCTCTCGGGGCTGGAAGGCGCGTTGTCGGCCCTGGACGCCGAAGCGCTCTCCGCGGAAGCGTCGGCCGAGTTGATGGACGGCCGACTCGACCTCGCCCTGGCGGACGATATTTGCCCGACCTGCGGCAACCCCTCGGCGCTGTGTACCTGCGACAAATGCGGCTTTGGGTGAAGTGGCTCGCGCGGCGCCGGTCAGGCGCCCATGCAAGGGAACCGGCCCGGCGGAGCGGGCATCAACCGCGGCCCCGGCGCCACCAACCAGGACATGGGCCGTGGCCCCGGCGGCCAGCAAGCCGGTCAGGGCGACTCGCCCGACGACCCAACGAAGCTGAAGTACGAGCAGCTCTACGCCCCTGAGCACATCGCCTCCAGCGGGCCGAAGCTGCGGGCCCCCAACCTGCGTCGGGGGAAGTCCGGCATGATCGTCGGCGATGTCCAGGGACCGGCTGCAATGTCGAAGTCGTACGCGCCGATCTACGAAGTGCTTCCCACCTACGAGAAGCAAGCCGAAGAGGCGATGGAGACGAACCGCATCCCCGCCCAGCACCGCCGGCGAGTGCGCGAGTACTTCGATGGTCTGAACGCCGCCACGGAACGGTAACCGCAACCTCCGCCCACACTTGGTGACAATCCATGCTCATTGACTGCAACGTGCATCTCGGCCGCTGGCCGTTCCGGCGACTGCCCATCGAGGACGTGGAAACGCTGCTCCGCGCGATGGACCAGGAAGGCATCGACCGCGCGCTGGTGGCGCCGATGGAGTCGGTCTTCCTGCGCGACGGGCAGCAAGGCAACGAAACGCTCCACGCGGCGACGTCACCGCACGCCGACCGGCTGGGCCTGGTGGCCTGCCTCCGCCCCAACGCGCCCGGCGCCGTTGGCGATCTGAAGCGCTGTCGCGAGCAATGGGGATTCGTCGGGTTGAAGCTGCACCCGACCTATCACGACTGTCCGTTGGGCGACCCGACAACACAGACACTGGTAGCAGAAGCAGACGAGTTGGGCATGTTCGTCTCGGTCTCCATGCGGATGGAGGACAACCGGTTCCAGACCTCGGTCGGCACGGTGCCGGAGGTCGCGGTCAGCGAAGTGATCGCGTTCCTCGAAGCCTGGCCAAGCGCCCGCCTCCTGATCGCCAACGTCGGCCGCGGCGAGTACCTCCCCCTCGCCAAGTCGGAGGCGTTCCGAAACGGCGCGGTCTTCGTTGAGCACAGCGAACTCGACGGACCCTATGACCCCGTCCGCGACCTGATCGACGGCGTCGGTGTCGACCACGTGGTATTCGGATCGCACACCGCCCTTCGAGTGACGCACCGGGCAGTGGTGGACTTCGACGCGGCAGGCCTCACACCGGGCGAGCGTACGGCGATGGGGGAGGCGAACGCGCTCAGATTGCTGGGCGAGGCGTAGCCGACGCAGCCTTGTCGGGCGCTCAGCGTCTCGCTGAGTCGGACAGGTTAGACGGGTCAGACGGGTCAGACCTGTCGGGCAAGTCGGACAGGTCCGAGACTGAACATCCTGTTGAGCGCTCCCCAAACACCGCCCGCGCGAACCCCTCCCATCCCTCGTGCACCCACCGAAGCTGCGCCTCGATCCCCCCCGTGAGGAACCGCAGCTTCTGCTCGTCAGGCACCTTGCGGGCGCCGCGGATTCGCATCTGGCAGAGCCGGGAGCGAAGTAGCACGGGCAGGGCTTCCCGTTCAGGCGCCGTCAGACTCACGTGCTCGGCGTATCCCTCGAGGAACACTCGGCTGAACGTCACACTCGGCGTAGCAGGTTGCGTCAGTGACCAGATGTCATCCGGGTCCACCTCGCCGGGGCGGCGGAAGGCGAAGCAGTATAGCCCGTCGCGCACATCCAGCAACCGCGACTGCCGGTTCGCCCAGTCCCAGTCGAACACGCCGGCGACCTCGTCGCCCGCGAACTTCACATTGCCCGGGTGGTAGTCGGCGTGGACGACGACGTGGGGGAGCTGTCGGTAGTCGTCGTCGGGCAGGGCAGCCGCAATCGCCTCAAGCTCCCCCCGAAGCATGTCCCCGACTCGCCGCTCTTCGGCGCGGGCACAGGTCCGAAGCGGTTCCAGCTCAGCCAGCAGCCGGTCGGGATAGTCTTCCCGCGGCCAGGCCTTTTCGCCCCGGGGGGTGAAGGACTCCGTCGCCCGGTGCAGCCGCCCGAGGGTGCGCCCGGCGTTACGCACCTGTTCCCGGTTCTCCTGCCGGAACGACTCGCAGTCAATCCACGAGTGGAGTTCGTAGACCGCCCCCTCGTACTCGACCCACGTCTGTCCGGCGACTGTCTGCACGACTTCCAGCACGGGCAGACCGCACGCGCGCAGGTGCGCCAACAGGGAATGGTCGTAGGCGACGACCTCCGCCACGCTGAACTCCGGCCGCCGCCGGCGCAGCAGGAAGCGCTTGGTCTCCGTGACGACGACGACCTTGGGGTTGGCAGTGCCGCCGCCCAAATCGTGGCGCACAACTGGCGGAAGTCGGTACCCTCCCAGCACCGCCTCCAGCGCGGGTAGCTCGATGCGGCCGCCGAACGCGCTCTTCTTGGTCACCTCCATGCTGCAGTGGTTCGTGGCGCTGCTTGGCACTCCTTCTCGGCTGCCGTGGCTTGCCTGCGGCGTTCGCGTCGTGGCGACTTCATGGCAGCCGCGTCCGCGTCCGAGAACGCGGCACTCCCCTGATGCGACCCCCCTCCAACAACGGCCCCGTCGAGTTCGTTCGCCGCAATTACTACCTCGGCATCATCAACGGCGCGTTGTTCCACTGCCTGTCGCAGCTCGTCAGCCCGGCTACCGTACTGGCTGTGTTTGCCATGCGGTTGACGGGAAGCGCGGCGATGGTTGGGCTGCTGACCTCACTAATCTCCCTTGGCTGGATGTGGCCGCAGTTCCTCTTGGCCAACGTGCTGGAGCCGCTTCCGCTGAAGAAACCGTTCTACCTTGTCTCGGCGCTGGGGCGGATCATCTCCTTCAGTTGCTTAGCGCCGATCGTGCTCTTCCTGGCGAGGACCAATCCGCACCTGTGTTTCTGGTTGATGGCGCTGGTATTCGTGGTCTACGCCTCCGTGGGCGCTACGGGCATGATCCCGTTCATGGACATCGTCGGGAAGTCGATCCCGGAGTACAAGCGCGGCAGCTTCTTCGGGTACCGCAACGCCTTCGGGGCGCTGCTGGGGCTGCTGAGCGGGGCGTACGTCAAGCGGGTCCTGGGCGAGGATTCGGGACTGATCTTCCCGGACAACTACCTGCATCTGTTCCAGGTGGCGCTGGCTATCCTGGTCGTGTCAGTCGGGGCCTTCTGTTTGGTGCGTGAACCGGTTCGCCGGGTGCAGAAGCGGCGCATTGGGCTCGGGCTGCAACTGCAACGAGGGTTCCGCATTCTGCGCAACGCGGCCGACTTCCGGCGCCTCATGCTGGTTCGCGTGACGATGACCTTCGCGGGCATGGGCGGCTCCTTCTATGCGGTCTACTGCATCGAGCAACTGGGCGCGCCCGAGAGCATGGTGGGGGCGATCATCGTCGTCGGCGTGTGTTCGTCCGCCCTGGCCAATCTGCTGTGGGCGCGGGTGAGTGACCATCAGGGAAACCGGCGGGTGATTGTCCTCTGCAGTGCCTTCGGCTGCCTGACGCCGCTGATCGCCGTGGTCACCTCGCTGTTTTCCGGTCGGCCCGTCCACTTGCCGTGGCTGGGCACACTCCCCCTGAATGTCGCGTGCTATCTGGCGACGTTCATTTCCGCCGGGATCGCGACCGGTGCAGACATGATGGGCATCATGAACTACCTGCTGGAGATCGCCCCCGAAGGCCGCCGCCCCAGCTACTTCGGTGTTTCCTACGCCGTCATTACGCCCTTCATGTTGGCGCCGTGGGCGGCTGGCGCGCTGGCACGGGCGACTTCGTACCAAACGGTGTTCGTGATCGCCGCGGTCTGCGCAGTGGTGGCGCTCTCGCAGGCGGTGCGGCTGCGGGAGCCGCGGGGGAGTCTGGTGGGAAGGGACATGTAGGACCGATGGGACCTATGGGACCGATGGTTTTTGTCCCGCGCTGCGCTCACAGGAACCAGACTCGGTACCGCTGCACTTGGTCGCCGGCGAACAGCCCGACGAAGCTCCAGACTCCGATGGAGAAGAAGTGACCGAGGGTCAGGGCGTAGAAGGCGGGGGCCAGGCGGCGGTAGAGCCGGGCGCCGCCGATGCGGGTGACGATGGCGCGGGCGGTGAGGATGACCAGAGCGGGGAACCACATGTAGTTGTTGTGGCAGCAGGCGAAGAAGAAGCCGACTGGGTGCAGTGGGAAGCGGAAGAAGTAGCGGCGGATGACGATCAGCGCCGCGGTGATGAACGCGCCGGTCAGGGTCGCCCCGATCATCTCGGCATTGGGGCCGGCCGGTTGATCGACCCAGCGGGAAACGCGCTGAAAGACGTTCATGGCGATCTGTACCCGCTGCCCGCCCGCCGTTCCACCGACGGTCTCCATGATGTTGCCACCGTAGGTGTTGTAGCAGGCCAGGTACATCCAGAACGCCGACACCAGCCCGATGACCATGGCGACGAACAGCAGCTTCGTCGTCCGCCGCGCCCCGAGCCCGACGGTCTCGCCCACGATGCACGACTCCTGGCCGGTGCTGTTGATGGCGTACCAGGTGCCCCGCTGGTAGAAGTTGAGCATCGACAACAGCGTGAACGAGCGCAACCGGCCGGTACCGATGAGCGGCTGCGAGCCCAGGAAGTTGGGCAGTACCAGATTCTGCTCCTCAATCGGGTAGCCCCAGACGATTGGCAGACCCGTCTCGGCCCGGTTGTGGGCGTAGGCGATCACGAAGAGCGTGCCGATGACGAAGTAGATCAGCGCCGGCCACCAGCTCACGCCGTAGGCGATGGGGAAACCGACCAGTACGGCCAGCGACACCAGCGTTCCCCAGAAGGCCGTGCGATACGAGAGCGGCTCGTTGCTGTCGTCCACGGTGGGGTCGCCGTGGACCGCCTTGCGGTACACCTCTTTGAGCCGATCTCGAGCCGACCAGACGAAGTTGAGCCCCAAGACGATCATCGCGCCCACCGCCTGCGTTCGCGACCAGGGGAAGCCGGCTTGCTGGTAGCCGTACATCGCGGACACCGGCATCACGAGCCACTGGAGCAGCGAGAACACCAGGATCGACAGCAGGATCTGCGAGGGCACCAGGTAGCCCAGACCCATGACTTCCGGCTTGTACCAGAACGCCAGCCCCGACATCGCGCGCCACGGCTCCTCCGTGAGCAGCGAGCCGATGGGGAACATCAGGTGCATTGCCGGCACGGCCGGGTTGAAGGCGTTGAGCATGTTCATGCCGTTGTAGATCACGGCGAGGCTGAACCCAATCCACATGATTGGGTCGCGGAAGAACTGAACACCCGTGCCGGCGCTCTCGCCGGTGCTCACCATTTCGACGGACATCGTCGCCAGCGGGAACTGCAGGCGCTCGTCTTCGGTCCACTTGCGCCGGAACATGCAGACGAGGCAGAACATGCTGATGAAGTAGCAGATGAGGTAGAGGCTCCACACGACAAACGGCACGCCCCACTCGCTCCAGGGCACCACGAACGTCGCACCGAAGAACTGCCACACGCCCTCGATGGCCGGCCCGAGGACGGGAAGGTGCTCCAGTCCGGTGGGAGCGATGGTCTTGTCCGTCCCTTCCCAGAATGTGAGTACCGCGTCGCCCCCCAACGGCGCCCACGAGCTGGGGATGTACTTCGCCATCTCCGCGTAGTGGTTCGTCGGTTCCCCGAAGTACTGCAAGCCCATCAGGCAGGGCAACACCAGCCGGATGACGCCCACCGAGGGCATGGCACAGGAGACGATCAGGAACAGGTAGACAGCGAGAATCTCGCGGCGCGACAGCGTGAGTCGGTCGCCCAGCGCCGCCAGCCTGTTCAGCCCCGGCAGCTTCTTCAACCCCGCCATCCCCCGGTGCCACAGCCAGAAGAGCGCCCACACGACGCCCAGCCCGAGGATTGCCGGAATGGGCGGCGTGCTCTCGCTCATCTGGCTGGTCGGAGTGATCAGTTCGCTGTACTGCACCCACGCCATGACGGCGAAAGTGATGACGGTGGCGACGATCAACGCGCGGAGCGTGAGCGCGCGGGCAGGCTTGTTGGTGGGTGAGGGGAGGTTGCTCATGGGTTGGGTCGTTGGGCGTAAGCGGCGACCATTTTATCCGAAGCTGTCTGAGAGTGGTGGCTGGGTGCGCAGAGGGCGGGGAACTGGGCTGCCTAACAGGGGTTTGGGTCGGGATCGCCAATGAACACCCCACCGGATATGAACGCAAGCCGCTCCGAGCCGCGAACGTGAGAGAGCAGCCCCCACGCCGCGCTGAAGCGCCGCCCAACGCCTTCGGAGGCCGCTCTCTCACGCTCGCGGCTCGGGTTCGCAGTTCGGAGTGACGATGCATCCCTGGAGGAGAACCCATGCAAGCTGATGTTGTGCTAACCGTTTCTGAGTCCAAACGCCTCATCGCCAAGGGCGTCGTAGCCCTGCCGTGCCTGAAGCGGGCTTGGGAGAATGGCTACGTGGTCGTCTGCACCGGCACGACCAACGCTTTCGTTGCCGAAGAGCTGCTGGGCGAACCCATGGTGAAGCCGCCGTTCCTCACCGGGCACACCACGCCGGCGAAGGTCCCGTCCGCCGGCTACATCCCCAGCCCTATGAAGACCGATCTGGTGTTCAAGAACGGGCAACTCGTCGAGGACATGTCCAAGTTCGACGCCGTCAAGGACTTCGCTGCAGGCGATGTGCTCATCAAGGGCGCCAATGCCCTCAACTACGAGCAGCAAGTCGCCGGTGTCCTCATCGGCCACCCCGAGGGCGGCACGGTGGGTGGCGTGCTCGGGCCGGTCATCGCCCGGAAGGCGACACTGGTTATCCCCTGCGGCTTGGAAAAGGAAGTCGCCTGCGACCTGCTGGAGGTTCAGCGACTTCAAGGGCAGTTCGACGAGCAACTGAACGGCGTTCCCAGCCTGTGGCCGGTGACGGGTGAGATCGTCACCGAGATCGAGGCGCTCCAAGTCCTGACCGGCTGCGACGCGATCCACTACAGCTCAGGCGGCATCCTCGGTGCGGAAGGGGCCGTCCGGCTGCTGCTGACCGGCTCCGCCGAGTCGGTGAAGGCGGCACTGGCGCTGTGCCAGTCGATCCACGGTGAGCCGTCGTTCCTGGAGCAGTGCGAAGCAGCGAGAGTGTGAACTGAGATGACGGCTCGCGAGCGCCTGCTCACGGCGATGCAGTGCCGGCAGCCGGACCGAGTGCCGATCCACGTCTGGGGTGTGCAGGCGTGGCAAGACGGGTGGATGGAGAGTAAGGACGAGAGCTTCCGGCCGGTGTACGAAGCCGTCAAGGAGAAGGCCGACTGGGTGGCTTCGTGGTCGTGTCCGACGGGACGGTTCCTCTCCGTGGCAGAGGTTCGCGCCGGCAGCCGCCAGTTCGACGCAGGCGACTGGGTGATCCACGAAGCAACGCTGGAGACGCCGGCCGGGCCGCTCGTCTCCAGCACGCGGGTGAGCAAAGGACCGTATTCTCCGCTGCGGGCGAAGCACTGGATCGCCAACGACGAGGACCTGCGCCGGTTCCTGTCCCTCCCGTACGCGCCCGCGACGCCGCCCGTTGACTCCTACTTCCAGTTGCGCGAGAAACTGGGCGACCGCGGAGTCATCAAGGTCGGCCTCACGGACCCGATCGCCGGAGTCCACGACTTGTTGGGGTCGGAGTTGCTGGCGGTCTGGAGCTTGGAGCGACGGCCGGCGGTTCGGCAGTTGATCGACCTGTTCGCCGAGCGACTGCTGACGTTGGTCCGCCACCTTGTCGGGAGCGGCGTCGATGCTGTCTACGCGTGGACCGGCGCCGAGTATTGCGGTCCCCCGCTCATGTCTCCTCGCGACTTCGGCGAGTTCGTGACAGACCCCTGCCGGCAGCTCTTCGGTGTCATCCGCGCGGCCGGGCATCTCGTCCATGTTCACTGCCACGGCCCCCTGCAAGAGATCCTGGAGGACTTCGTCGACATGGGCGTGAACTGCCTGCACCCAATCGAGGCGCCGCCGCTGGGCGACATGCCTCTGGCCGAGGCAAAGCGGCGAATCGGCGCCCGCGTCTGCCTGGAAGGGAACCTGCAGATCGGGGACCTCTTCACCTGCTCGACGCGGCAGATTCGCGAACTGACGAAGCAGGCAATCGACGGCGCCGCAGCAGGCGGCGGGTTCATTCTCTGCCCGACCGCCTCGCCGTACTACCCGGTGTTGGCGCCGCGAGCAGTGGCGAACTACCTGACGATGATCGAGACGGGGTTGGAGTTCGGAAGGTACTGACGCCCGTCCGCCCTGCGGGCCGCTGGTTCAGCGGCCCGCGGCACTCACGCGTGTCGCTCCGCCAGCTCAATCCCCAGTCGGGCCCACTCCTTCAGCCGGTCCGGGTGCCCCTTCAGCGTCTCCAGTTCCCGCAGCACCACCTGGTAGTGGCAGCCCTGCAGCTTGCGGAGTCCCTCGTTCAGGTGCTGTTGGTACGCCGATAGATCATCCGGTAGCGTCACGGCCGCCGCTGCCTGGCGCCACATGATGGTGTGGCTGCTCCCGCACCTCTCAATCACCTTGTCCAAGTCCGTCCACGCGGAACACACGAAGACGCGCAGGTTGGGGAGGCGGAGAATCAGGTCGATCTTCTGCGACAGGTCTTCGCAGCAGCCGTACTGCACTGCGCCGTACTGCTGGAGAACCGGCTTCTGGTAGTTGAGCAGGAACTCCTCCTGCATCGCCGGTGAGATCACCTGGAACTCCTGGCTGTTCACTGAAGTCCACAGGTTGTGGAGCCTCACTCTCCCGTCCGCCGGTTCGCCGTTGACCGGGTCACTGCAGGACATCGGCTCGTGGTGGTTGGCAGTGAGCAACCCGGTCTCCTCAGCGGCGCGGGTGGCTCGCAGGATGCCTTCCGTCAGCTTCGCCATCGCGCGGTGCACCAACTCGGGTCGGAACGCTAGGTCGTTGAGCAGCGCATCCATCCCGCGCAGGTGCTCCAGGTAGTACGCCTGCATCGCCGCCAACGGCGGCTGGCACGTCAGCCGGACCGGCAGCGCGTCGCCCAGCAGGTCACTCATGCGCGACAGCGCCCGCTCCGTCTTTTCGGGGTTGTACGAGAACGTGGGCACGGCGAGGCGCTCGTAGTCCGCCTCGGTCTTGATCGGGTGTTCGTACCGAAACCCGCCCATGTTCGTGCTGTCCACCTGCGGCGCCGCCAAGCCCCAGGTGTGCGGCGTGTCGCAATCCCAGGCGACGCCCACTCCCCACCACGGCT
>PEVN01000555.1 GCA_002779825.1 Armatimonadetes bacterium CG06_land_8_20_14_3_00_66_21 | reverse complement strand
TCAAGCTCGGGGAGATCGACGCCAAGGACGGCTGGAATGAGCTGGCCGGCCTCAACCGCGTGGCGGACGGCGTGCGGCTGCAGTTCACCGCGGAGAAGGGCAAAGGCTACCTCACCGTGTCGGAAGTCGAGGTCTGGGGCAGCGAAGCCCCCGCGAACGCCGTGGCTGACAGCCCACGGAAGCTGAGCGGGAAGTCGATCCAAGAGGGAGATCTCGAGTGGTACGCCTTCGACTTCGGCCCGGCGACCTCGCCCACGTTTGCCAACTTCACCGGCGTCTCCAAGGACGTGATCTACAACAAGGAACGGGGCTACGGCTGGCTACCCTACCAAGAGGGCAAGCCGGTGGCGCCCAGCAACTTCGGCCCGGAGAGCGCCGTGGTGCCCGGGCTCGGCGAGCGGGACCGCGCCGAGAAGAAGAGCGACATCGCCGACAGCCTGTCGCGCGACTTCGTCTGCACCTCGGAGTACTACCACACCCAGGTCCGGCAGACGTTCCGGCTCGACGTGCCCAACGGCGCCTACCGCGTCGTCACCTTCCACGGCGACTCGCAGTACGGCAAACCGGGCGAGCAGTGCTGGTGGATCGAGGTCGGCGGCAAGCGCGTGGTGGAGAAGCTGCGGATGCCGACGAGCCTGTTCGCGGACGCTGTGTTCGACGCCACGGTCACCGACGGTCAACTCGCGCTGACGTTGGACGCCGCCGACCCCAACCCTGCCTCCCGAGGGTTCCTGCTGAACGGTCTGGTCGTCCTGCCGGCAAACGATCAGCGCCGGCGCGCTTTCGCCGACGCCAAGATCGGCAAGATCCGCGCCGCCATCCAGCGCGAGCGCGACGACAAGTTCAAGGCGCTGTTCACGGAGAACCCATACGTCGAAGAGGCGCAGATGCCGCCCGTCTCCGCTCGCGGCCCTTGGCCGCGCGCGGACAAGGCACGCGGGTTCGTGCCTTTCGTTCCGCAGTGGATGACCAACGTCTACCCGAACACCGTCCCTCGGCCGGAGGACCTGAAGCGTCCGCTCAGTTGCTTCGCCTGCCCCGGCGAGTATGAGCCGATGACGGTGGCCGTCCGCTCGCTCGCCGCGCTGAAGGGCGTCGCTTGCACGATCAGCGACCTCGCCGGTCCCGGCAGGCTGCCGGCGAGCGCCATCGAGGTGCGCGCCGGCAAGTGCTGGCCGCAGCGGCTGGGCAGCAGTTGGAGCACCGAGTGGCGAGTGATGCCGGAGCTGCTCGAAGCCAGGAGGAACGTAGACGTTCCGGCCGACACGGCGCAGGAATTCTGGCTGACCGTTCGCGTGCCCGACGACGCCAAGCCGGGCGTCTACAAGGGAACCGTCACGGTCCGCGCCGCCAACGCTGGGAAGGCTGAGTTGCCGGTCAGCGTCGAAGTGCTGCCCTTCCGCCTGCGGCCGAACGAGCGCCCGGTGGGGATGTACTGGTACGAGGGGAAGGTCGCCGGCACCCCGCTCCGCGACGCCCAGGTGCGCGACATGGTCGCTCACGGCATGACCACCCTGACCATGGGGCAGCTCCAACCGCAGATCAGGAACGAGAACGACAAGCTCGTGCTCGACACCGCCGAACTGCGGACGTTCCTCCAGGACCTCAAGCGGCTGGGCATCAACGGCCCCATCCCCTACGCCACCGCCGGGCTGATGGGTCAGCTCAAGCGGGCGTTCCCGGGCAAGCCCGACGAGGGCTACGATGCCCTCTACGTCGAAGCCACCCGCCAACTCGAGGTCGTCTCCGCGCTGGCCGACACGCCCAAGCTGCTCTACTACCCCGTGGATGAGATTGGCAACAGCGAAGAGAGCGGGAGGAAGGCGAACCATGAGTGCGCCTTGGTCGCCAAGGTGCCCGGCGCCGTCAGCTACATCACCGTCAACAACTACGCCGCTGGCGAGAAGTGGGGCGACACGTTCGACATCTGGTGCGGCAACATCGTCTACACGAAGGAGCAGGAGTCCAGGCTGCTCGCCCGCGGCAAGCGCTACATGCGCTACGGCTCCGCCTACCTGAACGACCCGCGCAAGACCCGCGCCAGCACCGGCTTCGGCTTCTACGCCCGCGGCGCCGAGGCGATGTTCTACTGGCACTACCAGGCCACCGTGCAGGACCCCTTCAACGACCTCGATGGCGGCAGTCGCGACTGGTGCGCCGCCTACCCCGGCCCCGATGGCGAGCTGATCCCAACCACCGACTGGGAAGGAATCCGCGAAGGTGTTGACGACATGAAGTACATCGCCACACTGAAGCACTACGCCGACCTGGCCGCGAAGTCCGCGAAGACGAAGCCCGCGGCCGACCACGCGCTGGGCGTCCTTCAGGAGGTGCTGTCGGGCGGCGACGACATCGCGCAGAGCAGCTTCCGCGAGGGGCTGAGCAACGACGAGTACCACGCTCTTCGGCGGAGACTGGTCAGTGAGATCATCGTGCTTCAGAGGGTGGGTGCGGACAAGTGACGCGGACTGCCACGGCCGCAGCTCCACCTTCCGCGTGGAACTCCCACGGCAACGGTCACTTCCGTGCGTCCACAGACGCGACGTGAGGGTACTCCAAGATGCGCTCGTCCGCGGTCATGAGGGTGAGGGTCTGCACCATTGCCGTCGCAACCAGTATTCGGTCGGCGGGGTCCCGGTGGAACTCGCCAGGCAGACTGTAGGCTTGGATCGCGACTTGATGGTCGAACGACGCGGTCTCAGCGCCCAGAGCCTCAAGTGACTCGACAAGCCACGTCCGAAGGCTGCCCGCAAGCGTCAGGCGACCACCCCAGAGAAGCCGGGCGACCTCCAGCGACGATACCGGAGACACGTACAGCTCGTTCGCTTCGTCTGTGAGAAGCGCTCTCGCTTGGTCGCCCAACTGCCCCGGAAGCTCCTGTGACCAGATCCACACGTGGGTGTCCAGGAGCAGCTTCACGTCTCCATCTCCCACTCGTTCGCGAGATCCGTGTGGACGATGTCCCCCTCGATGGTCATGCGCCCACGGAGAGCGCCGAGGCGGCGCTTGCCAGACGGCGCTCGGTATGGACTGACCGTCACCAGCGGGCGACGGTGCGAAGTCACGACGAGCGGCTCCCCTGACTGCTGTACGGACTCGAGAAGCTGAGCGCAATTCGACTTGAAGTCCGTTATCCCAATGGTTTTCACCGAAGGCACGCTCCTCTTCTCAGATAGACCCAATATAGCGAAGCCGAGACGGCAAGTCAACTGCCGTTGTCGCGGTGGCGGGCACACTCGCCAGACCGCTCACTTCGCCAACACCACCTCCAGCTCCGCCAGCGACGCCCACACTTGGTTGTCGAACCCCTTCAGCGCCACGAAGCGAAGGTAACGGCAGGTCGTGGGGTTGGCGAATTGCACGGTCTTCCGTTCCTTGCTCCGCTCGAACGCCCCCTTTGCCGCCGGCGCGCCCCAGCTCTTGCCGTCCTGGCTGACGTAGACCTCGTACTCGCTGATCCAGCCGTTGATGCCGACCTGCCGGGGGAGCACCGTGAGGCCGGTCAGCTCCATCGTCTCGCCCAGCTCGATGACCAGCTCGTGCGGGTAGCCGGGCACATCCTCGCCGCTCCAGCGGCTGTGCCAGAGGGTGTCCTCGAAGCCATCGACGGCGTTGCTGGCTTCGCCGTCGGCGTTCTCGCTGCTGGACCGGATGACCTTGGCGTCCTGGGCGATCCGCTTGCCTTCCAGCTCTTTGGGCGGGAAGTCTACGGGCAGCCACACGGGCAGGTCCTTGACCGAGTCGCGCGCCGCCTGGGAAGTCGGCACGCCCCACGCCTCGAAGAACGGGCCGAGGTTCTTGCC
>PEVN01000356.1 GCA_002779825.1 Armatimonadetes bacterium CG06_land_8_20_14_3_00_66_21 | reverse complement strand
CGTCTTCCTGGGTCGGCTGGCGGATTACGGGGTCGCCACCTTCGGTCTGACCGGAGCGCAACTGGACAGGGAGACTCGGCTTGCCTGATGTCATCGTCAACACTTCGCCCGTCCAGTATCTGCATCAGCTCGGCCTGCTCCACCTCCTTCCACGGCTTGCGAGCCAGGTGATCGTTCCGCCAGCCGTTGTGCGGGAACTCCAGACAGGCAGAGATCACGGCGTGGACCTCCCGGTGATCGAGCAGCAAGACTGGGCCAGCGTACGCGTGCCGGCGAGCGCCGCCACGCTGCCTTTGGTAGGCGATCTGGGCCGGGGTGAGACGGAGGTCCTCGCGTTGGCCCTGGAGCAGCCCGGTTCAGTGGCCGTTCTGGATGATCGTCTCGCCCGGGAGGTGGCGGAGTCCCTCGGCATTCCTTTCACCGGCACCCTTGGGCTCCTGCTGGACGCCAAGCGCGCAAGCATGGTGCCCGCTGGCGCCCCGCTCCTGGACGAGCTTCGGAAGCTGCGATTCCACCTCGACTCCGCGACGCGGGAAGCTGTCCTCCTTCGGGCCGGTGAGACTGCCTCGTAGGCGCACCCGCGGCCTTGTGACTGAAGTGACCGGCGGAAAGCGTGGCGACCGACGAAACCATGGACGCCGCCGCCGCTGACGCCCTCGGTCAGCTCGACGCGCGAGGCTACGAAGCGCAGCTACTGGAAGCGGGCGTTCCCGACGACATGATCCACAAGGCAGCCGGGGTCTTCAGGGGACGCGAGGTGCTCGTCGTGCCTGGTGCGTGACCTCTCTCCCCGGCAGTCAGTCTGACCGGCGGGTGCGCGACAACAGCCGTGCTCGAGTTGCTTGAGTTCCGAACCGGAGGTGTCCTCGGCACGGAAGGCGAGACACTTCCCGTTGTCGCCCAGCTAACCGGGCGAGCGATGGAAAGCAAGGCGTGACGCGGAAGGGACCGGGTGCCAGGCCGTGCTGGCGTTCCCGCTACCAGGTTGACACGGCTCTGCATCACAGGGTACTATTACCGCGACCATCTCAGGGCAGTTGCATGTGCCGGTTCTGGAGTGCGCCGTTCCGGTGCCAGAGGTAGGCGGACGGTTGCCGCAGAGTCCGCTGAGCCAGGCATACCGGCGGTACGCCCCTGACAACGTGGTACCACCAAGCTGCACCGCCTGACCAACTCGGAGGAGCTCAAACAGATGAACGCAACAGGCTTCGCAACATCCAACGCAGCGGCACTGAGAAGTGCGGATTCAGACTTGCCTTCTCTGGCATGCATGGCAGCCATCGAGTTCGACAACATGCTTCTGGGCAGAGGTCACCAGACTGACGCTATCGGGCAGCTCGCAAAGGTGATATCCGAGTCCGTAGGCGACACGGCAGGCGCGGGGCTTCCAGGCAGTCTGCCAAACCCGACGACCGTGGCCGTGATGAGCAAGGCCATGGAAGGCGCGAATCTGGGGGACGAAGCGCCTCGAACCGTTCGCGACCTGGCACAGCAAGTATTCAAGGTGGGCAAAGGCTTGGCAGACGTGGAAGCGCAGAAGCAGCACCGCGAATGGTTGCAGACCATGCGGAGCTTCTGTGTGATGCTATCCAGGCAGGCGTCAGCCTACCAGCGTTCAAGTGATGAGTTCCGTCCACCACATCCGTATCGGACATAGCCGATGGTACCAGCCGACTACACGCTACAGCGCCTGAGGGCGGTTATCGCGCAGGCAAAGGCGCTTCAGTGCAGCGAGTTCCCGTACGATCACTCGCAACAAGCTCTGGAGCGCGTGTTGGCACACTTCCGTCTCCTGGCGGAGACGATGGAGAGCCTGGGAGACAACAGCAGTACCGAAGTTGTCCAGCAGCAGTGCGCCATCGCCACTCGCGATATCCATGTTTACCTGCCACTGTTGGGTTTCATCCTCCGCTCCACCAACGCGCGGAACGCGTTTGAGTTCCATCGGCCATTCCTGCGGCTCGCCCAGGATGTACTCAGACCACACGCAGACGGCGGCCACGTTGATACGTGCCTCGTGATGTCCTCCGAATGGGACTTCGTTCCCTACATCTACCACGACATTCCGAAGCTGCCGGGCTTCATCCTGATCGGGCTGCCGGCCCCCGAGTCATCCAACCCGCTGCTCTTTCCCCTCGCTGGTCACGAACTGGGACACGAACTGTGGAACAGAGCGCGCCATGCCGCGAAGATCCAACGGGTGAGCGAGAACCTGGTGCTGGATGAAATGGTTCAGAAGTGGGCCGAATGCAGGGAAGCGTTCCGGTGGCGGGAGTGGGAGGATGTGTCGGCCGATGCCACGGACGAACTCAGGCAGAGGCTGTCGACCGACCTATTTTGGCTCGAGCCACGCGTACAGGCCGTCTGGTGGGCTATGAGTCAAGCTGAGGAGACCTTCAGTGATCTTATCGGGTTACAGCTCTTTGGCGAGTCTTTTCTGTATGCCTTCGCGTACCTGTTGTCGCCCCGACTATCAGTCCACCGGGCTGCTCGATACCCGAACCTGCGCGAGCGTGTCGGTAACCTCCTGAAGGCCGCTGGCGAGTTCGGCGTTCTGCCTCCACAGGATTTCGACCAGCAGTTTGAGGACCTCGACGCGCCGCACCTTGCGGAGTCAGACCAGTTCCTGCTCGATGTCGCTGACCATTCGCTCGCCCAGATCCTCCCAAAGCTGACTGAAATGGCCAAGGGAGACATCACGTCCGCCAATATGGCGGGTCGCAGTGCAGGGGAAGTTGAGCGCATCCGTGCCCGATACGACTTGGTTGTTCCGGCCGAGAATGTCAAGTGCCTGACAGACATATTCAACGCTGCCTGGCACGCCTTTTTGGACCCGGACTTATGGTCTGACCTGCCTGAGGTCCAGGATTCCAGGGAGAAGGTTCTGAAAAACCTCGTGCTGAAGAACATGGAAGTCTTCGAAATCGAGCACATTCTCACTGAGGGTGCAACTTGATTCTCAACGCCGCCCGTATCGCTGATATGCTTCGTGAGGGCCAGGACTCCGACACACCCGACCCACTGGTGATCACGCCCACCGCCAGCATACAGGAAATAGAGCGGAGCGGCTCAGCGTCAGTTGACCTGAGGCTCGGGACGTGGCTGGCGGAGATGCGTCACGCTCGGATAACCCACCTGGAGCCTGCAAAGCCGGAACCGGAGCAGGATGAGAAGACGCACGAGGTCGAGCTCACCAAGTTGCATTACGTGCGTTATGGCAGCAGGTACCTCCTCCACCCCGGCAACTTCGTGCTTGGGGCAACACTGGAGTGGATTCGGGTGCCCTCCAGTCTGGCGGGGTACATCGTCGGCAAGTCCAGTTGGGGCCGACGCGGCCTCGTTATCGCTACGGCAGCGGGGGTCCATCCTGGTTTCAAGGGTTGTCTTACCTTGGAGCTGAGCAACGTTGGTGAAGTGCCGGTTGCTCTTGAACCTGGTATGCGCACATGTCAACTGTTCCTGCACCGCGTAGAGAAAGGGCACCTGCCGCAGCATGTGGACACAAGCCATTTCATCGGGTTGCGGCAACCGGCACTTGGTCACGTCAGGCGCGATGCCGTGGCGCAGAAGCTGGCGAGTGCGTGAGGAGAGGACGGTCGGGCAGACAGGGCAATCGGGACACCGGGGCCGCCTCTTCCGTTACCACTACTCGCCTCCACGGCTGGGCCACTCCAACCCTCGACCATCGCTCCCACCTCCGGCCTCGCCGAACCCTACGGTGGCGACACCGCCAACCAAGCAGTGGTACGGCGCCTCGTCTGTGTCGGCGATGGCGGTATCGGCCGCGGTGGGTATGAGGATCCGCCAAGTGTCCCATCCTGTGAGCGCCGCAGGCAGCTTGCGCCATGGGTTCAGGTCGGCCCGGGGGGCGCGACCCTCGGGGACGTCGCGCTCCCCCGTAGCTTCTCGACGAGAAGCTCGGCTATCTGCCCAACTGAGAACTCACTGAGCGACAAGTACCCGACGGTGGGAGGGAGCCCATCAAGATCGGTGTCATCCGTGCGGATTGGCAGGATGTAGTCGCTCCCTTTGTCCTCTAAGGCCCTCGCCTGCGCACTACGCCGCTCGTGGTTGGTCCACATGCGTTTGGCATACTCGCGCGATATGAACATCACGCAGTGCCTCGCTTCCTTCCGGTAGACTCTGTCGAACAATGAGACGAGGTCCCTTCCCCAGAGCTGCTCTGGATAGAAGCCATCGTAGAAGACCTCGAACCCCGCCGCGCGGACCCTCGTCGCGAGTTCTTCGGCGTGTTCTCGTTCGGGACCAGCGAACGAGATCGCGACATCGTATCGCCGCACTCCCTCGCCACGCGGTGGGACCTCCCGATGTTCCTCAGGCTCCGATCCTTCTGATTCGAGGATCTGCTGCGGCGCTACCTCAAGGAAGGACAGACCTTGGGGCGCAAGCGCAGCATGTGCCGTCAGCAGCGCTTGTAGACCACGAGAGAAGTGGGCGGCGTGAGCGTCGAAGCACCGATGCGCGTAGTCGACGTTGCCCCTGAAAGCCTCATGTCCACCCGACTCGAAAGGCGTGAACCGCCACCAACACCCGTCGAAGTCGAACTCAGGGCACTCGGCAAACCGGGAGAAGCCGCCCAGGAAATCGAGGGCCGCCTGGAATTCTGGCGCCAAGGGCATGTGCTTGGCACGGTAGTGAGTTGTCCATCCCTTGTCTCCGGCTCCATCGATGAAGGTGAACACAAACCTGAAGAACTCGTCCTCTGACTCCTTCATCCGTTCCGACTTCGGGGCCACGTGCCCATCGCCGCGGGTGCGGACCAGACCCGACACGCGCCGACCGATCGCCACTGCGCGTGGGTGTACCCCGCAGTTCTCCAGTTCACGCACGCCCGTGTCGAAGCTGCAGAACGCAGCGGCGACAGCCGCTGCGATCTGCGCCGCGGCGCCGTTCTCGGGGATGGCGCGGCAGTAGCACTCCCTGGCTACATGGAACGCGCATGGCGACTTCTGGAACCCCAACAGCGGAAGGAGATCGGTGGTCTGCGGCCCAGACGACGTGAACGATGAGGGATGGGCGTGAAGGGTGTCGAGAAAGCTGTCCTTGCCATGCTGAAGACGAACGTGCTTGTACTCAATGCCACCATCCGCCACCTGTGCGACGACGGTGGTCTTCAGAGCTGAGTGTAGTTCGTGGTGGTTCATCTGTGCTTACTCCTGAAGCGGCCCAACGAATTCGGCAATGCCCGGAGGGCCGTCCCCGGCGTTCTGCCAGGGCGCGTGCACGAGGACGGTGCCCGGTCGCGCCCCCAGTCGACGAGTGGCCCAGCCGTCTCACGTGGCACAGGGCCTGTCACCCCACCACTCCCTCCACCACCTCCCTCGCCCCGCTCTCCCCCGCGTCATCCACCGCCGTCACGCGGATGCGGACGGTGGTGCCGGACGGCAGGCCGGTGAGGGTGGCGTCGCTGTCGTTGACGGTCAGGGCGGCGACGAAGTCTTCGTCAACGCCGACGACTTGCTTCCAGACGCGGTAGCGTTGGGCGCGGGGGGCGTCGGCCCAGTCGGCGAGGAGGGTGCCGGGCTCGCCGTGGGTGAGGACGAGGCCGTCGGGGATCTCGGGCGTGTCGGGAGCGGCGGGTGGGTTGAGACCGAAGGCGTACCAGCGCGGGTCGTCGTCGGGCAGAAGCTGCCCCAATTCGGCG
>PEVN01000453.1 GCA_002779825.1 Armatimonadetes bacterium CG06_land_8_20_14_3_00_66_21 | reverse complement strand
AGCGACGCCGTGCTGGACGCCATGCTGAGCCAAGATCCGCTCTCCAGAGTAGCGGTGGAGACGCTGTTGACGACGGGGTTGGTTGTGGTGGCCGGGGAGGTGACCACGGACTGTTACATCGAGATCCCGGACATCGTCCGTCGGACCGTCACTCAGATCGGCTACACCCGGGCGAAGTTTGGGTTCGACTCCGAGACCTGCGGCGTGGTCACCTCAATTCACCAGCAATCGCCCGATATCGCCCAGGGCGTGAACCCCGGCGGCGCCGGCGACCAAGGCATGATGTTCGGCTACGCCAACAACGAAACGCCCGAACTGATGCCAATGCCCATCTCGCTGGCCCACAAGCTGGCCAAACGGCTGACCGACGTTCGTCGCGCCAACGAAGTCAGCTACCTTCGCCCCGACGGGAAGACGCAGGTCACCGTGCAGTACGAAGACGGCAAGCCGGTCCGTGTCGACAAGGTGCTTGTCTCAACCCAGCATCACCCCGACGTGACGCAAGACACGATTCGCGCCGATCTCACCGAGAAGGTGATTCTGCCGATCATCCCCGAGTCGATGCGCGACGATGCCATGAGGATCCTGGTCAACCCGACCGGCCGCTTTGCCGAGGGCGGACCGGCGGCAGACACCGGCCTGACCGGCCGGAAGATCATCGTCGATACGTACGGCGGCTATTCGCGGCACGGCGGCGGCGCCTTCTCGGGGAAGGACCCGACGAAGGTGGACCGCTCGGCGGCCTACATGATGCGCTACATCGCCAAGAATCTCGTCGCGGCGGGTCTGGCGGAACAGGTCGAGGTCCAGATCGCCTATGCCATCGGCGAGTCGAAGCCCCTTTCTGTCTTCGTCGACACGTTCGGCACCGGGAAGCTGGACGACGAGAAGATCGCCGACTTGGTGGGGGACAAGTTCGACCTCACCCCGGCTGGGATCCTGCAACGGCTGGACTTGCGGCGCCCGATCTACCAGAAGACCGCCGCGTACGGGCACTTCGGGCGTGTAGACCCGGACTTCACCTGGGAGAAGACAGACTGCGCCGACGACCTGCGGTCAGCGGCTGGCCTATAATTGGCCGGCGTGGACACGCTGTTCGGACCGTCGTCCTCCCTTGTAGACGTCTGCCTCGACCGGGCCGGAAGGAGTCTGCCGGATGCATTCACCTACTCCGTCCCGGTCGAGTTGGCAGACCGGGTTGTCTTGGGCAGCCAGGTGCTTGTACCCCTGCAGCGCGGCCGGGCGATGGGGTATGTGGTGGGCTTCCCAAAGTCCACTGAGCTGAAGCGCTTGCGCGGTCTCCTGAGTGTCGAGAGCGACTTCCCGGCGTTCGACGAGCACCTGCTGGCGCTCGCCCGCTGGATGAGCAAGTACTACCTCTGCTCGCTCGTCGATTGCCTCCGCACCATCGTCCCCCGAGGTCTCCAGCGCACGGCAGAGGTGTTGTTTGACGTAGTCGATCCCCTGGCCGCGCAACGCCACCTGGAAACCCTCGACCCCTCTGGCAAAGAAGCGCAGGTGCTGGCCCTGCTCCTGGGGTCGGATCGGCCGGTGAGTCGCGCCGAACTGAGAAAGGAGGTCGCCGGTGACTTCTCTCCGGCGTTGCAGCACCTGGTGGCCGACGGCTTGGCGGAAGAGCAAAGCTCTGTCTCCCCAGCGAAGACCCGGGCGCGGATGGCGCGGGTTGCGGAACTGACGGACGCGGGCAGGGAGGCACTGCTGGAGGTGAAGGAACTGGCGCGTCGCGCGCCGCGCCAGGCAGCTCTGCTGGAGCGGTTGGCTGCGCGGCCGGGACCTACGCCGCTCGCGGCATTGGAGGCGGCCGGGAGCGGCATGAGCGCTGTGGCAAACCGGTTGGCGGAGTTGGGGTGGATCTTGCTCTACCAGATTGAAGACCTCCGCCGCCCGGATGACGCGTTCGGCGGAGACGGCGGACCCGTGGAGCTGGAGGCGCAGCAGCGGGCCGCTCTGCAGCAACTCCGGCAGTCGCTGGACAGCGGTGCCCGGAAGACGTTCATGGTGCACGGGGTCACTGCCAGCGGGAAGACAGAGGTCTATCTCGGCGCCGTCGAGCATGTTCTCGGGAAAGGGAAGCAGGCGATTGTCCTGGTTCCTGAGATCTCGCTTACTGCGCAGTTGATGGGGCTGTTCCGCGCGCGCTTCGGCGACCGAGTGGCGATTCTGCACAGCAGGCTGTCCGCTGGCGAGCGGTTCGACGAGTGGCGTCGGCTGCGCCGCGGTGAGGCGCAGGTGGCCGTCGGTGCGCGCAGCGCTGTCTTCGCGCCATGCCCGAATCTTGGGCTGATCGTGGTGGACGAGGAGCACGAGCCTTCCTACAAGCAGGACCTCACCCCGCGCTACCATGCGCGGACAGTCGCCGAGCAGCGCGCCACCATGGCGAAGGCATGTTTGGTGCTGGGCAGCGCTACGCCGTCGCTGGAGAGTTACTACCGCGCCATGGTCGGCACGTACCGGTTGCTCTCGCTGCCGCGCCGGGTCCGGGACCGCCCGCTCCCAACGATCTCACTGATCGACATGCGGCGCGAGACGACTTGGACCGACGGACTGGCCGAGACGCTCAGCCAACCGCTGGTGGAGCGACTCGGCCAGCACGTGGCAGCCGGGGGGCAAGTCATCCTATTCCTGAACCGGCGCGGCTTCTCCACCGTGCTGCTCTGCTCGAAATGCGGCGAGGTTGCACGGTGCGACCACTGCGACGTGTCGCTGACGTACCATCGGCCCGACCACTCGCTGCGCTGCCACCACTGCGACCTGCGCCGACCGACGCCGGAGTTCTGCCCTCAGTGCGAAGGGACGGAGATCTTCCTGCGGGGCGCCGGGACGCAGAAGGTGGAGGCCGAGCTGGCGGAGCGGCTGCCCCATGTTCGCGTGCTCCGCATGGACCGCGACACGACCCGCCGCCGAGGCGCCCACGTCCATCTCCTGCGAGACTTCGTGGAGAAGAAGGCCGATCTCCTCCTCGGCACCCAGATGGTCGCTAAGGGACTGGACTTCCCCAGCGTCACTCTGGTCGGTATCGTGTCGGCGGATACGGCCCTCACGCTGCCTGACTTCCGAGCGTCGGAGCGCGCCTTTCAGTTGCTGACCCAAGTCAGTGGGCGCGCCGGCCGCGGCGAGTCGCCGGGGGAGGTTGTGATCCAGACCTACAACCCCGAGCACTTCAGCATCCTGTGCGCCATCCGACAGAACTACGAGGAGTTCTTTTCTCAGGAGATGGCGCAGCGACGGGAGTTGCCGTACCCGCCGTTCGCGCATCTCGTCAACCTCATTATCAGCGACGAAGACGAAGCCGTGGCCGCAGGGAGTGCGCGCAGGGCGGCTCAGGCGGTAATTGCGGCCGCCGGAACGAACGCCGGCCAGACAGAGGTGGTTGGCCCGGCGCCATGCCCGTTGGCGCGCCTGCGGGGCCGCTGGCGGCATCACTTCCTCGTTCGGGATGCCAGCCGGGCTCGGTTGACTGCCGTGCTGACTGAGGCGCTCGGCAAGCTCACGCCGGAAGATCGGTCCCGCTTGACAGTGGATGTAGATGCCGTTACCCTTCTGTAGCTCCATACCCGCACGAAAGACGAAAGGACACGATGGCAGTACTTCGAATCCGCCTTCTGGGCGACCCGGTGCTACGCAAGAAGTGCCGGGCGGTTGACCGCATCACCAAGGAAGACCGGCAACTGATCGACGACATGATCGAGACCATGGAAGAGGCCGATGGCGCCGGATTGGCGGCGCCGCAGGTGGGGGTGACGCGGAAGATCATCGTCGTTCACGACCAGCGAGACCGCCCGACAGCGATCATCAACCCGAAGATCGTCTCCCGGAGCAACGAGATCGTGTGCGGCGCCGAAGGTTGCCTGAGCCTGCCCCGATTGCAGGCCGAGGTGAAACGCCCGCAGGAGGCCGTCGTGCGCGGGCGAGGGCTCAACGGCAAGCCGCTCGAGATTGCCGGCAGCGACATCCGTGGCCGCGCAATCCTCCACGAACTGGACCACCTCGACGGTCGACTGTACATCGACGTGATGGAACCCGACACCCTCTCCTGGATCACCCATCGGGAAGATGAAGAGACCGGCGAGGAAGAAGTCGTTCTGGAACCGACCACGCTGGAAGAGGCGGAAGCGCGATTCCGACTGCTGGCCAGGCGGCAACGTTAGTACCTCCGCCGAGAAGCGGAGCCGACCGATTAGCACACAGAGGCAACGATGCGGATTGTCTTCATGGGAACACCGGACTTCGCAGTACCGAGTCTGGAGGCATGCGTCGAGACCGGCAACGAGGTCGCCCTGGTGGTGACGCAGCCGGCCCGTGCTCGCGGTCGGGGGCAGAAGATCGCGGCGTCGCCGATCCGGCAACGCGCCGAAGCGCTCGGGTTGCCCGTGCTCGAAACGGAGAGGGTGAACCAGGCCCAAGACTTGGCCCGACTCCAGGCGGCTGAGCCGGACTTGGTCTGCGTAACCGCCTTCGGCCAACTCCTCTCGGCGGAGGCGCTGGCGGTTTCGGCCGCAGGCTGCGTCAACGTGCATGGCTCACTGCTCCCCCGTTGGCGGGGCGCAGCGCCGATCCACCATGCCCTCATGGCGGGAGACGCGGTCACCGGTGTCACGACGATGTTCATGGTGCGGAGAATGGACGCTGGAGACATTATTCTCCAACGCTCGACGCCCATCGGCCCCACGGAGACCCAGGCGGAGTTGGCCTGCCGACTGGCCCGAATGGGTGGAGAACTGCTGACGGAGACTTTGGAGCTACTTGAGCGTGGCGAGGCGCCGCGAACCGCGCAGGACCTCGCGGCGGTTACCTTCGCGCCGCTCCTCAAGAAGGAGGACGGGCAGGTTGACTGGACCCAATCAGCGGAGCGGATCCGGAACCTGATCCGCGGCACCGTTCCCTGGCCAGGAGCGTTCT
The DNA here is from genome assembly GCA_002779825.1 of Armatimonadetes bacterium CG06_land_8_20_14_3_00_66_21. GTDB lineage: Bacteria > Armatimonadota > Abditibacteriia > CG2-30-66-41 > CG2-30-66-41 > CG2-30-66-41. Next base: position 8,410 of record PEVN01000453.1, on the reverse strand, counting down.
GCTTCGTGGCCGGAGGGCGAGTGCGCCTCTGGGAGGCGCAGACCGAAAGCAGTTCCGCGGCGGCAGAAGGTGAACCGGGGCGGGTTGTCGAAATTGGCCCAGAGGGTATAGTGGTAGCCGCGGGCGACGGATTGGTCCGGCTGACCGAAGTCCAGCCCGAGAACAAACGCAGAATGCCCGCGACCGATTGGTCGAGAGGCGCTCGCATTCGGTGCGGTGATGTATTACACTAAGAGCAACCGAGACAGGTCCGTCCGCGCAAGCCACTGGCAGAGAGGGACTTACGCGTGGCACTGATTGATGATTTCAATGCGGCCGAAGCCCACCGCATAAACGGCGAGTACGACGAAGCCGTCGAGTTGTACAAGAAGGTGCTGGAGGCGGACTCCCAGCACTTGGGGGCTCACATCGGGCTGGGGCTTGTCTACGGGTTCACCGGGCTGTTTGACGAGAGCATTGAGTTGCTGCAGAAGTGCGTGGACCTCGCCCCCGAGTCGCTTGACGCCCGGATGCACCTCGCGAAGACCCATCTCATGCTCGGAATGTACGAAGAGGGCAGCGCCGGGTTCAACGAGATCTTGAGAATGGACCCCGAGAACGAGGAAGCACACAAGCAGAAAGCGTTCCTGAAGGAGTTCGGGATCGAGTGAACCACCGATCCGGTAGGGCGGGGGCGGCACGAGCAAGGCGGCGGCACTTCTCTCTCTCCCTCGGCACGGCGCGGCCCGCGTCCAGCGCTACTGGCAGGTTCGCCCGGTGAGCAAGAGCCAGACTTCCCGGTACACGCTCTTGATCGAGCTGCTTTGCCTGCTGGTCGTGCTCGCTACGGTGTTGGTGGTCCGCCAGACGTTGTACGAACCGGTCATGATCCCAAGTGGCTCGATGGAGCCCGCCTTGGAGAAGGGCGACCGCTTGGTGGTGTACCGGCGCGCATACGTTGACCGGGTCCCTGACCGCGGCGACATCGTGCTGTTCCAGTGGCCCGGCGATCCCGGCGAGAACATGGTCAAACGCGTCGTGGGTCTGCCGGGCGAGGAGGTCGTGCTGGCGGCGGGGCACGTGTTTGTCAACGGGAGACCACTCAAGGAGCCCTACGTGAAGACCCGCCCCATCCGGGAGCATCCCTACGGCGCCGAGTTGGGGCCGGGCGAGGTGTGGGTCCTCGGCGACAACCGGAACCACAGCGAAGACAGCCGTGACCACGGCCCGTTGCCGCTCAAGCAGATCACCGGCCGGGCCGGCTACATTTATTGGCCGCCGGCGCGGAGGGGACCGGTCAAATGAGGCCGCATGCGCGCGGAGAGAGGTCGTGCCTGTAGTGAAGCAGCTCCTGGGCAATCCCTTGTGTCTCATCCTGGCTGCAGTCAGCCTCGGCGCCGTCGGGCAGTTGCTGCTCAAGACCGGCATGGACGCGGCCCGGGCCGTGGCCGGAGACAGCACCCTCGACCTGCTGCGACATGGCTTCCTGCAGCCGCGCGTGTTGGGCGGATTTCTCCTGTACGGAGTGTCGAGCGTTCTCTGGATGCTGGTGCTGTCGAAGCAGCAGTTGAGCTTCGCGTACCCGATGATCGCCGTGGGCTACGTCGTGGTGGTGTTCCTGTCCTGGCTGCTGTTGAAGGAAGAAGTCGGCTTGCTGCGCGTGTCCGGGCTCGCGCTTATCTGTTTGGGGGTAGCGTTGGTTGCGCGCAGTTAGCCGGGCTCGACGCGCGCGCCTCCCAGTGCCGCGGCCCCTCGCCACCGGCCCCCACCCCTTCCGGACTGCCCCTGTCGCCCGAAAAGGACCCCGCCCGACACACCACGCTTGCCCGAGTGTGTTGGTCGGCTCTGTAGAGGTGACTGTCAAGCTGTGAAGGCGCCGCCCCCGCTGCTCCGTTCCGTTCTCTGTCTGGCCGTGGTCGGCGCAGTGGGTCTCGTCATCCTCTGGCCCTCAGTTGGTCCCGGGCGAGTCCTGTTGCCGACAGAGGCGCTCAGGCACCAAGCTCCCTACGAGCTGGAGTTGCGCAGCCCCGCAAGCGCCGCAGATTTCGGGCAACCAGCTCCGCAGTCTCCGAGCCAGCCCGACGTCCGCCCCAGAGCGTGGAACGCCCTCCAATGGGATGCCCTCGCCCAGTACTACCCTTGGCGGCTGTTCGGCCGGCGCTGGCTGCGCCAAGGGGAGCTCCCGCTGTGGAACCCCCGCCAGTTCTGCGGGATGCCCTTCGTCGCCAACGCGCAGTCGGCGGTCTTCTACCCGCCCAACCTCCTGTTCTGGATTGGCGACGTTGCCCGGGCGTTTGGATTGCTGGCAGTGTTGCGGCTGCTGGCGGCCGGGGGCTTCACCTTCCTCCTGGCGCGGACCGTAGGCATGTGCCGCGCGGCTGCGCTGTTCGCCTCGCTGGCGTACGCCTGCTGTAGCTTCCTGGTCACCTGGACGGCCCTTCCCACGGTTGTCGACGTGGCGGTGTGGCTGCCCTGGGCGCTGTGGTCGATGGAGCTTCTCTGGCGCGGGAGACGAATGGCGGGTGCCACCTGCCTGGGGTTCGGACTGGGGACGCAGTTCCTCGCCGGGCACCCCCAGATGTCGGTCTACTTGCTGCTTGCAGTCGGAATGCGGCTGGTTGCGGGTGCGGCAAGTCGGCGGCGGAACGACACCGCCCGGGCGGCCGGGTGGACGGCAGCGGCGGTCGCCCTGGGGATTGGGTTGGGTGCCTGCCAGTTGTTGCCGACAGCGGAGTTGGCCGGCCACAGCCATCGGTTCCACGGCGGCGCCAAGCCAAACCCGCTGGGGCGGGCGAACCCGCAAGCGCTCCCGGTTCAGGACCTCAGCCTGTTCCTCGCTCCGCGCCTCTTGGGCGACCCGAACGACGGAACCTACTACGGCTTCGCTTGGGCGACAGGCAACTACGCCGACTACTGCGGATATGTGGGCGTGGCCACACTGGTGCTGGCGGCGTTGGGGGTGGCCTCAGGCGCGGGAAGCTCGGCCGCAGTGTGGCTCGCGTTTGCCGCCGTGGGTCTGGTGCTTTCGCTGAACCCGTACCCGGCGGCCTGGCTCATGTCCCGAACCGGAGTCACGGGCGCGACGCTGGGAAGCCCGACCCGGGCGTTCCTCCTTTCGTCCCTGGGTCTCGCGATGCTGGGCGGCTGGGGCGTGCACGCGCTTGGGCGGGGAGCAGGCAGCAGTCGGCGTCTCAGCGCCCTCCTTGTTGGGTGGACTGCGCTCCTCTTCGGCGCGTTGCTCCTGCTGGGGGGAGTGGTGAACGGCACGCTGGCCTCGGTTAGCCCTGGCGCCGTGACGTTTGCGCAGCCGATTCAGACGATGGCGCTCATTGCAGCGGGTGCTTCTCTAACGGCCGTGGCTGCGATCTCGTTGGCGGCCCTCTCCGGGCGGCTATCCCCCCGAGTCGGGCAACTGCTGCTGGTGGGCGTGCTGGCGACAGAGCTGGTCGGGTTCGGGTACGGCTACAACCCGCCGGGCCGCCGCGAGGAGGTGTACCCGTCCACGCAGCTTTTGACGTGGCTCCAGCAGAACGCACCCGACGTTCGGGTCATGCCGCTGAACCAACGTTGGTCGATCACCAGCTACCCGCCGGCATGTCTGCCGCCGAATGCCGGGCTGGTGTACGGACTCGACGACCTCGCCGGCTACGACTCCCTGCACTTGGCTGCCTACAAGAACCTCGCAGCCCGACTGCAAGGCGGCTCGCCAGCTCCACCCGAGAACGGCAACATGCTCCTGCTCAGCAATGTGCAGTCGCCTTTGGTGGGTCTGCTGGGGGCGAAGTACGCGGTGAGCCGGGAGGCGCTCCCGGGCGCCCAGTCGCGCCTGCGGTTCAGCGGCGGCGACGCCTACGTGTACGAACTGCCCAACGCGTTCCCCCGGGCGTTCTCCGTCCCGCATTCTGCTGACCGGCTGACCAACCAGCTTCTCCCAGAGAAGCTTGCGCCTCTGCGCGCACAGGCCACGGCGCAGTCGCTCACCCGGGCGACGCCCAACCGCGTGCGCGTCAAGGTCACTGCGCCGGAGGCAGGCACGCTGATCCTCACCGACGTGTCCTACCCCGGCTGGCGCAGCGCCCTCGACGGCCGCCCGACGGACACGCTGACCCGGCTCGACGTGTTCCGCGCGGTTGCCCTGCCCGCCGGCGCCAAGCAGGTGGACTTCGCCTACTGGCCGCAGTCCGTCCGCCTGGGGCTGTTCCTCTCTCTCGTGGCTCTGGCGATGCTGGTCTGCTGTGCGGCGCGTCTGGTGTTCCGGCGAGCTCGATAGTGTTCCCCTCGTCTGTTGCTCGCCGCCCCGCGGGCTCCTTGACGACGGGGGCCCCCACGCATATAATCGCTTGACCCGATAGTCGAATGGGAGCACGAGAGCGTATGCGCGTCCTCATTTCCACCGTTACCTGCCTGGTTGTCGCGTTGTCGGTTGTCGCGGAACCGCTCCGTTACCGGTTTGAGCCGGGGACGGAGACCACGTACGTTGCCAAGCTGAAGGGCGAGGGCGAGTTGCTGATGGGCGAGAAGTCCCCCGTCGCGGCAGAGGGGCAGGTGGAGTTCAAGCAGCGGTGCGAGGCGGCCGACGGCGACGGGTTGCGAATGCAGCTAAAGCTCCCCAGCGCCACCGTCGACATGAAGCTCCTTGGCACAGAGAACGCCGTGCCCCTGCGTGAGGCCGACGTGCAGTACCGCCTCGACCCTCGCGGGCGCCTCAGCGCCCTTGAGGGCATCCAGCAGATCAGCCTGATGGGTGTCGGCGGACCGCTGGATGTCGGCGCACTGCTGTTGGCGGTGGTGGCGACCGAGTTCCCGGAGGGCGACCTCACCCCGGGTGCCACCTGGGAGAGCCGCCTCACGCTGACTGCCGGCACGGTGAGTGTGCCGGTTGTTCGTCGGTATCGCCTGGCAGCGGCAGGGGAGCCGGCGCCGCCCGCAGGCGCGGCGGGGATTCATGGCGAGTGGCAGATGGACCTGACCAACCTGCTCGCGCCGGACATGGGCATGGAGTTCACCGGCACTCAGACCTGCAACGTGGAGGCGGCGCACGACCTGAAGACGGGGCGACTGCTGTCCGCCAAAGGCCAAGTGGAGCTGAAGGTGGAAGCCCGCTTGCCCCAGACCGGCAAGGCCAAGGCCGCCCAAGGGGAGGTTGCCCCGCCGCCGGACCTCGCCCTGACGCTCAAGATGGGCTTCGAGATTCTGCCAAAGCCAGAGAAGGAGTAGCGGCCCGAGAGCGCTGCTCCCTGGCTGCGCTGGGGGGACGAGATGTACGCGCAGGGATTCGGCTCGGCGATCTTCCTCGCAATCGCGATCGCGACGTGCTGTCTCTGCATGGCGATCCCCGGGCTGGTCCTCGTGAATGCGTGGCTGGTCAACAAGTCCATTGGCGGCGGCACGGCGCTGTGCCTAATGGTCGCGCTGGGGGGCATGTTCGGGATGATCATCGGCAACTGGGGGAAGCCGGTGAGCTTTGTGCTGCTGGCGCTGCTGCTGCTGTCGTGCGCGCTGTCGCCATGGGTGGCGGCGCGCCTGGACAAAGCCGGCCTGGCGCGGCTGGACAATGAGGACATGCGGAAGTACCAACTGGCGCTGCAGCATGACCCCAAGAACGCGGCTGCCCATTCCTTCCTCGCGCAGCTCTACCTGAAACAGAAGCGGTACGACGACGCCATCGAGCACTTCCAGTTGTCATTGGAAGCGTACGCGGAAAGCCCCAAAGACCGGCATCTGCTGCAGCGCGCCATCGACGAGAAGCAGCGGGCGGAAGCGGAAGGGCCGGTCTGCGCAATCTGCGGCGCCATCAACCCGCCTGGGGCGAAGACCTGCGGCGCTTGCGACCAGTTGTTCAAGGAGCCGGGGTTCCTGCATTGGCTGGTGCAGCCGGAGAACCTGAAGCCGGTCGTGCGCACCAGCATAGCCGCGTGTGTCCTGGTCATGCTGGTGGGATCCGTCTTGAGTTCGCTTCCCCGGGGCGTCGGGGTGAGCCTGCTGTTCATGACCTTGACCGGTGCCGCGGGGTACCTGTGGGTCCGATTGTGAGGAGTCGACTTTGGCGATCGTTGGCGAAGTAAGCCGCAAGCTTATCGACAGCGTCGAAGGGGTGATCGTGGGCAAGCGCGCCCCGGTGCGGCTGGCGCTGGTCGCGTTGTTCTCTGAAGGGCACCTGCTGCTGGAGGACGTTCCGGGCGTGGCGAAGACGATGTTGGCGCGGGCGTTGGCGAAGTCGCTGGGCTGCTCGTTCGCGCGGGTCCAATGCACGCCGGACCTGCTGCCGACCGATATCACCGGCGCCTCGGTGTTCAACCAGAAGACACAGGAGTTCGAGTTCCGACCCGGCCCCGCGCTCAACCACATCCTGTTGGCGGACGAGATCAACCGCGCGACCCCGCGCACCCAGTCCGCGCTGCTGGAGTGCATGGCCGAACGGCAGGTGACCGTGGACGGAATCACGCACGTGGTGCCGCGGCCGTTCATGGTCCTCGCCACGCAGAACCCCGTCGAGCACGAGGGGACGTTCCCACTGCCGGAGGCGCAGTTGGACCGGTTCCTGATGCGGGCGTCGCTGGGCTACCCGAGCTTCCAGCATGAGAACGAGATGCTGGTGCGCCTCCACCACAGCCACCCGATTGAGAGCGTCCAGCGGGTAGTGTCGGTGGAAGAGCTTTCGGCGGCGCAGGCCGAGGTCCGCGAGGTCTTTGTGCACGACGCCGTGCGGGAATACCTCGTCAAGCTGGTGCGCGAAACTCGGCGCAGCGGCGACCTGATTCTCGGCGCGAGCCCCCGCGCCTCCCAGTGTCTCTATCGCACTTCGCAGGCGCTGGCGGCCCTAGACAACCGCAACTTCGTCCTGCCCGATGACGTCAAGTGGCTGTCGGGCCCCGTCCTGGAACACCGCGTCATGCTCAACCCCGAAAGCCGCCTGCGCCGGAAGACCGCCGCCTCCGTCATCCGCGACATTGTCCAGAGCGTCCCGGCCCCCGTGCAGAAGCAAGAGTCATGACTCCGCTCGCCCGCGCTGGAATCGTGCTGTTGCTGGTGATCCTGGCGACGGCGTTTCGCCTGGGGCTGTTGGCCTACTCCTTCTACGCGCTGATTGCGCTGCTGGTGCTGGCGCAGTTGCTGGGTCGCGGATCGCTGTCGGGCGTCGTCCACGAACGGGTGGTGAGCCGGACGCAAGTGGAGGTAGGGGAGACGGTCAACGTGTCCACAGAGGTGCGCAACGCCTCAGGCTGGCCCGTGCTGTGGGTCCTCACGGAAGATGCGCTGCAGGAGAGCCTGCCAGTGGAGGGCAACCGCCTGGCGGCGGCGTTCCTCGGCGGCGGAGCGTCGCGAGTCCTGAAGTACAAAGTCACCTTCCCGCACCGGGGCTACTACCCCCTCGGCCCGCTGGTGCTCGAGTCGGGCGATCTCTTCGGTCTGGTGCGGCGGTTCCGGACCGGCAGCCGGCTGGACTTCGTCACCGTGCTCCCACGCGTGGTGGGAATCGGCGGGTACGACGTGCCGACGAAGAAACCGGTCGGCGAAGTCCGCGTGCGCACCCGGATCCACGAAGACCCCACCCGCCTCGCCGGCGTCCGCGAGTACCTGCAGGGCGACCCGCTGAACCGGATCCACTGGAAGACCACGGCCCGCACCGGTCGCCTTCACAGCAAGGTGTACGATCCCAGCACGATGATCGGCGCCAACCTCGTGGTCGACTTCCGTCGGGAAGGCTACGCCGCCTACGAGCTGTTCGAGCGCTCCGAGTTGGCGATCACCGCAGCCGCGTCGTTAGCGGCGTACATCCTGGAACACAAGCAGCAGGTGGGTCTGCTCACCAACGGCATGGATGCAGTCGACCGCCTCGCCTTTGAGCTGCAAGAGCAGGAGTCGCAGTCGCGGAGCGAGGCGCGTCGCCTGACGGAACTGCGCGTCGAGAGCGACCGGCTGCGGCCGGTGGAGGTGCCGCTGCGGCGAGGGGACTTCCAGCTCTGGCAGCTCCGTCACGTTCTGGCGCGGTTGGAGCTTTCCGACGGCCTCCCGCTCGGCGAACTGCTTCTGCAGGAATATCCCCGGCTGCCTCGCGACGCGGCGGTGATCGTCCTCGCGCCCGAGGTGCCATACTCCCTGGCGACGGCGTTGGGCGAACTGAAACGTTCGGGCTTCACGATCGCCGCCTTCGTCATCGCCGCCCTGCCGGCGTGGGAACAGGCGGCAGCAGCGCTGAGTGTGCACAACGTCCCCTGCTACCACCTGACCGATGAGCGCCAACTCGCGGAACTGGCGGGGATCCGGTTCTGAGCTGTGCAGCCGCCAACCAGTGCCGTCACGCGGTGAAGGTGCGGATGCTCGGCCGTCCGCCCCTTGCGTCCCGCCCCCGCTTAGGATAGACTCTTTCCCCAATCCCCCGTCAGCCGGGACCTCGGCGAGTGGTGGAAGTAGTTGTTTCGGCGACGGG
>PEVN01000239.1 GCA_002779825.1 Armatimonadetes bacterium CG06_land_8_20_14_3_00_66_21 | reverse complement strand
CGGCCAAGGAACCGTGGAGCACCGACCGCAACCTGCTCCACATCAGCTTCGAGAGCGGCATCCTTGAGGACCCCTGGAGGGAGCCGCCGGCCGGCACCTACGTGATGACCGTTCCTCCGGACGAAGCGCCCGACAAAGTCACCGAGCTGGAGATCGACTTCGAGAAGGGCGTGCCGGTCGCCGTCAACGGCGACGCCCAGTCGCCCGCCAAGCTGCTCGCGCACCTCAACGAAGTCGGCGGCAAGAACGGCGTCGGTCGGGTGGACATGGTCGAGAACCGGTACGTCGGCATGAAGTCTCGCGGCGTCTACGAGACCCCCGGCGGTACGATCCTGCACGTTGCGCACCGCGGCGTCGAGTCGCTCACCATGGACCGCGAAGTCATGCACCTGCGCGACTCGCTCATCTCGCAGTATGCTGCCAAGGTCTACAACGGCTTCTGGTTCTCCCCCGAGATGCGCGCCCTCAACACCTTCATCGACGCCACCCAGGAGAACGTCACCGGCACCGCCCGCGTCAAGCTCTACAAAGGCAACTGCCGCCTAACCGGCCGCAAGGCGCCCAAGTCCCTGTATGACATGAAAATCGCCACCATGGACACGGACGAAGGCGCCTACGACCCGACTCGCGCCACCGGCTTCATCGAACTCAACGCCCTCCGCCTGGTAGTCGGCTCGAAGGTGTTCGGGAACGGGTGAGCGGCTGCGCAGGCACTCATGGGGCGCTGAACCGTTTGGCCGTGACACCGGTCTGGAGCACTGTACCGTCAGGACGCAGTATCACTTCCAGGCGCTGGCGGGGAACCAGGTCTTGCGGGCCGTAGCGGGCGGTAAGGCAGTGAATGCGTTGGTTGAGGGACCCGCGCCAACCGTCGTCGGCTGGTTGCGCCTCCTCGAAGGGGCCGTCGACGAGGAGGTCGACGGCCCCCAACACTCGTTCGCCGTCGGGGAGTGAGGGGATGTCTTCGAGCAGGTAGCCTGAATAGAGCATGGTGGAGAGGCTGGACCCCTGGCGGACCAGTTCCAGGAAGTCCGCGAGCGGACCTGCCTGCAGGAGGGGCTCGCCCCCGCTAAGGGTGACGCCTTCGATGCCGGAAAGTCCCTGGACCCACTGCCACAGCGCTCTCGGCGTAGCCAGGAGCCGCGGCCCTTCCTCCTGGGCTGCGAGGTTGTAGCAGCCGGGGCAACCACGGCGGCAGCCTTGAAGCCAGAGGACGGCGCGCGCCCCCGGCCCGTTGACGTGGCTGCGCTCGAGCCGGTCGTGGAGGTTCAGGAAGTTGTCGCCCATGGGTGTCGTGCCGAGGCTGAGCCAGGCGCAGTGTGCCAGGGAAAACCGGCCGCGTCAAGGAGACGCCTCGAGACCGTACGGCAGTCGCGTGGCCGGCCGGGTCAGCTTGAGGGGGCAAGGATTCTCTGGCGAAGCGCGAACCCCTTGAGAGGTGTTGCAGGAACACTATCGGTTTCGAGGGAGAGCATGGTGGTTTCCGACCAGCAGTTCGAAGCGTCGTCCGAGCAGTACTGGCGCCTGGTGTTCACCTTGTGCCGCGAGGTGTTGGGCAACGAAGACGACGCGGCGGACGCGGCGCAGGAGGTCTTCGTGCGGAAGTGGCGGGCGCGCGACACCTACGAGGCTTCTCGGGCGACCTTCAAGACGTGGCTTTGCAGCAACACCCACCATCTCCTCATTGACCGCCTCCGTGGGCGCAAGTCGCAGCCCGCCCTCGTTTCCTGCCTCCCGGATTCCCTGCCGGAGGAACGCGCCGGGGAAACGCCGCACGAAGCACTGACCCACGCTCTGGTCCAGGCGTGTCTCTCCCAACTGGAACCGACTGAGCGCCAACTCCTGTTGCTGCGCGAGGTTGAAGAACGCACCTGGGAGGAGCTGGCCGAGTTATCAAAGCTGACCGTTTCCCAGGTGCGGACGCGAACGGAGCGGGCCCGCAGCAAGCTGCGCGAGTGCCTCGAGAAGCACGGCATGAAAAAACTCACCTGACCTCGCAGAAACCGGCCCCTACGGACGTATACGTGTTCAACAAGCGCTCAAGCTGCCTGTCGTTGCCCGGCAGGCTTGGACTCCCCACCCCGAAGAAACGAGCAGCACCACCATGGCGACGAACACTCTCCAAAGCCTGCTGAAGGCATGGTTCGAGGCGCGAATGCACGCGGCGCCGGCAGACGACCCCCGCCACACGGACGCTTGTCTGACCTTTGGCGCGCTCGCGGCGTTGGCCGACGGAGCCGCGGCGCTGACGACCGCGCAAGGGGCCCATGCCGACACCTGCCATTGGTGTCGGCAGAGCGTGGCCCTGTTCCGGCAGACCAAGCCGGTCACGGTGGCGAAGCCGGGGAGCGTCCCCGAGACCTCTTGGACGGCGGCGCTTCAGGCGCGGCTGGCGGCCTGGGTGCGCGAGGCCGCCGCGCCGGCGGCAGCGCCGGAGCCCGGCTTCTCGGCCCAGTTCGATGACTCAGGGACGCTGCGAATCCAGTGGGAGGATCTCCCCGGCGAAGGCACGGTCACGGTGAGCTTGCGGCGACAGGAGGTGGCGTTGCCGCTGGCGTTTGGAACGGTTACTGGAGGGGTGCTGCGGATCGAGCAGCCCATGGCCGACCTGGGCCTTCGAAACGTGCGGCTGCCGCGCTCTGCGCTCACGCTCGAGCCGGGAGGGCACGAGGGGCGCGAGTGACGGCGGCACAGCTTGTCTGACGGGGCCTTCGGAAGGAGAGCACTACAATGTTCTGGCACACCATGGTAGGCGCGACTGCTGTACTGATGGCCTGCGGCCGCATCGCGGCTGCGCCCGCACCGGTGCGGGCCACTGAACTGAGGAACCTCGTCGGCCGGGAAGTCACGGTGAAAGCGCGCACCGGCCACATCAAGGAAGCCGACGAGAAGCAGACGGGAACGCGGGTCTTCACCGCGCGCGACGACTACGACGCCGGCTTCGATGTGCGATCGACGCTGGAGTACCCCATCATGGGCGCCACGTTCTTCCTCACCGGCACCCCTCGCGTGGACGCGGCCACCGGCAACGTGTACCTGGAGGAGAAGTCGCGCCGGCGGGCCTATCCGCCCACGCAGAAGGTCGTCACGGAAGTCGTCACGGAACGCTCGAAGGTGCCAGTCTGGTTGCTCGGCGCCGTCGCGGCGCTGGTGGTCCTCGGCATTGCCACCGTGGTGCTCATCGTCCGCCGCCGGGCGGTTGGAACGGCGTTGCCGGAGCCCTGGGGGCAGATCGTGGTGGAGCAAGGCCCCGACCGCGGCAAGGTGGTGTCGTTGCGCTACGATGAGATCCTGGTCGGCCGAGAGGGCGACGACCTGGTCGACGTGCTCCTGCCCATGGACGCCAAAGTCTCGCGGAACCATGGCAAAATCTGGCGCGACGACGGTGGCGTGTTCTACGAGCATGTCAGCGCGCAGAACGTGTCGTCTGTGAATGAGCAACCTGTCGCAGCCAGTCAGCGCGTGCCGCTGGAGTCCGACGCTCTGATCACCGTGGGCGCGGAGCCGACCGTTCTTCGTTTCACTTTCGCCGGCGCCGGCGCCGGCGCCCAGGAAACGGTTCTGGCCGGCGCCGCCGCCGCGCGCGGCAGCGAAGACCCGACCGTGCGGGCGCCGCAGGCCAATTGACAATTGCGAATTGGCAATTCGCAATTGCCTTCGCGACTCACCAAAGGTGAACAGATATGTCCGTCAGCGTCGA
>PEVN01000036.1 GCA_002779825.1 Armatimonadetes bacterium CG06_land_8_20_14_3_00_66_21 | reverse complement strand
TCGAGGAGACCTGTCGGTCCGGGGAGCGGCGGGGTCAGGAGACCCTCGCCGAGCACATTCGCGCTAAGTACGGTTGTAGTACTAATCTGGAGATCGCTGTTCTGCAGCGCCTCCTGCAGTTTCTGCCGCTCCTGCCAACTGACCTTGGCCCAGCGCCACTCGTCCATGTCAAGCCCCGTCGGAGGGCAGACGATCGTCGTCACCACCGGCTTCCGGCTCTCGCGCGACCAACGCAGGTAGCGCCCCAGGAAGTCCTCGAAGCCCACCTTGCCTTCGATCACGCGGTTCAGCTCGTCTTCGGCGAGGCAGCCATTGAGGTGCTCGAAGCCCTCGCCGGGCAGGTTCCACGCGTTGCGCATCACCACCGCCTTCCCGTCGCGCAACGCCGCCGTCCGCGGCACCAGCCACGGGTCGGGATGCCAGCAATCGTAGAACACGCCGTCGAAGAACTCGCGGCCGAACACCTCGTCGCGGGCCTTGTCGAGGTTGGACTGCAGCACTTCGGGGAGCTTCATGTTGACGCGGTAGTAGCCGGGCCACCCGCTCCAGCGTTCGCCGTTCCGCAAGTCCCACCACCCCTTGGGCACGTTGGGGTTGTCGGGTCCCTCGATCACGTCCACATACGGCAGCGCCAGCGCGGTGGGGTTGACCTCCCGCAGCTTCGCGACGTTGGTCTCGATCGTCTGCAGGACCTTCGTCCAGCGCGGGTTCTCCCAGTCGTAGTGCAGGTCGTGGCACCCGCCGATGAACAGGTCGAGCTTGGACCAGTAGTCGGCGCCCTTCTCCCACGACTGCCGCCCCAGCCCGGCACCCTAGCAGTTGGCAATCCGCGGGTACGGCGGGTCGAGCTGCGACACGTCGCGCGCGCAGGCAAGGGCGCAGGTGAGGATGAGGAGGGTGGGGGCGGTGGAGGTTGGGTGCATGAGGGGTTCCTGTGGGTACGGAGTGTCACGTGTCAGGTGCCACGTGTCAGGTCGAGTGCGCCGTTTGCAGTCGACGCGGTGCTCAGCCAGCGGGCGGGCATGGAGGTTCCTTCGGGAACGCGTCTCGTGTCCGCCGCGAGCGACTGGCATCGCAAACTGAGGGCAACTATACTTCATGCATGCTGGCCGCGGTGGTGACTGCAGTTCTGTCTCTCCGCGAGAGATAGATTCTCCCATCGAGGCTTGGTGAGCTGGTGCCCTCTGCACTGGCGGTCCCGGGCCCCAACGAAGCCACTCCCCGCCTGCACGACCCATGCATCCGCGCCATGCACGGCGACGCGGCTCAGGTGGCTCCGGGCAGCGACGCGAGCTTCTCTCTCACCCACGAACGAACCAATTGCGCGCGCGTGATGCCAGTTCGCTTCGACTCCCGATCGACAAGCCAGAGGTCCCGTGGGTCCAGACGCAACTGAAGGGGTCTCTTCGGGGCGCGGGCGAACTTGACCTCGGCTTCCTGCCAGCCGGCAAACTCTTCAGGCTCGTGCCGTTCCCAGAAGTCGCCGAGCTGCTCATCTGTCATGGCTGACATGTCTGGGGGCGTTCTATTGGTCATGGTGCTCTCCGGTGCTCATAGAGCCGACGCTGTGTACGGTTCATATCGCGTGCGGTCAGGAGTCGGATCCAGTATTGTCCAGTGTCAAGGCCAAGTTGGGTCACTTCGTCCGGACTCAACTGCCTCACCAGGATGAGGAGACAACGGTCAGCGAACGTCCTGCCGTAGACGAAGTGGCAGTCGCCGTGCCGTAGCGCGAAGGCACCTGGATCATCATACAGTGCCTCTTCCACCTCCCAGACTTCGAGCCTGTGCTTCGCGGAGAGCTTGGTCTCAACTCCGGGCGAGACGGTCAGGCAGCACTCGAGAATCCTGGGCTTCATGGCAAACGGTCGCACTCGCCGGGGCGGGCTGATCCCGCATCCCGCTATCCCGAATCATACATGGATGTGCTCGGCAGTGTCAATGTTGGGGAAGTCGTTCGCCCAGCGGCAACCCGGGTCGGGGCCGATGTCGGTGCCCTGGACGCCCGCCGCAAGCGCACGAGGCGAGTTCCGCTTCCTCTACGGCGTCGCCGGAGGCGGCAACGTCTCCACCCACCTCAGATTGAAGGCGTAGTGCAGCTTGCTGCTGATGAGGTGGATCACGCCGTTGGCCGCCTGGTGGATCGACAGGTAGCCGCGCGGCTCGGCGGAGTCGCGCGCCATGACGAACTCGCGCGTGTTGCCGCCGCCGTCCATCTTCCGCCGCTGCGCGACCTCGTCAGTGATGAGCCGCTGGACCTGCCAAGTCTCGCCTTCGTCCTGCGACAGGGCGGCGAACAGCCCGGAGCCCGACCGCTGGACGCCGGTGCTGTCGGTGAAGGCGATTTCCTTGGCGAACGAGCAGAGGAGGATCGGTCCTTCGGCCAGCCGGATCATCACCGCTCGCTGCCCGCCGCCCAACGGCGGGAACGGGCTGGCGGAATACTCCCACGTCTTCCCCATGTCGGCGGAGACGCTCTTGGGCATCTTCCCGTCAATCTGGTCGCCGCGACCGAGTGACATCAGCCGACCGTCCTTGAGCTGCACGACGGGCGCGTGAATGCCTTTGATCGTGCCGCCGGGATCGGTCCAGGTCTTCCCGTCGTCGTAGCTCAGGTGGATCGCCGTGCCGCCCGTGCCGCCGGTGACGGCGTCACAAGGCAGCAGGAGGGCGCCGTCCTGGCAGCGGAACACGCTCTCGACCGGCATGTGCCGGAGACCGTGCTCCGGGTTGATGAGCCGCGCCTTCGACCAGGTTGCGCCGCTGTCGGTCGAGGTGCGCAGGATCGTGGCGAGGCTGCCCCATGTCGCCGCCGCCGACAAGCCGTTGAAGTGGTACAGGGTGCTCTTCTCGTCGGTCCAGAGCGCGGGGGCGTGATCGTTGCGGTCGGGTGTATCCCAGCACGGCGACGCTTCGTCCCACTCCTCGGCGCCGTACCGCAGCCGGCTGGCGGCGATGCCCAGCTCGCGTCCCGGCTCGGTGCGGCAGGTGTACCAGATCGCCAGCAGGTCGCCGTTCGGGCACTCGACCAGTCCCGGGTCGTGGTTGTGCCGTGAGAACAGCGGACCCTCGGCTCCCGGCGGCACCTTCACGTAGACGCGCGGCCCCCTGAAGTAGGGCTTGGCCGGGTCGGGCGCCTCGGTCAGATCGGGCGGCGTCTGCTGGCGCACGTTCTGGCGGTTCAGGGGCGGCGGCGGAGCGGGCAACGGCGCTGTCTTCGGCCGCTCACCCAACGCGACGCGGAAGCCGATCAGCCAGCTCCTGTCTTCCGGCAGCGCGCCCGCGCGGTTCGCCGAGCGCAGGTACTCCAGCTTGGTCGAGTGGCTGCCGCCGCGCGTGACCTTGAAGTCGCCGTCCGCGCGGCCGACCGGGTCGGTCTGGTCGCCCGCCTCGTACGGCCCGTACCAGTCGTCGCACCACTCCTCGACGTTGCCGTGCAGGTCCAACACCCCCCCCGGGTTGGCCGGTACCTTGCCGACGGCGAGCGACACCACCTCTTGCTCGCCGTTGCGTCCGTCCGCCGGGAACCAACTTTCCTTGACGTTCTTGCGGAACGCCTCCGGCAGCGAGTCGCCGGTGCTGTAGGGCGTCGTCGTGCCGGCGCGACAGGCGTACTCCCACTCGGCTTCCGTAGGCAGTCGATAGGGAAGCCCTTCCTTCTTCGCCAGCCATTCGCAGAACGCCCTCGCTTCGTGCCAGTCCACGAACACGACGGCTTCGTCGTCGCCCTTCGAGAACCCCAG
>PEVN01000098.1:13350-13492 GCA_002779825.1 Armatimonadetes bacterium CG06_land_8_20_14_3_00_66_21 | reverse complement strand
GGCTGGTTGAGGAGGCGGCGCTCTACGGGGCGATTGCTCGCCATCTGGGCGTTCCCCACTTTGACCGCGACAAGACGCCGATGGATCCCGGTGCAGCGGCGTCGGTGCCCGCTGACCTGCAGCAGCGTATGCAGGCGGTGCC
>PEVN01000098.1:0-13292 GCA_002779825.1 Armatimonadetes bacterium CG06_land_8_20_14_3_00_66_21 | reverse complement strand
GCACTGGACGCCCTGCGCGACCACACCGGGCTCCGCGTCGTGCCCCTGCTGGCGACGCCGGCTGAGATCCAGCGGTTGCTCAAGGCGGCACAGAACGCCCAGCCCCCCACCGAAGAGGCGATTGCCTCGGTGTCCGTCAGCGACCAGTCGGATCTCCAGGATCTGGTTGCCCAGAGCCCCACGGTTCGCCTTTTCCAGACGCTGTTGGTCAACGCCGTCCAAAGCCGCGCTTCAGATATCCACATCGAGCCGACTGCCAGTGATTTCCATGTCCGCTTCCGGATCGACGGCATCCTCCACGACCAGATGAAGCTGGACAAGAAGCTGATGTACGACCCGCTGGTCTCGCGGGTGAAGGTGGTCGCAAACCTGGACCTGGCGGAGCGGCGATTGCCCCAGGACGGCCGGTTCCCGTTAGCCATGAAGGGCAAACGGATCGATGTGCGCGTCTCCACTATGCCGACGATGCACGGGGAGAAGGTGGTCCTGCGGCTCCTGGACAAGTCAACCCAGTTGATCGGTCTCCCCAAAGTCGGCATGGCGCCGGAGCACCAGAAGCAGTTGCGGTGGCTGGTCAGTCGGCCGCACGGCATGGTCTTGGTGACGGGACCGACCGGTTCCGGGAAGACGACGACCCAATACTCCCTGCTGCACGAGATCTTCACCCTGGACAAGAACTTCGTCACCATCGAGGACCCGGTCGAACTCACCCTCAGTCGGGTGAACCAGATTCAGGTGCAGCCCAAGATCGGGCTGACCTTCGCCACCGCGTTGCGGAACATCCTCCGCCAGGACCCGGACGTGATCCTCGTGGGCGAGATTCGCGACCCGGAGACGGCCAAGCTGGCGGTGGAGGCGTCGCTGACCGGGCACCTCGTGATGGCAACGCTGCACACCAACGACTGCCCGTCGTCCCCCACGCGGCTGGTGGAGATGGGCGTCCAGCCATTCCTCATCTCCGCCTCGCTGCTGGGGGTGGTCAGCCAGCGACTGGCGCGGAGGATCTGCCCGGAGTGCGTTGAAGAGTACCTCCCCAGCCAGGCCTCGCTGGAACTGGTCGGCTTCCCGGCGGACAGAGACGTGCGGTTCCTGAAGGGCGTCGGCTGCAACCACTGTCGGCAGACAGGCTACTACGGCCGCGTCGGTCTCTTCGAGGTCATGCGCCTCACGGCCGACCTGCGCGCCGAAATCGCCAAGGGCAGCCCCGTCGCCGCCATCCGCGACGCGGCCCGGGTGGACGGCTTCAAGAGCCTGCTGTACGACGGGTTCGAGAAAGTGGTCCAGGGACTGACCACTCTGGAGGAAGTGGTCAGGGTCGTAGAGACGCTGGAGGGGTGAAGGTCGGACCAGGGCACGGGGAGGGGAGACCCCGTCGGCTTGGCGCTGTAACGTTCACCACGTTTGCAGAGGATTCGCTGCGGCGTCCGAGAACATGTCGCGGCGGCAGTGCGCTATCGAGAGGTCGGCCCGTAGTGCGAATGGTACTCGTCTCAATTCTGCTCTTCATGGGGTGGTCGAACGCGCTGGCGCAGACCGTGCTGGAGACCGACGCGTTCCGGCTGGTCGTCAGCGAGACGGGGTGCTGGCAATCGCTTGTGGAGCTTCGCACCGGACGCGAGTTGTGCGACGCGGGAGCCAAGCTGCCGTTGGCGTCCGCAACGATATTGGGCAAGTCGGCAGGTGCCACCGGTGGCCGGTCCAATGGCGATGCGCTGGAAGTCGTCTTCGGCGGCACCGGCACCACGGTCACGTATCGTGTCGAGCGAGCGGCTGACTGGATCCGGTTCACGCTCGCACGTGTCGACGGACCGCGTCCGGAGCGGCTGACGCTGGTGCAAGTGCCGGTGGCGCTCACCGCGAATGTCGGCCGCCGGTTAGACCTCGCGTGGGACGAGCGGACGTCCGTCTGCCTGCTGGCCGGCAGCCAACAGACAGACTGCGCCGCCGCTGCCAAGCAGGACCACACGCTGTTGGCGGCGACCACGCAGGATGCCCCGGGACCGAAGCTGGAGGGTGCCTCGGCGGCGCTGATCGTGTGTCCGACTCCGCGGATTCGGGAGGTGCTGCGCCGGGCGTCCAACGAGTTCGGTCTGCTGACCAATGAGAAGGACGGCGTTCCGGCCAAAGACACCGACGCGGCGCGCGGCTCCTACTGGTTCGTTTCGCTTGGCGAGGCCGACGCCGACAGGATGATCGACTACTGTGGGCGCGCCGGGATCGAGCAGGTCCTGCTCGGGTCGGGGTCGTGGTGCCGTTCAGTGGGGCACTACCTGTTCGACGAGCACCGGTTCCCCGACGGCAGGGAGAGCCTGAAGCGGTTGGTGGACAAGCTGCACGCACGCGGCATCTTGGTCGGCATGCACACCTTCGTCTCCAAAGTGTCCAAGATCGATCCGTACGTGACGCCGGTTCCGGATCGCAGGTTCTGGGTAGACCGCGAAGCGACACTCGCCGGAGACATCCAGGCCGACCTGACGGAGCTTCGCTGCGCGACCAGTCTGAGGGAGTGGCCCGGCAGTCCGGTGGCGTCGCAGAAGTTCTGGGAAGGCGGCGTGACCAAGCACCAGGAGGCGATTCTCGACGACGAGATCGTTCAGTACCAGTCGATCGGTCCCGAGGGGAAGTGGGACACGTTCCTGGGCTGCAAGCGGGGGGCTTGGGGGACGACGGCCGCGGCACATGTGGCGGACACGCGGGTCCGCCACTACGGGGTGGACGGGTGCATCAACGGGTATATCGTCGACCAGGAGACCGACTTGCTGGACGAGGCGACCACGCGGATCGCCGACATTCTCAACTACTGCGGCTTCGATATGGTCTACTTCGACGGGGGCGAGGACGTGCCGAAGACGCGGTTCAACTACTACGTGTCCAAGTTCCAGGAAGCTGCCGTGCGCAAGTTCGAGAAGCGCCCGCTGCTCCACATGGGCACCATCATGACGCACCTTCTGTGGCACAGCTTCGCGCGCAGCTCCACGGTTGATACGTACCTCAACACGTTGCACGGGGCGATTCTCTCGGGGCAGACTCTCGACAAATGGCCGACTGTCCGGTCGCACATTGACCACTCAATCCGGTACATGCTCTCCTGCCGGCAGGACCTCATGCCCGGCGAACTGGGCTGGTTCGGCATCTGGCCCAAGGGGCAGAACACCGACGGGCTCCAACTGGACGAAGCCGAGTACCTGATGGTGAAGTCGCTGGCGTACGACGCCCCGATCTCCTTGCAGACCAGCTTCGGCCAGCTGGAAGCGCATCCGCTCACCCCGCAGATTCTGGGGATCGTGAAGGCCTACGAAGGGCTGCGCATGAAGCGCCTGGTTCCCGTCGAGCAACGGGAGCCGCTGATGGAGCTGGACAAGGACTTCATCCTGCTGAGGGCGGGCGGCACGGCGGAGTTCGTACCCGTCGCGCCGGTGGAGTCCGTCGGTGGCGGCCGTGACGTGCGGGCGATGGTCGGCCGGTACGGAGCAGGAGCGATCGCCACGCTGTGGCACTATGTGAAAGACGGCACGGTGACGCTCAACGTGGACCTGGCGAAGCTGCGGGTGACGGACTTCGAGGGTGAACCGGTCCCCTTTGCGGAGACGGCCGACGCTGTCACCCTCGCCGTCGACTCTCGCCGCCTGACGCTGTTCTTCGACGGGCTGACGCAGGAGCAGGTTGTCGCACTGCTCACCACCGCGAGCGTCGCCACCCGGCAACCGGCGTACGTGTGGATCCGGGCGCAGGATTGCCGCCGGCTCGCGGGCGAGATGGCGCTGGGGAGTAGCGTCGGCGTGAAGGAGGCCGAGGCGTTCGGCGACGTGCTCGTCTGCACCGGCGCGCCCAGCCCGCAACGCCCCGAGGAGTGGTTCGCCGAGTACTCGGTGGATCTCCCCCACGAAGGGCTGTGGACACTGTGGGCGCGGGTGCGCTACCCGAGCGGCACTGACGACTCCTTCGCCGTTCTCTGGCCCGGTCAGCAACTGACTCTGGGGCCCGACCAAGTGCTGGGCAACTGCGGCGTCAACGAGAAGAGGTGGCACTGGACGGGTAGGGGAGGCGGCTCGACAACTGTGCCGCCTGGGCAGCCGCTCACGGTGACGTTGCCGAAGGGGAAGACCACCTTTCGGGTCTACGCCCGCGAAGGTCGCGGCACTGCGGCGTCGAACCCGCGGCTCGACTTGCTGGGCCTCACCGATGACGCGGGCGCGGTGCCGACGGATGGGGAGGCGAGGGCACTGCTGACAGGTGCGCCGAGTGAGCCGGGACGCTGAGGGTACACCTGCCGAGGAGTACCGCGGTTCCCCGAGACACCGTTGTCGCGGATCGCGGCCGACGGGTAGAATGGAGAGCACCCGGACCGGAGGAACGTGCGACATGAGCGACTGGACAGAACGCGTGCTGGCTGATCCGCGCGTTTGCCACGGCAAGCCGTGCATCAAGGGCACGCGGGTCATGGTGTCCGTCGTCCTCGACAGCCTGGCCGAAGGGTCGACGCGCGACGAGATCCTCGCCGATTATCCCTCGTTAGGGCCGGAAGACATCGACGCCACGCTGGGGTACGCTGCGGCTCTGGCGCGGGAAGAGGAGCTGCTGCCGATGCGGCGCGTCGGATCCCGTCGTTTGGGAGACCGTACAACGGGAGGGGCGGTTCCTTGTGACCCTCGATCTGGACTTCTCTGACGCTCGTCGGTATCTCCCAGGTTTCCATGCCGGCATTCTGGTGCTGCGCCCTCACCGACAGGGACGCAAAGCGATCCATGCCCTCGCGAGTGCAGTGCTCGAGCGGGACGACCTCCTCTGTTTCGCCAAGTGTCTCGCCGTCGCCGATGAGGTCAAGACGCGCGTGCGCCGCCCGCTGACCGTGGTCTGATCGCTGTTGGGGCGGGCAACCTCCACCGTCGGGTCAGCGCCGCCGCCGGCGCCCTGGCGCTGCCCGACTGCGCTGGCGTCACCGGAGTGGCGCCAAGGCTGGCTGGGGCGGGGCACCGCGGTCTCACACCGTGGACGAACGCCACCATGCCCGATAGCCCGAACAAGCTGGAACTTGCCCTCCGCGAAGTCTTCGGCTTCGCCTCCTTCCGCCCCGGTCAGGCGGAGACGGTCGCGGCGGTGCTGGCGGGCGAGAACGTCCTGACGATCATGCCGACGGGCGCGGGTAAGTCGCTGTGCTATCAGCTTCCGGCCGCGCTGTCGTCGGCGGTTACGCTGGTGGTTTCGCCGCTCATCGCGCTGATGAAGGACCAAGTCGATTCGCTGGTGGCGCGGGAACGGGTGACGGCGACGTTCATCAACAGCACGCTCGGCGGCGGCGAGCAGCGGCGGCGGCGGCAGGGGATGGTCAGCGGAGAGTGGCGGTTGGTGTACGTGGCGCCGGAGCGCTTCCGCCAGCGCGAGTTCATCGAGGCGCTGGGACAGGCGAATGTCGAGCTGTTCGTGGTGGACGAAGCGCACTGCATCTCCGAGTGGGGGCACGATTTCCGGCCGGACTACCTTCGCCTGAACACCGCCATCGCGGCGGCGGGCAACCCGCCCGTGTTGGCACTCACGGCGACGGCGACGCGGCGGGTGCAGGACGACATCGAGCGGCAGCTTGGCCTCGGGAAGCTGAAGCGGATCGTGACGGGCTTCGACCGGCCAAACCTGACATGGCAGGTGCGCTATGCCTGGGACAAGACCGACAAGCTCCGGCACCTTCGTGAGCTGCTCGGGGCGCTTGATGGAAGCGGGCTCGTGTACGTGGGAACCCGTCTTGATGCCGAGGAGGTGGCGGCGTTCTGCGAGACCGTCATCGGCCGCCGAGTCGACTTCTACCACGGCGGTCTCGACGAGGGGCAGCGAACGACAGCGCACGAGGCGTTCATGTCGGGTGAGATTCCGCTCTTTGTCGCGACGAAGGCGTTTGGCATGGGGATCGACAAGCCAGACATCCGCTTCGTAATCCACTACGCCCTGCCGGACTCTCTCGAAGCCTACTACCAGGAAGCCGGCCGAGCGGGGCGCGATGGCGAGCCGGCGCTGTGCGCATTGCTCTACCTGCCCGAGGACCGGGCGCTGCAGGAGTACTTCATCTCTCAGGAAGCCGACCGCCCTCAGTGGTGCCGCCGACTGCTGACGGCCTTGGAGGAGGTCGCAAAGGACGGTCGCGTGCGCGCCTCCAGAAGTGCCGTGCAGGGACGGCTGGGATTGCAGGCGGAACAGGTCGAAGTGGCCCTCGACTCCCTCCGGCGTGCTGAGGTGCTGGAAGCTGTCGAGGACCGCGGCGCACTGGAGTTCACTCTCTTGGAGCGCTGCTCGCCCAAGCTCCTCGCCGCCGTCGACCGGGAGACCCGACAGCACGCAGCGCACAAGCGGCAGCAGTTGAACGCCCTGATCCGCTACGCCGAGACCAACGACTGCCGGCGAGCCGAGCTGCTCCGGCACTTCGGGGACCGCCGCCACCGCCAGCCGGACGGGAGGTGTTGCGACAACTGCCCGCCGATGCAGCTTGGGTGCGACCAGTCCGACGAGTCAGACGCCTCCGACGGAGCGGGCGCGCCCGACGAGTCCACTCGCGTCGCCCACGCCATCCTGCTTTGTGTGGCCTCCGCCCGCCCCCCGTTGGGGCGCGACAAGCTCGCCAAGGTCCTGGCTGGGTCCAACGCGAAGTGGATCAGACAGACCGGCGCCGACCGCAGCCCGGCGTATGGCGCCCTGACCGACTACACCCAGCTTGAGGTCGGCCGGCTGCTCTTCCAGCTTGCGGCAGCGGACCACCTGAAGATCGTCGGCGGCAAGTACCCGGTGGCCCGCTTGACCGCCTTGGGGCTGCGGGCACTGCGTGAGAAGACGCCCGTTGCGCTCGAACTGCCGGTCAGGGCAACGGCCACGAGGCCCGCGGCCAGTGCCAAACGGCCTCGCGGCGCGTCACTCGAAGAGACGTTCCGGCTCTGCGAGGAAGGGCTGTCCGTCGAGGAGATCGCTGAGCGTCGCGAGTTGGCTGCGAGCACTATCGGAGAGCACGTGGCCGAACTGGTCTTCTCCGGACGCGTGCCTTTGGAGCGAGTAGTAGCGGCCGACGTTTGTCGGCAAGTCGAGGAGGCGGCGCGCGAGGTCGGGACGGAGCGGCTCCGGCCGCTCAAAGACGCCGTTCCCGAGACCGTTACCTGGGGGCAGCTCAGGTGCGTGGTGAACCATCTGCGTCGCGAAGCCGGTGTTGCTCGACTGGACGCGGGCGATGCCGACGAAGCGGCTGAGCCCGAGGAGACCGACGCTATCGAGGACTTTCTCCGTCGCGATCACCCGCGCCCGGTTCAGGGGAACTGGGAAGTGGGCTTCGCGCTCGGCCACACCAGCCGGTTCCTCGGCAGCCGGTGGGAGCGAACGGAGATTGGCGAGTTGGTCTATGCCTACAAGTACACCGGCGTCCGCAGCCTGGCGTCGCCGCTCGCCCAGCGGATGCGTGACTTCCTGAGGGCACACGCTGAGTACTCGCCGCTCGACGCAATCGTCCCCGTGCCGCCCAGTGTGCGTGGGCGGCACTTCGAGCCGGTCGCAGAGCTGTGCGCCGAACTGGGCAAGCTACTCGGCATACCGGCGCCCACGGATTTTCTCACCCGGACCCGGGAGACCGACGTTCAGAAGGCGATGACCGCGGCCGTGCAGAAGCGACGAAACGTGGCTGGCTCGCTGGTCGCCTCCGCAGAGGCGCGGAACCTGAACGTGCTGTTGGTCGACGACTTCTACGACTCTGGCGAAACGCTCCGCGAAGCCACCCGCGCTCTGAAGGCGGCAGGCGCGAAGCGGGTGGCGGTGCTGACGTTGGGGAAGACGATTCACCGGTGAGGAAGCCTGGCGCCCTCGGCGCACCGGCGAGAGGACGGGGTACAATGGACGCCGAAAGGAGTGCGCCATGCCAGAACCAGAGACCCTCGAGGCCCAACACGTAGTGCTGATTCGCGACGACTGGCTTCAGCGCGCCGGTCTGGGCCGGCACCTTCAGGTGGAGGTGCTACCCGGTGAGATCCGGCTCTCGCCTGGTCGCGCTGAAACGCAAACCGGTGAGCCGACGGAGGCAGGATTGGAGGCGTTGCGGAGGCTGGGCGAGAACGCCCCTCAACGAGAGGCCGCTGATCCATCGCCACAACCGGAGTTCAAAGTGGGCTCTGAGCGAGGTTGGGCGATCTGGCGACGCCTCGGGGAGGGCGCGGGGCCCGGCAAGTACGGGGATATGGCCGGGAACCATGACAAGTACCTCTATGGTGAGAAGCAGTGACGCCACTGCTGGTAGACACCAGCGCCTGGTGTGCCCTGGCAGACAGTTGTGACCGCTGGCACGAGCCAGCACGAGCGTGCCGTGATGGCTTAGTGGGCCAACGCGGGTTCCTGGTGACGAACTACACCCTTGACGAACTCTACACTGCGCTTCTGATGAACCGTGGCCACAAGACGGCTGTTGAGTTCAAACGCGGACTCGACGCGCTCATCGCGGAGAGGCTGCTGGAGGTAGTCTGGGTCACGCCCCAGTTGGCTGCGAAAGCGTGGGACGTATTCGAGCGCTTCAACGTTGACAAGGAGTGGTCGTTCACCGACTGCGTCTCCTATGTCGTCATGAAGGAACGCGGCCTCACCGAGGCGTTCGCCTTCGATCACCACTTCGACCAGATGGGGTTCGTCCGGCTGCCATAGGCGGGGTCCCGAAGGAGTATTCGTGCGAGAAGACCTCACCCACTGGATTGCCCTCTCCAGAACCGACGGCGTCGGTCCCAAGCTGCTGCGGGCGTTGATCGACCGGTTCGGTTCGCCCGAAGACGCTCTGGCCGCGCCGGAGGCGGAGCTGCTGCAGGTCAAGCGGCTCGGCCCGACGCTTGCGGAGCGGATCGCCAGCGCACCGAAGTCGCTGGAAGCGATCGAGACCGAACTGGCAATGCTTCGCGAGAACGAGGTGGAGGTCCTCACCTGGGCCGACGAGGGGTATCCCCGGAACCTGCTCTCTGTCGACGACGCTCCGCCGGTGCTGTACGTGCGCGGGAACGTCGGCGCGGCCGACGAGTTCTCGGTCGCCATCGTCGGCTCGCGTGAGTGCAGTGAGGCGGGCTATGAGCTGGCGCAGGACCTCTCGGCCGTGTTGGCGGAATGCGGCGTGACTGTGGTCAGCGGCTTCGCGCAAGGCATCGACTCCGCGGCCCACCAGGGCGCGCTTCGCGGCCGCGGGCGGACGCTGGCAGTGTTGGGCTCGGGAATCGGCGTCGTCCCGGCGGGTCAGCGGGAGCTGGCTGAGGGCGTCGCCAGCCACGGCGCACTGCTCTCAGAACTGCAGCCCATGACCCCGCCCAGCGGCCCGACGCTCATGGCACGCGACCGGATCCTCAGCGCGCTGTCGCGAGGGGTGATCGTCATCGAAGCAACGACTGACAGCGGCACGATGGATACGGTGGACCGGGCCCGAAAACAGGGACGCCTGCTCTGGGCGATCGACTGGCCCGAGTGGGAGGAGCGTCATTCGGGAAACCGGGCCCTGCGCAAAGGCGGCGCCGAGAGGCTCTCGCCAGAGGTCGTTCTCGACGAAGTGGACCAGGTCGTTGCCGCCCTCCAAGCATTCGAACTGCCGACAGCCGAGGAGCCGGGGCCGCAGCAGAGGTCGTTGTTCGGGTGAGTTCCGTTGCCGGGTTCGGCGCAGTTCGGTATGCTCTTGGGTGTCGCCTCCAGGGAGAGTATCGCGATGACGCAACTGCCTCCGGAGGCGCAAGATGAGGTCGCTGAATGGCTGCTGGGAGAACTTGAGTCCGAGCGGCGCTGGGACACCGCGTTCGCGCGGTTTGCTGGACCCCTGGGACTGCTTGCGGATGAGGCGCTGGGTGAGGACCGGGCGGGATTGACCAAGCCGCTTGTCCCTGCCGAGCTGTGAAGTCGCGCACCACCAGGCGCTTCCGCGCCGCCCGGTGTACTCGGCACGTATTAGTCGTGACTACCGAGCTGTGGGGGTACGAGCGGGTCAGGACGTGCTCTGGTTCTGGATCGGTCCCCACGATGCATACGAGCGGCTGGTTGCCTCACTGTAGTTCCCGTACCAGGAACAGCCCGTCCCTCGCCCCCAGCGTTACCTCATCCCCGACTGGCTGGCCGTTGTTTGTCTGGGTGTCTTGCTTCGACTGCGCCTGCAGCCGCTGGAAGCGCTGGCCCGGCGCGATCTCTCGCAGGTCGAGCTGGCAGTCGTGATTCGCTGGGTTGCACAGGACGAGACCGTGCTCGAACTCGCGGCAGAGCGCCTCGGGGGCCGCGTGGGCGGTGAGCGACTCGATCCAGACTGCGCGGGCTCCTTCGAGGTCGAAGGCCAAGTCCACCGTTGGCGTCTGCACCGCCCGGAAGTAGAAGCTGGACTCGAACGACTCGGGGCCGACGAAGGTCCTGTGGCGGATGGGCTCGGTGACTCTGAAGTCGGGTTTGTCAGAGACGATCCGCACGTCGCCCCAGCCCGAGTGGTCGGTGGTGGCGTTGTCGTTGGGACCGCAGTCGGTGACGAACTTCAGCGTAACGCGCTTGCCCGCCCAGTGGGCCAGGGAGACGGAGTGCTCCAGCCAGCGCCACTCCTTGAGGTGTTCGTCGAAAACCGGCCGGTAGTCGGCGTCGGCCGTCTTCAGCAGCACTTTGTACGTTACGCCGTCGCTGCGCGTTTCGGCCTTGTCGGACAGGCACGTGGCGAACGTCAGCCGGCCCTGTTGCGGCACTTCGACGGTTCGCTCCCAGAACGTGTAGCCGACGCCGCCTTTCCAGGGCGGGTGGCAGAGATACGCGGCGTGGGTGGCGTCGCCGACCTTGCGCGCCGGGAAGTAGACCACGCCGGCGCCGCTGCCGGCGTCGAGCGGCTGCTCCTGCTTGCCGCGCAGGCAGAAGCCGGCCGTAGGCGGGTCGGGCTGAATCAGCAGCCCCTGGTCGGGGGCGAGGCCGACCCACGCGAGGCGGGGAACGTCGGTCGACCCTTTGAGCGGCTCGGCACGCATCCGCAGGAACACCGTCAGGTCGGCGCCGGCCGTCGGGACGCCGGCCAGACGGAACCGCAACTTCTGCGCTCCAGGCGCGGTCGCAGCCACCTTCAGCGCCTTACCGTCCTTGACGACCTCGAGGTCCTCGCCCGCCCACCTCGTGACGAACGCCGGCGTCATCGTCGTGCCTTCGCCTTTCAGCAGATCGGGCTTCCACTTCGCCAGGTTGACAGCTTCTGCCAGCGGCTGCCCCAACCAGCCGGGCTTCTTCGCGACTCCCTGGATCAACTCGTCCCAGAGGCTGTAGTCTTCGCCCGGCTCCTTGGGTGGGGGGTACGAATACGTCAGCACGGCGTCGAAGCACTGCGCGGCGGCGAAGACTGCCCGGTGCGTGGCAAACGGCACCTCCGGCTGCTTCTCGACGCCCGGCTCGTCGCCGTGGGTGACGTACTTGTGGTTTATGTAGTTGAACTTCGGTTCCCGGGCGAACTGCTGCCAGTAGCGGTGCCGGTTCATGCCGCCCGACCAGTCGTTGAGCGCCCAGTCGCTCAGGTGCGGCCAGCCTTCGCTCTCGATGCCGTTGAGCCACTTCATCGCTCGCTGGCTGTTGGCGTTGCCGCCATCGGCCTGGAGTACGCGGCCGTCGCCCAACTTCTCACGCAGCCGCCGGCAGAACTCGATGACTCCCAGACCGTAGGTGTTGACGCCGTCCACGTATCCCCAGTCCGCCTGGCCGTCGGCGTCCAGGTCCAGCCCGTGCCCGCCGACGCGCGGCGGGCCGAAGTCGTGGTGCATCACGTCGAACTCGACGCCGTCATACGCCGCCAGCGCTCCGCCCGGCAGGAACCGATTGCCGAAGTCCTCCACCAGTCCGTCAATGCAGTTGCGCCCCTTGGCGTCGCGCGGGCAGGCGGTGGAGAAGTTGTAGTACCAGAGCAGGTTCGACTTCTTCCCCCACGGTCCCTCGGTGGCGTGCGGCGCCACGTGCGCCTTGCCGGCCGCGAACGCCAGCGGCTTCGTGCCGAACGCGCCGCGCTTGACCCGGAGCGTCTTCTTCTGCACGTCGACGGCGACCAGTTCCAGTTGCTCGGCGACGCGCCAGTTCGGCCTGCCGCCATCGTCGAGCGCGCAGATGGCCAGGTCGACGTTCCTGTCGCGATAGCGCCCCATGTTGGTAGCAAACAGCGTCGGGTCTTCGATGGACAGGTCGGACTGGTCAGACTCGTCGGACAGGTCCTTCGTCAGCCCACAACCCGTGAAGTACACCCAATGCCCGGCGAAGAACTCCGGGCCGGCGTCGCGCGGGTCGCGGGAGTTGCCGTTGTAGTGGAGCAGGACGAGCTGGTCGGGGTGGTCTTGCTTGAACCGGGTGAAGAACGGGATGTTTGCCGAGCGCCCGGGGACTTCCTCTTCCAGCGTCTTCCCCATGATTCCGCCCAACCGGCTGAAGGTGGAGTCCCACCGGTCGTAGGTGTAGTTTCCTGTCTGGACCCGCGGCCCGACGGCTTCAGCGGCGCGAAAGAAGAACGCCCTCGGGTAGCCAAGGGAAGGGAGTTGGCCGCGGCCTTGAGCTGACAGCGACTTTGGCGAAACAGCGCAGAGGGCAAGGAACAGGGCTGCTGGGGCACGTGGCATGGGGTTGGTCCCACCTTGGGGAGTGTGCGACGCCGGCGCGCAATGCGTATCCGGGAGGCTGCACCGTCTCTCGGAGTATACCCAGGTCCCGGCGCAGGTGGCGGCAGACCAACTATTTCGCGAACTGGCACTTTCTCTTCCAGCGCCTTCCCCGTAGGTCCGCCCAACCTCGCTTCCTGCTACAATTGCCAGTGCCGCCGCTCCCGACCTCGGCCGCGAGCGGCTCTTCTCCAGCGATGAACGGGCGCGGATCTGAGGGCGGCGTTGTCCGCATGGGAGGCAGCGAGATGCCAAGGAAGCAGAAGGCTGAAGCCGGACACGCCCTGCCGCCCGCTGAAGAGGCGCCGGCTGAAACGCCGGCGGCCGAGCCGCTGACGGACTTCCCCGTCGTCGGCATAGGCGCTTCGGCAGGAGGGTTGGCGGCGTTTGAAGCCTTCTTCTCGGGAATGCCCGCCGACACTGACCCCGGCATGGCGTTTGTGCTGGTGCAACACTTGGCGCTGGACCACAAGCGCAGCTTGAGCGAACTGGTCAGGCGCTATACCCGGATGGAAGTCTACGAGGTCGAAGACGGGATGCACGTGCGGCCTAATACTACAACCGTACTTAGCTCAGGGCAGGTCTCCGACCGCCCCGAAACGCTTGACCGGAAGGTCTCAAAGGGCTCTGGAGACCTGTCGGTCCGGGGAGCGGCGGGGTCAGGAGACCCTC
>PEVN01000262.1 GCA_002779825.1 Armatimonadetes bacterium CG06_land_8_20_14_3_00_66_21 | reverse complement strand
CAACCGGTCGCAGTGAGCAGCCCGTCGGTCAACCGCGTCGTGCGCCCCGCGGGCTCGCCACCCGTTCAGCCGCTGACAGGCTCGTTCGCCGCGTCAGGGATCACGACCGTGCGGTGGGTGGGGCTGCCGGCTTCGCCGGACGGCATGGTCGCGGGCTCGCTGTCCGACGGCCAACGGCCCGCCCTCGCTCCGCGAGCGCCGATTCGGCCGCTGGAACCGCCTGCGGACCCGTCGCCGGCGGCTGTTGCGTTGGCGCAAGCTGACACCGGGGGGCGACTGGTCTTGCAGCCGTTGGTGCCGGCCGCGCTATTTGTGTCAGCGACTGTCAGCCCGGGCGAGGTGGCGACGGCGGCCACCGGTCCGGGCGAACAGGTGGCACTTGGGACCTCGGCACTGACCGCATTGGCGCTCCCTGGCGACGGCAGTCAGGGCGTGGTGGTCGCAGGCAGCGAAGCGCCGCAGACGCTGCGGGCAGGTCCCGGGAGTGCTCCGGCCGAGGTGATTCTCGGGTCAGCCCCGGCTGCCGGCGAGGTTCTCATTCAGCCCTTGCTGGTCGCCAGCCCGGTCGTGCAGGGCGCCACGGCGCCGCTGGCGATCCTGAGCTTGGCGGGACCGGGAGCGCTGCCGCTGCGCGCACCCGGAGCCGAGTTGCCACGGGAGCTGGCCCTCGTGTTCGGCTGGGTGCGGCAGGTGGATCTCGCGCAGGACGGAGTGCCGCAAGCAACGGCCCTGGCGGCATTAGCCGCGCCAGCACTGGTTGACCTCTCGCCCGGAGGGCGAGACCTCGGTGTCGTCGCCAACGTCATGGCGCCCGCCGCCCTGGTGGCGAGCCGCGGACCGGAATCAGTCCAGGTGGCTTCCCCTGTGCGGACAGCCGGCGTGGACACCGTCCGCCTGCCGGATGCCGTCGATGCTACGTGGCTTCGCCTGCAGGAGCTGTATGCGCGGCGAGAGTACGGCGAAGCCGTCGAACTAGCCGAGCGCGTCCTGGCGGGGAAGGAGCTGCCGTCGGCGGCCCGCGTTCGCTGGCAGATCGCGCTGGCACAGTGTCACGTGGCCCAAGGCGACTCGGAAAGCGCCCGCCAAGTGTTGGTCTCGGCGCAGACCGGAGCCGAGGGCGAGACCCTCCTTCGGATCGCAGACGGTTGCCGCCTGCTGGGACTGCCCGACGAGGCGGCGACGGTATACCAGCGGCTCGCGACGGACGCCACGCCGCTGTCGCCCGCCATCCTCCTGTGGCTGGCGGAATACCACTTCGGCCGCGAGCAGTTCGACGGCGCAGTCGCGCACTACCGACAAGCTGCGGCAGCGCTGGCCCCCGAATCCCGTTCCGGTCCGCTCTACCGCCAGGGGCTGTGTCTGGAGCGGCTGCAGCGGCCGGCGGAAGCGCGCCAAGCGTACTTGGCGGCTTTGCAGCACGCGCCGGACGAGGCGCTGCGAGCCGCGCTGCGCGAGCGGCTCAGCGCGCTTGCGGGGAGGCAGTGACCCGTCCTCGTTGGGCGGCTGGGAGCTGACCACGTTCTGAGCTGTAGTCCGCCGCTCGGCCCCCCACGTTGGCATGGCAACCAAGTCCCGAGGACCGAGGCTTCCGGCGCACTGCCGGCGTTGACGCGCGGGGCGCAATCGCCTACAATTCCGGGGAACCGGCTCGAGTCAGCGGGAGACCGCCGCTGAGGAGCCGCTTGTTGCGACGGGGATGTCCGCGAGGAGGGGACCGATTCGGTGGAATCGGCCGACCGACAGAAGACCTTCGCCATCTACACCCTTGGGTGCAAGGTCAACCAGTACGACTCCGAAGCCATTGCTCGGCAGCTTCGGGGGTTGGGGTTGCGGCAGGTCGCGTTTGGCGAGCAGGCCGATGCGTACGTGGTCGACACCTGCACCGTGACAGCGGAAGCCGACCGCAAGTCCCGCAAGATGGTCCACAGAGCGCTCCGGCTGCAGGAGGATGCCGTCGTAGCGGTGACAGGCTGCGCACCGGCGTGGGACGCCGAGCGGTTCAGTCGGCTGACCGGCGTCCGACTGGTGACCGGCAACGAAGGGAAGAGCGGGCTGGCGGCGGCGATTGCTGAGGCCCTGGGTGTCTCGCCGCTGTGTCCCGCACCGACTGACGGCGGGCTTGCCGTCTCTGCCGGGGTGACTATGGGCACCACTTCCTCGACGCCCCGCGCCCGCGCTTACCTGAAAGTGCAGGACGGCTGCGAGCATGGCTGCTCGTACTGCATTGTGCCGCTGGTGCGGGGGCCGGAGCGGAGCAAGCCGATTGGGGACGTGGTGGAGGAAGCGCGCGGGCGTCTCCGGGAGGGCTTCCGGGAGTTGGTGGTTACCGGGGTGCGCCTTGGCAGCTACCGCGACGGGAACGGCACTGCGCGCAGCTCGCTCGCGAGCCTGCTCCGCGAACTCAGCAAGCTGGACGGCCTGACCCGGATCCGGCTCAGCTCCCTCGATCCACCGGACCTCTGCTTGGAACTCGTGCAGACCATCGCCAGCCTGCCGAAGGTCTGCAACCACGTTCACCTGCCACTGCAGTCCGGGGATTCGGAGATCCTCGCCGCGATGCGGCGCGGCTATGAGGCGGACGAGTTCCGAGCCGCCGTGGCCGCGCTCCGCCAAGCGATCCCCGGCGTTGCGTTGACGACCGACGTGATGGTGGGGTTTCCGGGTGAGACCGAGGCCCAGTTCGAGAACACGGTGAAGGTCTGCCGGGAGTGCGCCTTCAGTCGCCTCCACGTGTTCCAGTACTCCAAACGGCCGGGCACGGCCGCGGCCGACCGTGCGGAGCAGGTCCCGGAACCAGTGAAACGGGCGCGTAGCGCGAGGCTCCGGCGCGAGGGACAGGACCTCTCCGATGCCTTCGCCCGGCAGTTCGTCGGCCGAACGGTCGCCGTCCTCACGGAGCAGTACGACTCCGAGACGAGCGATGTCGAAGGGCTGACCGAGCACTATGTCCGCGTCCGGGCGCGCGCGTCCCGGTGCTGTCCCGGCGAGCTCGTCGCGGTGGCAGTCGAGAGCGCGCGCCAGGGGGCCCTGCAAGGAAAGGAGGTGCGTGCCGACCATCCCGGGGAGCAGCACTGACGCCGGCGTAGCGCCGCTGGACGCAGCACCGCCGGAAGAGGTGTCATTCTGCGATGTGACTGGAGGGGATGTACGTGGCGGACTTCAACCTGGTACTGGTAAGCGGTGTAGCAACCAGGAACGCTTCGCTGAGGCAGCGCAGGTCCGGCATCGCCAAGGCGGAGTTCAGCCTGGAAGTCGATCGTCCGTTCACCCGGGCAAGTGGCGCACCCGTCTCCGATCTGTTCTTGGTAGACGTCTACGGGCCGTTGGCGGAGTGGTGCGCCGAGGAGGTGACCGAGGGCACTCGGCTGCTGCTGGTGGGGACGCTGAACAAGGAGAGCTACGTTACGCGCCACGAGCGACGCGAGCACATGATCGTCATCAAGTGCAAGTACCTGCGTGTGGTGGACTCGCGGGAGATCGATTTCGGCGACCTGTCGCTGGACGAGTTGCGCCAGGACGACTGGGAAGATACCATCGTATGCGAGTACCTGGCGCTCCTGACCGACATGGTGGATCCGATCAACCGGCGCTGAGAGCGTGTCTAGAAAGGCGGAATTCGGGGAGGGCGAGGCTCCCGCCGAGCCGCCAAACCGTACAGAATCGGCTCAGCGGGAGCTTCGCCCTCCCGGTTTCCAGTCAGTGCGCCTCGCGCCCGTTGGTTGGGCACCACGTCGAGTGAAAACGTAGCCCGAGGCGCCAAGCCGAGGG
>PEVN01000095.1:13570-17646 GCA_002779825.1 Armatimonadetes bacterium CG06_land_8_20_14_3_00_66_21 | reverse complement strand
CAGCAGCAGTCTGTCGACGCGACTCCCTCACGCGGCTCGGCTGTTGACCGACCGCCTGGACTCGGTGACAGTGGTGCTGTTCGACGCGCTCAGTTTCGCGCCACAGTCCAGAGCGCCCAGCGTCGCCGAAGTCGGCAAGGCGCTGCTGCCGCTGGGGGTCGCCCTGGTCCCCTGCCGGAAGGGACAGGACTTGAGCCGATGCCTCATGGAGCGAACCCAGTGAGAGCGCTCTCCTCAAGGCTGCCGAGCGACGCGAACCGCCACCTGCTGCCGGCGTACGCCGCGTCGCTGGTGGCCTCGGTCTCAGTTGTCGCCAGCCTGACCATGTCGCTCGACCCGACTCCGTATAGCGTGTGTGTGTTCGCTTTTCTCCTGCTCGGGTACGCAGCGTCTGCAGCACCGGCACTGCTGCACGAATGGGCGGCGAAGGGTGTCCGCACTTTCGCGCTGGCGGTCACGCTGGTGCTCATTCCGGTCCTCTCTCTCTGGGTGTCGCCCGCGGCGGTCTTGCCGGACGAAGCACTCGACGTTCCCGATCTTCGCACGGCGATCCTGGCCGGCTGGCTGTTGGTCGGTCTCAGCTTCGTCGTCCGTTCCCCGCAGCAGGGGGTGACCAGAGGGCTGCCGTTGGCGTTCCTGGCGGTGCCCTCCCTCACCGTGTTCGGAGTGATCTCGACGATCAACCCGAACCCGGAGATCGTGGTTTCTTTCCTCCTCTTCCTTGCCGCCACGGTCTTTGTCGTGAGCTACGAGCAGTTGCTGGAACGGGGACTGCTGGTCGGCGCCAGTCGGGAACGCCTGACTCGGGTCGTTCACGACCAGGCGTTGGCGTGCGGTGTTCTGTTCGGCGTGGTGTTCGTGGTGGCGTGCGCCGGCACGGTGATCCTGGGCTACTCGGCGCCCTCTTCGGCCGTGAGCTCAGCCGTGGCGCGCATCCGCAACACCGGGCAGGCGTACTTCTACCAGGCGTACGGCTCTTGGTCCAGCCAGTTGCCGTGGTTCCGAGTAGGGGCAGGCCCGTCGCCCAACACCGACACGGTC
This sequence comes from Armatimonadetes bacterium CG06_land_8_20_14_3_00_66_21, assembly GCA_002779825.1. Lineage (GTDB taxonomy): Bacteria > Armatimonadota > Abditibacteriia > CG2-30-66-41 > CG2-30-66-41 > CG2-30-66-41. The sequence continues at coordinate 16,605 of PEVN01000095.1, read as the reverse complement.
CTGATGACCGTTCGCACCGACGAGCCCGGGTTGCTGCGCGGCAAGGCCTACGCCCAGTACACCGGCCGAGGGTGGGAGGACGGCGCCAGCTTGCTCGGGTCGGCTCGGCACGCTTGGCGCGCGGCCGATGGCTGGGTCTACGTCGGCGAAGCGCGACGCGACCAGCGTTTGGTCAGCCACAGCATCGAGACGACGGTCGACATGCCGAGTGTGCTTTTCTCGGGCGGCACCCCGCACCGAGTGCGTGGGTTGAGGTCCGCGGCCGTGCGGGTGGACCCGTTGGACTCCCTGCAGGCTCAGCAGGTGCAGTACACGGGCTCTTCGTACACGGTCCAAGCCATGGTGCCGGACTTGAGCGAAGCGGCGCTGCGCCGGCTCACGGACCGGCCTTCGGACCTGCCGAGCCTGTACCTGTCGGTGCCCAATAGCGCCACCGCCGTCCACGAGTTGGCGCCGCAGCTCGACACCCGGGAGGAGTCGCCCTACGAGAAGGCGGAGACCGTCTGCCAGTGGCTCGCTTCGCATTGCACCTACGACCTCGTCGCGCCTCGGGTCCCGGCCACTGCCGACGTCGCCGACTACTTCCTCGCCAAATCGAGCCGCGGCGCCTGCGACCAGTGGGCCACCGCGGCAGCGCTCCTCTGCCGGGCGGTCGGCGTGCCGGCGCGGGTGGTCATCGGCTACCTGCTCGACGAACGAGACCCTCTCTCCGGCAACTACGTCGTCCGTGAGCGGCACGCGCACGCGTGGATCGAGGTGTACCTCTCGCGCTGCGGATGGGTCCCCCTCGACCCGACAGCCGGTTCGAGTACCGGGCAGGCGCGCCTGGGGCTCTTCCGGCAGCTCACCGACGACCCGAGGGTTCTGGAAACGCTCCGCTGGCTGCGCCGGAACGCCTTCTGGACCGTCTTCGCAGCGCTGGCGGCCTACTTGGTGTGGCTCGTGGTCGGCGGGCTTCGCGAAGACCGGCGGGCGGGGTCCCGACCCGGGGGAACTGCGTTCTCCCCAGCCCAGCGTCGCGTTCTCGCCGCGTACGCCCACGTCTGCCGCGCTCTCGCCAGAGCAGGGCTCCCCCGCCGCCCCAGCCAGACTCCGGCGGAGTTCCTGCAGGCGATCCGTAACGCCCGGGACCGGGGCCTTCCGACCGAGTTTCTGCATGGCGCGCACCAACTGACGCAGCAGTTCTCGGCTGTGCGCTACGCCGACGCCGAACCCACGGAGGCGGCGGTGCGTCGCGCCGAGGAACTCCGCCGCACGCTCCCGGGGATGCTGAAGAAGGCGAAGGGGACGCGCAGGCGAGGCGGCTCGGCGACGGGACGGACCTCACCCGCCCCGCCGACCCAAGGCCGAGGGGGATAGCGCCAGTCGTGCTCTGGCGAGAAGGGAACGCGCGTGGACTCTGGAACACTACGCTAATGTACGATATAATCGACGTACGCGCTTGGCGTTGCGCCCCGCACCGCAGCACGTGTTACCGAACCATCGCCTGAGGGAGTCTCCTATGAACCGCCAAGTCGCCGAACACCCAAGCGTGCTTGTCGTCGACGACGACATGCGGACCGCTATCTGCGTCCGGGATTGCCTGAAGGCGACCGGCTTCCGTGCCGATGCTGTCTACAACGCCGGGTTGGGGCTAGAGTTATCAGCCCGGGAGGGTCCGTACGACGCCGCAATCGTGGACATCGTGCTTTCCGGGATGAGCGGCAAAGAAGCACTCCACGCTTTACGCCGAATGTCCCCGACCACCAAGCTCGTGGCCATGAGCGGTCACCTGTCCGATGACGAGATACGCGCCCTCGCGAACGCGGGCGTGTGTGACGCGTTCGTGCGGAAGCCGTTCACAATACGGGGACTTGTGGACACAGTCGCCTCGGTCCTCAGAGCAACGGACGCGAGCGCACCGATATTGCCGGCCGATATCGAGCAGGACCCTCCCGGTCTCGAAGCGGTTTTCGGCGCCGATGGCATACCACAGATGCGGCTTACGCCGGAGGAGCGCGCCGGGTACGAGGCTGCTGAGCGCGCCGGGAGGGAGCACGAAGGACCGCCGGCCCCGTGGCCCGACCCACTCGCACGGGCCTGCACCAGCGTGGCTCTGGAGGGAGAGCGGATGTACCGGGAGATCGCACCTTCCCTGGAACGTGAGCATCGCGACAGCTTTGTGGCGATTGACGTGAAAGACAGGAAGCAACCGATCGTCGCCCCATCACGCGAGGAGGCCGTGAAGAAGGCCGAAGCCACCTTTGGGCACGAGAGCATCTACCTGCGCCGCATTGGCGGGCTCGAGGAGTGCGGTGTCTGGCTGCCGGCGCAGGGGTCTCTTCGGCGGGGCGGGAGAGGAGCGAGCTGTTGCGACAGAGGATTCTCTTTGGGCGCTACAGGAAGCGCCGCTGTTCTGTCGACATAGAGGTCGGCCGCAGCGACACAGAGAACTGGCTCCCCTTGGATGGGTGCCTGCTCGATACAGGATACACGGGATCCCTGATGGTCGATTGGGCCAGGGCGCACTACTACCTCGGGGTCCCGGAAGACGACATGGGCGGCACCGAGACGCTGGAGATGGGCGACGGCACTCCGTGCTCATTCAGGCTCGCACTGGTCAGAGTCCACCGGTTTGGTGCAGTGAGGCCCGTAGTGGTGCACGTGTGCCTGAACCCGAACTTCGGCCAACCTGTCGTTGGGATGGGGCTGCTGAGAGGCTGTACGCTCTCGTTTGACCAGACCTGCTTCCGCCTGTCGGAGCCCGGGAACAGGTTGGGCGGGGCGCTGGCAGCCCTGGGAGTGCCAATGGACTGCCCCCGGCGGCGCCGCACCAATGCCTGACGCCCAGTAGACGGTTACCGCCTCCCGGTCGCCCGCCAACGTGCCGGTTCCGTGTGCCCGGAGCGCGGAAGACGCAGGCGGCGCCCTGTTCACACGCAGCAGCACGGCTCTCCATGTTGGCACGACATGGAGAGCTGTACTCGACATCGACCCAACCCGAGGTGAGGGATGGCGCCACCAACGGAACTGTCCACCGCGGCGAGCTGTCTGCC
>PEVN01000095.1:0-13554 GCA_002779825.1 Armatimonadetes bacterium CG06_land_8_20_14_3_00_66_21 | reverse complement strand
ACTGTCCACCGCGGCGAGCTGTCTGCCGCGGACCGTGGCCACGGTCAGGCACATTGAGGTTGCGCGCGTACCGACGGTCGTCCAGCCGGAGGAAGTGCGCGAAGTCTGCGAGGCGGTCTCCAGAGGCGGCGATCCGCCGCCAGAAGTGGCGGCTCGCGTGGCCGACCTCGTCTCCGGGTACTACCTGGCAGACGCCGGCGCGGAGAGCGCTCTGGGTCGGCTTCTGGAACGGCTATTCCGGACGGACCACGGGACCGCCATGCTGATCAATGGCGTCTATGGCTCCGGCAAGACGCATCTGCTGGCATTACTCGCGCTGCTTTGTCAGTCGGTCGACGCGCTCCGGGCATTTCGAGCGGGGCACCCCGCACTCGCGGAAGTCCTCCCCGACCGGTGTCCCGCCCATGCGACCGTCTACGTGTCGCTGGAGTCGTACTCAGGCACGCAGCACGACCTCGAGCAGATCCTGTGGGCCGAGACCGCTCAGCAGTTGGCAGACCGCGGCTCGCCCTGGCAACGGCCGGGCTCCGCGGACCGCCCCGCTTCCCGCGATGAGTTGCTCCGCTCGCTGCTCAACCACCTTGCGACTCAAGGGCACTCGGGCTGCGTCTGGTTGGTTGACGAGTTGTCCCTGTTCCTTGGCGCCAAGTCGGCGGCTCAGTTGCAGAATGAGGCCGCGTTCCTCCAGTTCCTCGCCCACCGCGCCGCCCGGCATCCGCTGTACCTGATTGCCTCGGTCCAGCGGTCGCTGGAGCATCTCGGCGATCTCGATACGCACAGCCTGCGGCAGTTGAGCGACCGCTTTGAGCCGCCGCTCACGCTGTCGCTCACCCATGTCCGCCGCCTGCTGCAAGAGCGGCTGATCCACCGTCGCGACCCCGAGGCGTTCGCCCGCTCCGTTCGCGAGCAGGCAGCAGCGGTGCGCGACCGGTTCCCGCGGCTGGATTGGGACTGGGAGAAGCTCGCCGAAAGCTACCCGTTTCATCCCGCCACGGTGGACTGCCTGGAGCGCGTCACCGCCCGGTTCTTCTCGCGGACCCGTAGTGCCGTTGGGTTCCTTCAGGAGGCGGCACGTCGGTTCGTTGAGGCGCACGCCGAGGAGACGCACCCAGCCGACTTGATCACCCCGGACCGCCTCTTCGATCACTTCCGCCAGGACCTCGAAGCCAACCCCGAGCTGCGCGAGTACGTCACCGAAGTGTGGCGCCACTACGAATCCACAGTGCCGGAGATCGCTCCGACAGACAGCGAATACGCCCTGCGGCTGGTGAAGCTGCTCGCCGTGCTCAAGATTGGCGCGCGCTACCCCACCGTGACGGAGGCAACCAACGCGTTGCTGTTCGATTCCGGGCTGCCGGGGAACGGGTCCTATGGGTACACGCAAGCAGTGCTTGAAGCACTCCGCACGCAGGGCGACTACGTGACGATCCGCCGGCACGGCGCGTTGTTCGCCGACCAGTACACCCTCGACGTCGGCGCCCGGCTTGGGGCCGCGCTTCGCCGCCGGCTGGCGAACACGACGCATCTCTTCTCCGCTGCAGACTCGCGGCTGTCACCGTCAGCGTTCGCTGCGTGCGAGGGCGCAGACTGGCCGCTGGCCCGCGTCGTCGAGGGTTCGCCTTTTCTCGCAGCCTGGCAGCATGAACGCCGCTCCGTGCATTGCCGACTGGTGACGGCAGCCGACCTGTCACGCGACTTGGTTGCCAATGAGGTCGCGCTGCTGCGCAACCCCGCAACAACCGAGGACCTCCACGTCCTGCTGGCGGATCCCTTGGCGGCTGAAGACCAAGCGACGCTCTTTCGGCAGGCAGGCGGAGCGCTGCCGCCCGACCGGTGGAACGCTGCCCATGTGCTGTGGTGCCCGCGGAAGCTGGAGCCGCATGAACGGAAGACGCTGGCCGAGCACGCGGCCGCGCGGCTCCTGGAGAAGGATCCGGCGCTGCGAGACAACCCACGCGGCGAGAAGCTGCTCGAGCTGCTGCGAGAGGAGTTGCCCGGTCTCGCCGCCGAGGTTCGCCCGCTGCTGCGCTCGCTGTACGGTGCCGGGTTCCTGCTGGACGCTAACGGGCGCGAGTCTCAGGTCAGCCGTGACCCCGCCGAACTGCCGGAATGGTCTTCGGTGCTCGCCCGGGTGCTCGCACGCCAGCTTCCGCTGGTCTTCCCTCAACGGCTGGAGCTCCCGCTCGCCCTGACTTCGGGGCTTGCCGACGCCTCCGCCAGCCTGACCGAATACCGGCTACGCGGCGACTCGCCACCGGTGCCGGACCGGCTGACGGCGTTCGCCCAGTGCGTGGAGGCGCACGAGCCGGCCCTGTGTGCCGCCATTCTGGCCGAAGTGCCGGACGGGGACTTCCTGCGCGAACCTCAACCGGGGCACTACGTGTCGTTTGACGCCCTGCGCGCGCGGCTGCGGAAGTCCGTGCTCGGCCTGCCTGACGTGCTCTTGGAGCCGGTCGCGGCCCGCCTGCTTGCCTCCGGTGAGCTGCAGGCGCTGGATGGAGAGCTGAACGCGGTCTCTGCCGGTTCGCTCACGGCGCCGCTGGCCGACTCCGTGTACGGCATCTGTCGCGGGCAGCTCGTCTCCGCCGAACAGTGGCGTGTCGTTGCCGCACTCGGCGACGCGGTATTGGAGGAGCCGGTGCCGGAGTCGGCGAGTTTCGGTGCGCAGCAACTTCTGTGGCGCAAGCTCCTCCAGTGGAAGGAGCAACAGGTGAGTGCGACGGAGCGGGCCAAGGCCCGGTTGGCGCAGCTCCGCAAGGCGCTTGGCCACTCCCCCGCGGACTGGCGCAGCACTTCGTCTCTGGCAGAGCAGTTCGGGACGCTGCTCCTCGCCATCCAGGACGCCGCCCCTGCCCGCCAAGGACTGGCGCGGCTGGCGGAGACGCTGCCGCGCGAGGTCTTGCGCGCGAGCCCTGCGCGCGCGTCGGCGCAGCCCGAGTCGCTCCGCAACTTGCTCCAGGGCTGGGAGCGCTGTGCCGGCTTCCTGAACAACCTGGGAAACGAGGTCCTGTTGGCGAATGCCTACCTGGCCGAGGTGGGGAGTGCCCTACCGCCGGGCGACCTGTGCGAACAGCGCCAGGGGCTGCTCGACATGCTCAAGGAGGGGGAGGCGCTGGTCTCGCGGGCAGGCGAGTTCGAGGGCGCTTGGCGTCAGTGGCACAGCCAGTACGCTGCGGCGTACGAGACCTGGCACGCGAGCACCTACTCCGCAGACCGGTTCCGGCCGTACGCAGAACTGCGCCGTGGGTCGGCCCTCGCGGCGTTGCAGCAGTTGGCGCGGCTGGGCATCCCTCTCCCCTGTTCCGCCAATGACTTGCTGGCGGCAGTCGGGACGGAGTTCGGCAAGTGCTGTGACCGGCCCGGGCTCGCAGCCTCTCTCCGCGCGTTTCCGCACTGTGCACACTGCGGACTGCGGCTGAACGAGAGGCTTCAGCTCGCCCCGGCTGACAAGCTCGGCGCGCAGGTCGCCGCTGCCTTCCGGCGGAACGCCGCCGCCGTGTTGACTGCCGACCGCCGGGCGCACTGGCAGCAGTTGGCGACCACTGGGACCTCGGCCGCCCATCGCCGGCTGACGGCGCTCTGCAGCCTGCAGCCCGACACAGCGACACCGGAGGAGGTGCTTGCTCAGCTCACCGACGAGGTGGTCCAACTGCTGCTCTTTTCTCCCGCGCAAGCAAGCAGTCGGCGCCGCCGGCTGCGCGATCTGCGCACCGCGCTTTCGGGCAAGACGCTGACGCTCTCTCAGGCCAAAGAAGCGTCCGGGCGATGGCTGAACCCGGGCGGGCTGCTGGCCGAGACGGACGAACTCACCTTCGAGGACTGACCGATGGCTGAACACGAGGATGCCAATCTCGCTGAACGGCTCGCCGACCTGATCGGTCGCCGTCCGGGGCTGACTACAGAGAAGTTGGTCGACGCGCTGAGGGCCGACACACCCGACGCCGTGGAGCCGCTTGCGTGGGCCCTGTCGGACGACTTCCGGGAACTCGACGGCGGCTGGTACCTGCGCGACCAGCCCTTGCCAAGCCAGGGCGCTCGGGCGGGACGGGAGCGGGCTGCTGTCGCGGCCATTGAGTGCTTTCTCAGCGAGGGTCCCAGGCGAACCGAGGAAGTGCGCCAGTGGTACGGTCGGGTCATCGCCGAGCCGCCGGCCCGGCCGCTCGAAGAGTTGCTCGAGGCGCACTGCGTGCAGGGACGATCCGGGTGGCGCCTCCCCACGGCGAAGGAGCGCGGCCGGGCGGTCAGCGGTGCCAAGCCAACGCGACGGGACGCGGTCTCCGGCTTCCGCAAGCTCGCCCTGGCGATCCTCCGGTGCTACGAGCGGCCGCTCACAGCCGAGGAGATCCTCCGCCTCGTGTTCCAGCCGTCGACCGACGCCGCCGGCTGGCTCCGCGAACGGGAGAGCGCGCTCCCCGCGTGCGCCACCCCCGAGGAGTTCCAGGCGCTCTGCGCGCCAGCCGAGGGCGCGACGGCAGTCGGCTGCGCGTGCCTGCTCCTGAGCCGGACAACAGGCATCCGCCGGTATGACCGCGACACGTTCGGTCTGCATGCTTGGCCCGACAGCCTGCATCTCCTCTACTACTGGGCTGAGCTGGAGTCCTGCCTGGCGACCGCGCGGGAGCGCGACTTCGACCGTTGCGCCGCCGAGCTCACCAGGCTGGCTCTGGACGAGAGCGTGGCGCAACGAGTTCGAGCAACGCTGCCGGTGTACCGCCGGCACCTGGTGGCAGGCTCAGAGGCGCGCTGATCGGCACCGACCGGCTTCGACCTCTGGACGGCGCCGCCGCCGCGGAGTACACTTCTACGCCGCCTCGCACCCGCGCTCGCCGCGCGTCAGGAGCTTCTTCGTTCTCATGACTTCATGGACCATTCGCCGCCACTGCCTGCTCGCCGGCTCCCTCTGCCTGCTGCTCACCGAAAGCGTCGTCCGAGCAGGGGGCTCCCTCGACTGCTGGATGATCGCAGCCGAGCCAACCGCTGCCCAAGGGGTGACCGCGCCAGCAGAGCCGCCGACCGCTGGGCTTGACGGCGGCAAGCTGAGGCTGGCGGACTGCGTCGTCAGCCACCCCGCGCTGTCGTTCCACGCGCCTCCCGGGACGCAGGGACCGTTCTTTCTGGGCGCGCTGACCGGGCTACTGGGACACGAGACGGGGCACTACCTCACCAATCTGCTGGTCGGGTCAACCCCTCGCGCAGAGAGCGTCCACTACGGCGCCCTCCCGTTCTTCACGTGGGAACCTGACCACTTGCTCACCGACCGAGAGCACTACCTTACCGCCTCTGCCGGATTCAACGCCCAGAACCTGCTCAACGAGTTCTTGCTGCGCAAGCACGCCACGCGGGCGCGGCGGTCTGCCGGTGTGGCTGGCGCAGACGATCTCCGCCTCGAGGGCATGCTCGCCTTCAACTACTGGCTCACCGTCGGGTATGGCGCCAACGCCTTCTTTGGAGGCGGCCCGCCGCGCCGAGACACCAAGGGCATGGCGGACACAGCTCGGCTCCCGGAGGCCGTTATCGGCGCGCTCATCCTGACGCCTGCGCTGCTCGACGCCTATCGGTACCACCACCCAGAAGCGCGCTGGCCTCGCCGGGCTTCCCGGACAGCCAAAGTCCTGCTCCTGGTGCTGGCGCTGCGCGCTCATCCGTGAGGTCACCGGCAGCTTCGTCGGGTCCCCCGAGTCGCAGGAGTAGCCGCCAACGCCCAGCCGGCGAGCGGACGTGTCGGCCGGTGGCTGCACGCAGCGGCCAAGCTGTCCTCTCCATTTGCGCAGCCGCCCCGGCTCACCGCCCCACCCACCGCGCGGCCAGCGGGTACGCGGCCAAGGCAACGGCGCTGTTCCAGACCCCTTCGCCCAGCGCGAGGCGCAGGTAAGGAACGAAGCTGGCGGAGGGGCTCATGACGAAGAAGACGAGTTCGGCGAGGGCGGTGCCGGCGAAGATGAGCGTAACCGGCACCAGCCGGTTCTCCCGGAACAGTCGCGCGCTCACCGCTCCGGCCAGCAGACCCGCTGCGCACCGACTGACGAGGAAGCTGCCCGGGTTGGAGCCCACCAGCACGCCTTCGAGGAGGCCACCGGCGACGCCGAGGAGCCCCCCCTTCTCCGGTCCCAGGAGCAGGCCCAGGCAGAGCGTCGCCGTGAGGATCAGGTCCGGCTGGCAACCGAGGAACTGCAGGTGGCCGGCCAGGCTCCCCTGCAGCACGACCGCAACCAAGAGGAGCGTCCAGCCGGCCAGCGTCCCCATTCTCATATCACTCCGCCCCTCTCAATCCCTTGCGCACGTACACGTCTTCCAGGCGCGCGAAGTCTGTGGCCGGCTTGACCGTGGCGGAGTGGCGAATGCCGTGTCGGTCTTTGTGAACCTCGGTGACCTCCCCAATGATGAGACCGGGCGGGTACACGTCGCCGAGCCCAGAGGTGAGCACCTGATCGCCGACGCGCACATCGGCGTCACGGTCCAGGTAGGCGAGTTCGCAGTTCGGCTCCGAGGTGCCACGCACGACGCCAGTCGCGCGGGACTGCATGGTGCGCGCACCCACGCCACTTTCCCGGTCGATGATCAGCTCCACGGTGGCCGTATGCCGGCTGACGTCGATCACTTGCCCGACCAGACCAGCATCCGTCATGACGACATCCTTCGGTGCCACCCTGTCCTTCCGCCCTCGGTTGAGGCGGACGCGCTGAAACCAGTTGCTTGTGTTCAGCGAGATGACCTCGGCGAACACGGCTTCGTTGGGTACCTCCAAGTCGAGGGCGAGGAGCTTCCGCAGCCTGATGTTCTCCTCGTACTTGGCGTTGAGCCGGCGGTTACGGTTCCGCAGGTCCTGGACCTGCTTCCGGAGTTCGCGGTTCTCATGTTCGATCTCGCCGATCCGGCGAATCGACCGGCCGCGCTCCCGAAGCGTGAACGCGAACTGCGTGAGGGTGCCCTGCAGCGGCGTGAGGACTGCGAGCGCCCCCTCCTCCGGCAGGCTGACGCTCCCTCTGCGCCGGGCCTCGTAGTGCAGGGCCACCACCAACAGGCAGGTGCCCAGCAGGGCCGCCAGCACCACGAACCTGGTTCGTTTCTCCTGCTGCACTTTCACGATCGTTTCCGCTCAGGTTGCGTTGGCGTCACTCGTAGGAAGAGCGCTCTGTCACCGGCGCCCAGGTTTCCCAAGCTTCGACCGCCTTTCCAGTGCCCAACGCCACGCACGTCATCGGGTCATCCGCGACCTTCACCGGCATCCCCGTCTCGACGCTGAGGAGCTTGGCCAACCCGCCCAGCAAGGCGCCGCCCCCGGCCAGGTAGATGCCCCGTTCCATGATGTCAGCAGACAGCTCCGGCGGCGTCTGCTCCAGCGTGACCTTCACCACTTCCACAATCGCGCGAATAGGTTCGTCGAGGGCTTCGCGCAACTCGCCGGAGTTCAGCTCGACGCTCTTTGGCAGCCCGGTCACCAAGTCGCGCCCACGCACCTGCATCGTCTCTTCTCGCTCCATCGGCCAGGCCGACCCCATGGCGATCTTGGCGGCTTCGGCGGTGCGTTCACCGATCAGCAGATTGTACTCCCGCCGGACGTACGACATGATGGCTTCGTCCAGCTCGTCGCCGGCGATCCGGAGCGTCCGGCAGGTGACGATGCCCCCGAGGGAGATGACCGCAACTTCCGTGGTCCCGCCGCCGATGTCGACGACCATGCTGCCCGTTGGGTCCTCCACAGGCAGCCCCGCGCCGATGGCCGCCGCCATCGGCTCTTCGATCACCCGCGCGTCCCGCGCGCCGGCGCTGCGGGCCACGTCGATGACGGCGCGCCGCTCCACCTCCGTCACCCCGGAGGGAATGCCGATGACGACGCGTGGATACACCAGGGCCCGCCGCCGATGCACCTTGCGGATGAAATAGACCAACATCTCCTGCGTGATCTCAAAGTCGGCGATCACCCCGTCCTTCAGCGGCCGAACGGCCACGATGTGACCGGGCGTCCGGCCGACCATGCGCTTCGCTTCTTCGCCAACCGCGCGCACCTTGTTCGCGTGGCGGTCGATGGCAACCACCGAAGGTTCCCGGAGCAGGATGCCGCGGCCGCGGACGTGCACCAGGGTGTTGGCGGTGCCGAGGTCTACCCCCATATCCCGCGACAGACCGCCAAAGAGCCGCCTTAGCATGGCGCGCCCCCCCCGTCGCAGGTGGTCGCCAGGCCGCTCCGCCTGCGGCAGACTCGAGTCTCCAAGCTCAGATCAGTCCTCTCTCGCGCAGGCTTTCATACCTGCCGTCGCCGATGATCACGTGATCGACCAACTCGATGCCGAGGAGGTCGCCGGCTGCCTTCAGTTTGCGGGTGAGGGCGACGTCCTCGGCGCTGGCAGAGGGATCGCCACTGGGATGGTTGTGCACGAACACTACCGCCGTGGCGTTGCGCCTGACAGCCTCCCGGTAGCACTCACGCGGGTGAGCGACTGCCGCCGAAGCCGTTCCCTCGGACACGTCGACGACAGCCACCAACTGGTGCCGCGCATCCAGACAGAGGACCCGGAGCGTCTCGCGGGCTCGGAAGCGCATCTCCGACATCACCAGGGCAGCCGCGTCGGCTGGCGTGCGCACCAGCGGCCGCTCTTCTGTGCCAAGCTGGCAGGCGCGCCGGCCCAACTCGAGGGCGCCCTTGAGCTGGGCCACCTTCGCCGGCCCGATGCCGGGCACCGCGCACAGCTCCTGCGAACTTGCCGTCAGCAAGTGCCGCAACCCGCCGCTGCTTAGGAGGCGCTGAGCCAAGCCCATGGCCGTCTCGGAGGGCGTTCCAGTTCTGAGCAGGATCGCCAGTAACTCCACCGTAGACAGCGCCTCGGGCCCGTGCTGTAGCAACCGCTCACGCGGACGCGTGTCCTCCGGCATGTCCTTCATTGTGTACCGATCGGTCTGCCCTGCGTCCGCCATCGTGTGCCTTTGCGGCTCGCCGGTCGACACACCGGCCGAGCACTGAAGCGGTCCGCCACCTACCCGTAGCGCAGCCCCTTGCAGGCGTCTGCCGGACGCTGGCTCGGCGCATTGCGGACGCCCACAAGGAGCTACGCTACAGGGCGACTTGGTCAACAGACGAAGCGTACACCCGCACTTGGCGGAGTGTAGCGGTTCACCAGTACGTGTGGACGGATACCCCTGCGTCTTGGAGCATTGTACCCAACCGGGCAAGCGGCAGGCCGACCACATTGAAGTAGCAGCCCTCAAGCCGCGTAACGAACAGGCCCCCGCGGCCCTGGATGCCGTACGCGCCCGCTTTGTCCATCGGCTCGCCGCTCCCAACGTAGGCGTCGATCTCCCGGAGCGACAGCGAGCGGAACGTCACTCGGGTCGTTTCGCAGGCGCTGCAGACCTTCCCGGCCGGGGTGACGAGCGCGAGCCCGGTCAGCACGTCGTGCGTTCGGCCGCTGAGTCGCGCAAGCATCTGAGCGGCTTGATTGGCGTCGCGCGGCTTCCCCAATACCTGCCCCTCTACCACCACAGTGTCTGCACCGATGACCAGTGCGTCGTCGAACTGCCGGGCAGCGGCCGACGCTTTCAGCGCCGCGCACCGCTGGACCCAGTCTGCCAGCGATTCGTCCGGCTCCGGGCTTGGCTCCTCGATGTCAGCGACCACCACTTCGAAGACAAGGCCGAGCTGCCGGAGCAGCGACTCGCGGCGAGGCGATCCCGAAGCCAGGATGATTCGCGAAGAGGGCAACAACACACCTTCATTCCAGCGGGCGACGGCAGTCGCAGACTCATGCCCGCGCACTGCGCACTCGTGGTGACCTGGACGCGGGCAGTGCCCGAACGAGTTGGCGCGCCTACAGCTTGCGGAACACGAACAGAGCCAGCACCAGACCGAGGATGGTGCAGAAACTCAGCTCGACCCCAAAGCCGAAGTCGAGTTGAAGCACCAGCAGGTCCAGGTGCGCCGGGGAGAGCCCCACCTTGACTGTCTGGGTGAGATACTCCGGAACATGGCCCGTCACCAGATGGTTGAGGACGCTGCCGATGAGGGCACCTACTACCAACAGGATGATGAGGAAGGCTTTCGTCTTGGGCATTTCCTGCTCTTCTTGGCGCAACGTGGCCAGGCGACGGGCGGCACAGCGCGCTTACTGATCACTGGCGTAGAACTGGCCGCCGTCGATTCGAAGGCGACCCGGGTTCTGTAGCACCACGCCGATGCCGGAGATGACCGACTCCGCCGGGTTGGGCACCACAGAAGCCGCGATCCCGAGCTTCTCGGTCATGAGCCCGGCAATCCCGCGTAGCCGGGACGTGCCTCCGGACAGGGCGATCCCTGTCGCCATAAGGTCCTCCCGATGCTCCCGGGAGACGTCCTCCAACAGCCACCGGATCTCCGAAGCAACCAAGCTGACGTGGCGGGAAAGGAGGTCGGGAACATCGTCGAGCGGGACACTCACGTTCTTGAACAACTCTCCATAGACCTCAACGCCGTCCAGCGACACCGGCTCCTTCTGTAGGTCCCGCGCGACAGACCCGACGCGGATCTTGATCTGCTCGGCAGACTCTCGGGTGGTGGCGAGACCGAACTTCCGGCGGACAAGCCGCCGAATCGCCTCATCCAGATCCTGCCCGCCAAACCGCAACGAGCGGCTCAGGAGGACGGCGCCGCCGCTCACAATGCCGATGTTGGTACTGCCGGCACCGATGTCCACAATCATCCGCGCAGCCGGTTGGTTGACCCCGAACCCGGCGCCGAGGGCGGCGGCCAACGAGGCATCCACGAGAAACGCGCGCCGCGCTCCCGCTTTGATGAGGGCTTGCTGCAGCGTGTACCGCTCGACCGAGGTGGCTCCGGGGGGAACAGCGCTGACAACGGTCGGCCCAACCAACCAGCGCCGGCCGAGCGCCCGGATCATCGTCTGCCGCAGCAATTCCGAGGCCGCGGCGAAATCAGCGATGGTGCCCGCCACGATGGGGCGGACAACCACGGCTTCCGCCCCCTCAGCCCGCGCCAGACCCGAGGCATTGTGCCCGATAGCGACGGTATTCCCGCCGCGGGAGGAGAGCGCAATGACCGATTCGTCGCTGTAGGCAACGCCCTGCCCGCGGGCGTAGACGGTGGTCTTGGAAGTGCCGATATCGAAGCCCAGGTCACTCGCCCACAGCACAGGGGGGAACCTCCCAGGCGATTGGTGGTGGCAGTTGGGAAAGGAGTAGTGTCATCCGCCTGCGGCTATTGCCCGCTACGGTTCACCAACCCATTCACACGCTGCGTCCGTAGGGATCGCTGGTGCCGAGGACCGGGATCGAACCGGTACGAGCCTGAGGCTCCCGGGATTTTAAGTCCCGTGCGTCTACCAATTCCGCCACCCCGGCACTGGGCAGTCGGGGACAGCCGTCCCCAGAAAGAGCCTGCTCAGGGAGTGAGTTGGCACGTTGCGGCAGCTTTGGCCTTCGGGGCCCGCTGCTGGCGCCGGCACGGCTCCCGGAGGGGCTCAGAAACAGAATGGAGGCGACGACCGGACTCGAACCGGTGAATAGCGGTTTTGCAGACCGCTGCCTTAGCCACTTGGCTACGTCGCCACCACCGACACGCCCCGCAAATTGTTGGAGCGGCAGACGGGAGTCGAACCCGCGACCCTCAGCTTGGGAAGCTGATGCTCTACCAACTGAGCTACTGCCGCTCGACGAACACGATTAGAGAATGGTGGGCGCAGATGGATTTGAACCAGCGACCTCTTGCGTGTGAAGCAAGCGCTCTCCCAACTGAGCTATGCGCCCATTCAGAACTGGATTGTGGGGGGAATGGTGCCGAGGGCGGGACTCGAACCCGCACGTACCTGAATACACTAGGCCCTCAACCTAGCCTGTCTACCAATTCCAGCACCTCGGCTTAGTCGTTCACTCCTCACCGAACGCACGTCGCAGCCCGTCCATAGCCTTGCGGCCCCAGATCATGGCAGCGAAGTAAAGCGGCCCGATTATGCTGGTCGCTCCCGCCAGTTTCGGCGCGGGAACAGCCTTCAGGCAAGCAGTGACCAGAAATGTGAGCGCCAGCCAAGTGGTCAGCGGCTGGAGGATCCGCTCGACGCCGACGGGGATGTTGACGGAGGCGGACGACTTGCCGCCGATGGTTCCCCAGCCGAGCCCGGCGCCGCCGCTGGACCCCTCACTCTTGGTCACCTGCAACATGATCACGACGATGAGCCCGACACAGGCGATGATGTGCAAAATGTCGATGATAACTGCCAACGGAAAAGCTCGATTCCTCGCGGATTGACAAGGAAAGTAGTATAGCCACGGACTGGGTCCGTGTCAAGCGCGACGCCCTCCGGCACCGCACCCAGGCCGTCCGCTTGGCATCCAAGCTGCCGCCCGACGAAGTCCTGTCCGGGGCCGATGGCTTGACCGCCCAGCAGATGTTGACCATGGCGAAGTCGGCGATGGCAACGCAAGGACAGGAGGCGGAATGAGTCGTGATTCCAGTGCAACCACCTGAGGTCAGGGGAGCGGACAGCCGGCGCCCTCTCAGGACCCGCATCAGCATGTCACTCGCCATGAGGTCTACACCGTGACTGAACAAGCCACAGCCCTGTCCCCCGAAGAAGTGCAACGCATTCTCGCCGCGCGGGCGCAGCAGTTGGCTCTCCTGCCGAAGGCGGAAGCCGCTGAGGGCGAGCTGCTCCACCTTGCGACGTTCCTGTTGGGCGACGAACGCTACGGCGTGGAACTGGCCCTAATGCAGGAGCTCCAGCCGCTGGACACGGCGACGTGGTCCCGCATTCCGTGCCCTCCCGACTTCGTGCTGGGCGCCGTAAACACCAGGGGCAGGCTCCATTCCGTGACCGACGTCTGCCGCTTCCTGGGGCTACCAGCTCGGGAGCTCTCGGAGACGGCGCACGTGCTGCTCGTCAAAGGCGGCAGCCCTGGAGAGCTGCCGTTGGAGTTGTGCCTCGTGGCTGATGCCGTGCCGGAAGTAACCACGGTGCCCCTCAGCGCCCTGCAGCCAGCCGCAGAGACCGTCTCCAGCCAAGCGCAGGAATACGTGCGGGGCGTGACCGAAGACATGCTGGTTGTCCTCGACCTGCCGCGGCTGCTGGCCGATCCGCGGCTGATCGTGCACGAGACAGCATGAACGCCACAATCCGAGCCGCGACCGTTCTGACAGTTCGTCGTACAGAGAGCGCCCCGAGGGCGCCTCAGCACCAATCACGGGAAGGATGACAAGCATGAACCGACAACCCAACACGAACGAGACTACAGACGGAGAGAAGGTGACCTCATTCCTCAAGAGCATTCGAGGCAAGTTGTTGGCCTGGTTCCTGACACTGTCGCTGCTGCCCCTGATTGCGGTGACAACGCTGTCTTTCCTCCGCGCACGCGACGCGATCCGCGACCAGCAGTTCGCCAAGAACACCGCCATCCGCGACATGAAGGTCAAGTCCGTCGAACGACAGATCACTGGGTGGACGGAAGACTGCCTGGACGTGTCCAGCGATCCCGCCCTAGCCCCAAAACAAGCGTATTGCAAGCGCCTGAGCACTTTGGGGTAGCGTCGGCGGGTTTTTGGTGTCTCTGGCGTGTCGAGGGGAGCAAGCAAGG
>PEVN01000517.1 GCA_002779825.1 Armatimonadetes bacterium CG06_land_8_20_14_3_00_66_21 | reverse complement strand
GCAGCCGGGCAGCGCTCCGTGCTGCGGGGGTCTGCTTTCCCCTTCGCGTCGCGGTTTCCTCTTCCCGTCGCCAGCCCGTCCCGAGCACGCCGTCGAGGCTTGACTCGTGCCCCCAGCGGCCCCATAATGGAAGCCCTATGACTGTCAGCGGTTTCGGCGCGAACAACCCAGCGCTCGGGGGGAGATACTCATGACACTCACGACAGACACGCTCATGGAAGAAGCGCTTCACCTGCCGCGCGAGTCGCGAGCATTGCTGGCGGAGAAACTGCTTGGGTCCCTGGATGACGGCGACGACTTCGAGGTCAGCGAGGCGTGGCGAGCGGAGGTGCGCCGCCGGTCCAAGGAGATCGACGAGGGCGCAGTCGAGCTTGTCCCGGCGGAACAGGTGTTCGCCGAGTTGGACAGGGAAATGGGATGAAGCCGGTTCAGTTCCATCCCGAGGCCAGGGCGGAGCTGCGAGCGGCCGCTCGTTACTACGAGTCCCAACAGAAGGGACTGGGCAGACGGTTCCTGGCTGCTGTGCGAGACGGCGTCAACCGCGTCCAGAGCTTCCCGCTGGCGCACCGAACCGTTGAAGAAGACGTCCGCCAATGCAGGACCTGGAGATTCCCGTTTGGTCTCCTCTACCGAGTGACGCCCGAGCGCTTCGAGATCATCGCCGTCATGCACCTCCACCGGGAGCCGGGCTACTGGAAGCGGAGACTGAGGGCTGACTGAGAATACGGGGTGGCGGCGGCGGAGGCGGTGCGTGCGTGGGGTAGGGCACTTGGGGGGTGGCAGCGGCGGCGCTGCAAGTACCCCGTAGCCTCAATCCCATGGGAGTCTGAGGGCCTCGTGCCCGCCACCGGTGCGCCGAACTCCCACCCCACGCCTACTCCGCCTCGTTCCGCAGCACGGTTCCGTCCGGGGTCGCCTCCACGTCCCACTGGTGGCCGGCGACGAAGATCTCGATGGCGTAGACGACCTGGCCGCCTTGGCGCGTTTCCCGCTTGACTTCCCGGACTTCGCCGGTGGGGTGAAGCTTGCGCAGGACTGCCGCCACCGGGGCGGGCAGGTCGCCTTCCTTGATCTCCACCTCCGCGTAGGCGCCGGCCAGATCGACTTTGACCTCCACCGGCGCGGTTGGGGGCTTGCGGTCGCGGCCGCGGTCGACGATCACCATCCCATCGTCGAAGATCACCCCGATGTCCGGCGCGTAAAGCTTGACCGATTCCTCTCCGGGTTCGAGCGGGGTCGTCTCCACCACCTTCAGGCAGTCCCGGAACTTCTCCTTTGGTCCCTCAAAGGTCACCTGCGTCTCGACGATCTCGGCGCGATCCATGGCGACCTCGGGAGCGACCTCCTGGTAGTGCCGCAGCCCGAGCGGCGTCTTCGCCGGCATCATCAGGCCGGCCCGCGCGCCGTTGACGCCCGCCCGCCACGCGCCGCCGTGGCCGACGATCTTGCCGTCCGTGTAGTCGTCGACGTCCTCGCCGTGATAGAACACGTCGCTATGCTCCTGGCAGAGCGTGAAGAAGTTGCGCGACACTTCCTTGAGCTTCCCGTTGGCGAACTCGCGCTCCTCGATCACGCGGGTCTCGATGCCGTTGACCGTCTCGGTCTCGTTCAGCACCGTGATGGCCACCTGCTCGGAGTTGCTGGCCAAGATGACTTGGTAGCCCGGCTCCAGGATGAAGTACCGGTTCTTGCCGGTGGTGAGGTGGGCGCACTTCTCGATTGCGAAGGAGTCGATCCACGGCCGCTCCGCCGTCAAGCCTTGCTGCGCAGCGCACGCTAACAGCGCTGCCACGATGTACGAGTGACACGTCTTCATAAGGATTCCTCCAGTGGGGTGCGGGAACTGATCGCGGCTGCCGGACGCTATGTTCCTCGCTGATCCGGACAAGACTGCGGCAGAGGCTTTGCTTCGCCAGACTTCCGGCCAATCCTGCCGCGCGTATCGTCCGGTCGGAGTGGCGGCAGGAGGGACAGGGCGACCTCGCCGGCGCCAGTGTAGGGGCACGAATCCGCGGGGATTGATGAAGCGTCACGGCGCCAGTATAATCACCAACGTAATCACCTCCAGGAGGCACACCATGCACGTCAGCCTGGTGCAGATCGGGAACTCACGCGGCATCCGCATTCCCAAGCGCATCCTCGACCAGTGCGAGATCACCGACGCAGTGGATCTTGCAGTGAAGGGGCGGAAGATCGTTCTGGAACCCCTGACCCGCAAGCCGCGCGACGGGTGGGCAGCGGCAGCCACTCGCATGCACGAGTTGGGCGATGACGAGCTGATGATGCCCGACGTGTTCGGCGACGAGGCGGACGAGGACTGGGCGTGAAGCAGTACGAGCTCTACATCGTCAACACTGATTGCGGCTGCTGCACACCAAGCTCCCCGGCGATCTGGATGGGCCGGCGGCAAGGATTGGTTTCGTCAGATTGCCGGCCAATCCTGCTGCGGGCGCCTGCCCCGCATGTCCCCTCGCGGGAAGGAAGGAGGCGCCGCGTCGCGAACAAGCAGGGTGTCGCGCCGCTGCGGCGAACCAAAGCCTTGCCGCCGGTTGCCTGTTGCCTCGGCGCGACCTGGCTTCGCAGAGGAGGTGCCCGCAACACATTGCCCGAGAGACACAGACAAACGTCCGACAAGTCGAAAGGAGCGTTCAGGATGAAAGTCACAAGCCATGCAGTGTTGGCCCTTGCGCTGTCCGCCTGTGGCCTTTGGGCGGAGGAAGAGGGTGCCCCGAAGCCTGGCGACAAGCAGGTGAACCCCAAGGACGGCGCCGAGCTGGTGTGGATTCCCGGCGGCGAGTTCCAGATGGGCAGCGACCCGGCGGAGCGCGACCGACTGTGGGCGAAGACGGGCTGGGACGCGTACTGGAAGAAGTACGCGGCCGACGAATCGCCCAAGCACGGAGTGAAGGTAGCCGGCTTCTGGATGTACGCGAAGGAAGTCACCAATGGCCAGTACCGCAAGTTCTTAGCTGCCAACCCGCAGTGGACGCCGGAGCGGATCGACAGCAAGCTGCATGACGGCGACTACCTCGAGCACTGGAAGGAGCAAAGCCGCGCCTCCAAGGATGAGTCCTATCCTGTCGCAAATGTCCCCTGGTACGCAGCCAAGGCCTACGCTGAGTGGGCCGGTGGTCGGCTACCGACGGAGGCGGAGTGGGAGTACGCTGCTCGTGGCGGGAAGCAGTTCGAGTATGGCACGGCCACGGGGGAGATCAGTGACCAGTTGGCGAACTCCGGTGGTGGCGGCACCAAGCCCGTCGGCAGCTATCGCCCGAACCCGTTCGGTTTGTACGACTTGGCAGGCAACGTGTGGGAGTGGTGCAGCTCGTTGTACAAGGAGTACCCGTATCGCGCGAATGATGGACGCGAAGACCCCAACGGTTCCGGCGCCCGGGTGCTGCGCGGCGGTTCGTTCGACGGCTCCGGTCCCGCCCTCCGCGCCGCCGACCGCACCCTCAACAACCCGTCGAGCTGCGGCTTCTGCAACGGGTTTCGGGTAGTCGTGCCTGCAGGGGTCCCCTGAGGTTTGGTTTTGGGGATTTGGACTTTGGGGGTCTGGGGGCAAAGCCCCCAGTCGCTACAAATGGTCTTGAACGCGCATGAGAAACCGAGCGGAGTTCCCAATCCTGGAGAAGTGCTTGGACTTGGTGGTGTGGCTGCACGGGAGAACGCAGCGCTTCCCGCGAACGCTCCGGAGCGGGCTTGGTCTGCGAGTGGAGAACGAAGTGATGGAGCTGTACCAATGCCTGGGGGAGGCGACCACCGTGAAGGACCGGTCGGCGCTTCTCCGGTCCGCCTCCCGGCAGTTGGACGGCCTGCGACGAACACTGCGAGTGTGCTTGGGGCTGAAGCTGCTGACCTTCAAGCAGTTTGGCTACGCTTCCGGTCTGATCGACGAGATCGGTCGGATGCTTGGAGGCTGGCTGCGGAAAGAGAGCGGCCAGCCGAAGAAGGAGGGAAGAGCAAAGGCATCGATCCCTCGGCGCGGAGTTGGCGAACCCGCGCTCGAGCCGGTGTAGGGGGAAGCCTGACAACGGCGCCCGGGTGCTGCGCGGCGGTTCGTTCAACAACAACGATACCAACCTCCGCGCCGCCAACCGCAACAACAACAACCCGTCGAACTGCAACAACAACAACGGGTTTCGGGTAGTCGTGCCTGCAGCAGTCCTCCGGGAGGGCTTCGGCGCCTCCCGGGCGAGGTTCTCCGCCCCGGTCACAAGCCGCGGCGCCCCGAGGTTTCGGGGGAACGAGACTGGACGTTGGGACTCCATCCGGCTTCGCCCTTCCTCGTGCGCGGGGAGAAGAACAACCCGCCCGGGCGGGGCTGGTAGGCTGTCCCACTCCGTGGGCCTTGGCTCGAACGTCCCGCCCGGGCATCGCCACGAGCCTGGCCTTCGTAGTAGGATAAAGTTCCAGCTTTGTCGCCAACGTGATACGCAACGCCAAGGTCAAGGGCGACAAAGCTGGAGCTTTATCCTACGGAAGCCTTCCGCGCATGACACGTCACTTCCACCTCTTCGACCGGATCGCCTCCTTCGAGAACCTCCTCGCCGCGGCACTCCGGGCTGCCAGGGGGAAGCGGTCACGCCCCAACGTCGCCGAGTTCCTGGCGGACCTGGGTAGCAATTGCCTGCGCCTCCACCGAGAGCTATCGGACGGGACTTGGCGGCCGGGCGCGTACCGGACGTTCTGGATCCACCAGCCCAAGCGGCGCCTGATCTCCGCTGCCCCGTTCTGCGACCGGGTCGTTCACCACGCCGTCTGCCGGGTGATCGAGCCGGTCTTTGAGCCGACGTTCATCCACGATTCCTACGCCTGCCGCGTTGGCAAGGGCACGCACGCCGCCGTGGACCGGTACACGGAGTTCTGCCGGCGGGTCCTTCGCCTTGGCGGCGAAGGCTACGTGCTCAAGTGCGACCTGCGCAAGTTCTTCCCCAGCCTGGACCACGAGATCCTGCTGGACATCCTGGCGCGGAAGATTGGCTGCCGGCGGACGCTTGATCTGCTGCGGCTGATCGTGGAGTCCAGCAACCCGCAGGAACCGGTGGCGGCGTACTTCCCCGGAGACGACCTGTTCACCCCGCACGAGCGCCGCCGCGGCCTCCCCATCGGCAACTTGACAAGTCAGTTCTTCGCCAACGCCTACCTGAACCCGTTCGACCACTTCGTGAAGGAGGAGTTGGGGTGCCGGTTCTACATTCGGTACTGCGATGACTTCGTGATCTTCGGGAGTGACAAGCGGGCGCTTGCAGCGTTGGTGCCGGAATTGGCGGACAGGCTGTCCGCCCTACGGCTGCGGCTGCACGAGCGAAAGTGTCAGGTGCGCCGGGTGGACGAGGGCGTCGACTTCCTCGGCGACCGCATTTGGCCGACGCACCGGCGGCTGCGGCGGGAGAGCGTCCTGCGGTTCAAACGGCGTCGGCGCCACCTGCGGGACGCCCGGCGGGCGGGCCAGACCGACTTGGCGCACGTGCGGGCCTCGCTGGCGAGTTGGAGCGGTCACGCCGGGCACGCCGACACGTGGCGGCTGAGGGAACAGTTGGCACAGACGTTCGTATGGTAGCGCGCGGCCGGTCGGGACACGGTGCCACTCTCGCGGACGAAGCGCCTCGCTGCGGGGGAATCGCCAGCTCATGGAGATGGGCGCCGAGTCAGAACTCCTCCCACCCCACCGCTACCACCCGCTCCGTCAACTGCTGTCGCCGCAGGCACCGGCAGGCCACGTAACCTCGGTGACTCAGATCGCTGTGCAGGTCCAGAAAGGTCTCCACGTGCCGGGCATCGCGGGGGGAAGGGCTGTCGGTCCACTTGACCTCGAGGGGGATGGCTTCCGCCGGCGTCTCGACGAGGGCGTCGACTTCGGCGCCGGCGGGGGTGCGCCAGGTGGAGAGCTTGTAGCCGCGGCCGAGGTAGCGGCAGCGGCACTACAGCTCGGAGAGCACCCACTGCTTGAACAGATGGTCGGCATCGAGCGCGGCGTTGTCACGGGACAGCGGCGCCGCTACAATGGGCAGACAGTGACAAGCCCTCGCTTGCCGTGTGGGGACCGTGAGCCGCCATGACGCGAGAGTTCATCGAGCTGCCGGCGTTCACCAGAAGCATCCGGCAGGGAGCCCTGTCGGACGAGGAGTTGGCGGCCGTCCAGATGGCGATCATGAAGCGCTCGGGGCGCCTCGACAAGGTGGTCGGCGTTCCCAACCTGTGGAAAATGCGCTGGCAGAATCCGCGGCGGCAGAAGGGCGCGCGAGGCGGCTTGCGGATCTACTTCGCGGACTTCGCGCACTGGGAAGTCTGCGTTCTCGTGCTCCTCACAGACAAGGGACTGACCGAGAACCTGAGCCCGGAGCAGACGAAGCAGTTGGCCCGGTTGATGACAGCACTGGAGACGGAGGTGCATGACTATGCCAAGCGACGCCTTCAACGAACTGGCTGAGGCGCTGGCGGAGGGAGTCGAGGCTCTCCGCGGCGGCGCGCCGTTGGTGCGTCGGCGCGTGGAGGTCGCTGACCCGAAGCGCTACGGTCGGTCGGAGATCCGGTCTGTGCGCCGGAGGCTGGGGGCGACACAGGCGGTGTTCGCCGAGGTGCTTGGCGTGAGTCCACGCACCGTGCAGGCGTGGGAACAAGGGCAGAAGAAGCCGTCGTCTCTGGCGTGCCGCATGCTCCAGGTGGTCGAGGAGCGGCCCGAGGTCGCCGGGCAATGGGTGTCGGTGGAGACGTGAGGTGAAGTCAGAAAGCACCGGGGTAACGCAGGAGACTCCGGCGTCCGTCGGGCGCCAAGCAGCAGAATCACCTTGCGTCGGCTCGCGCCCTCCCCCTCGCCCCCACCAAACGAGAGCCGTATCTCGAGGTGTCGCGAGTAGTACGGAGCAGCCATATCCATCACCTCGCTACATACTTACCTTGTAAATATGCAACAGGCTAATCAATCTGTCAAGCATGGCACCCACGGGCGGCCGGCGAGGCAGGGGGTTCCGTTTGTGGACGGTTCCGTGCGGAGGGGGGGGGTCGGCGACCCAGTGGTCGGCGATCTGCTTCGTCGCGACCCCGGCTTCGCTCCTCCCGGCCTTGTTCGGCGGCTCAGGGAGCCTCTGCGGCGTTCAGCCTCCACACATCGTTCATCAACGGCCACGAGTTGCCAGCCACCACCCACAGGCTGTTGTCGAACACGTAGCAGGTCGGCTCGTGCCTGGGCGACCACGCCGGCTTGGGCAGGCACTCGTGCCAGGTCGCCCCGTCCTCCGTGTACCAGGCGTCGGCGTAGTTGATGCTCTGGCGGTTGCTGAAGCCGCTGATGATCCACAGGCGGTTGGCGTAGACCTTGGCGACGAACCACATCCGTTCCGCCCACGGGGCGTGCTCAAGCACCCGGGTCCAGTTCGTCCCGTCGGCTGAGCACCAGACGTCGTTGTAGGTGGTGTACGCCTTGTAGTGCTTCTCCGGCGGATCGCTGGCCTTCTCGACGGCGCCTCCCATCAGCCACAGCTTGCCGCCGAACGCCGCGACGGCGGACCCATAGCGCTTGCCGAAGGGCGCGTCTTGCAGCGCGCAGGTCCAGTTGATGCCGTCGGTCGTCCACCACACATCGGTCCCGCTGCCGAGCTGCCACAGCTTGCCGTCGTGCACGACGACTTCGCCGTAGCCGCGGGCGCCGAACGGCGTCTTCCCCGCGACCTGGGTCCAGTGCACGCCGTCGGCCGAGCGCCACACGCTCCCCTTGATCGCCCACAGGCTGCCGTCGTAGACCACCAGCTCGCTGTAGCCGTCGTAGGGGGTCTCGTCCAACACCTCCTCCCACTTGGCGCCGTCCTTGGAGCACCACAGGTCCCGGACGAGGACGTTGCCGGCGTGGTAGGCGTTGCTGATCCACAGCTTGCCGTCGAAGACCACGTCTTCGGCCGTGTCGCGCGGGCTGAAGTCGGCGTGCTCCGTCACGCGGGTCCACGTGCCCTTGAGCGGGCCGGGCTGCCCCGCTGCTGGTGGATTCCCTTCGGCGTTGCCGGCGGCAGAAAGTCCGAACAGCATGACGGTCACGCTCCAGGGAAGCAGTGCACGCGCCAGCACATTGGCGGAGTCCGAGGTGTCGTCGGCGTCAGCTCTCACGTTGGGGCTCCTCTCCAGACGCCTGGATTGCCGCCGGAAGACGCTCGGTCGCAACGTGTCCCGCCGGTAGTGGTCGGCGCATGGCGCGGAGCCGGTCGTACTGGTAGTGATACTGGCCGTCGTTCCTCCGGTAGCCGATCTGAGTCGCGTAGAAGAGGTAGAGCCACTGCTTGCCGTCGACCTCAGCGACCAGTGCCTGCGGCACGTGGCAGGCGTCGGCATCGTCATCCGGCGGGATGAACGGGAGCTTCTGCCACGTGAGTCCGTCGTCCGACACGGCTTCGCGGAGCTGCCGACTCATCCAGTGCGAGGCTCCTTCCCGAGTCGGGTGCCCTGGCGGATCGCCGAAGGCGTGGTAGCGGCCGTCCACCTTGATGACCTCCGGGTTGGGCCACTGGGCGAGCACCGGCTGGGTGAGGTCGTGGGTGATCCGGAAACCTCCCGGTGCCGTGAACTCGCCGACGTTCTCGGCGTGCCCCATGCACACCCCCTGTCCGGGCAGCCAGTAGTCGAACCACAGCCGCCACTTGCCGCCGTCCCGGCGCAGGCACGGCCGGTGGAAATCGCCGAGGCGCTCCGGTTCCGGCTTAGTACTACAACCGTACTTAGCGCGAATGTGCTCGGCGAGGGTCTCCTGACCCCGCCGCTCCCCGGACCGACAGGTCTCCTCGAATCCCGT
>PEVN01000033.1 GCA_002779825.1 Armatimonadetes bacterium CG06_land_8_20_14_3_00_66_21 | reverse complement strand
AGCCCACGTTACCGATCCCGACAACAGTCCGGCTCGGGTCGTCGCCCTGGTATCGACCTCCGGCACCCTCACCGGGGTCCCTCTCACGTTGACTGGCACTGTCTACACGGGAACGTTCGCAGCGCCGGCCAACGCCGGCGCGCAGAACCGGAGCTACCAGGTCTATTTCACCGCGACCGATGCCCCCAATGGCTCCAATCAGTCAATCACGTCACCGGAGCAGCCATCGTTCACCGTGCGGGCCCTGGCGACTCCCCCTGACATGCCGGGACTGTCGTAGAGGGTCACGTGACGGGGGACCGAGAGGAGCGGAGAGGAGCCTGACCGGACGGCACTCTCGACGAACCACTTAGCGCCATGCCGGAGTCGGGACCGCAGCCCAGTTCACCGGTGAACCGCCTCACCCTCCGCTCACTGCTCCTGGCCGTCTTGCTGACGTGGCTCTGCGGCTTCTGGGTCCGGCAGGCCGAGATCGTGGCGCTCACGTGTCAGGTAACCGAGAGCGTTCCTGCCGTGCCTGCCGTGGGGGTGCTGGTGCTGCTGGTGCTGCTGAACCCGCTGGGCGCGCGGCTCCACCGGTGGCTTCGACTGAGCAGGACGGAACTCCTGGCCGTCTACTTGTTCGTTGCCATTGCCGTGTCGGTGGCCGGCTGCGCCATCGTCCGGTTCCTCCTGGCCCTGCTTCCCTCCGCGTTCTACTTCGCCACCCCCGAGAACCAGTTCAACCTGGTGAGTCGGTGGCTCCCTGCCTGGCTGGCGCCGCACAGCGATCCGGTCATCCTGGGACTGTTCGAGGGGGCGGATGACGGCCGAGTCCCTTGGGGCGCTTGGGTGGGGCCGCTGGCGGTCTGGTCGGTGTTCTTCCTGGCCGTGTGGTGGACGATGTTCTGCGGCATCGCCCTGGTGCGCCGCCAGTGGATCGAGAAGGAACGCCTGACGTTCCCGTTGCTGTACCTGCCCCTGGAGATGGCTGGCGAAGAGCGGCAGGAGAGCGCCCTTCCCGAGTTCTTCCGCAACCCGGTCATGTGGATCGGCTTCGGCCTCGCAGCCGGGTACAACCTGCTCAACATCCTGAAGGCGTTCAACCCGGCCGTGGTTGCCCCGGGGAAGTACTTCGACCTGGGTTCCCTGTTCACCGAGCGCCCGCTGGATGCCATTCGGCCGCTGGTACTCCACTACCGGCCCGAGATGATCGGCTTCGGCTACCTGGTCTCCACCGAGGTCAGTTTCTCGGTCTGGTTCTTCTACCTGTTGGGCCGCGCGGAGGCCGTCTTTGGCCGGATCGCCGGCTACGACCAAGCGGGCTTTCCGTTCGAGCAGGAACAGAGCATGGGCGCCTACCTGGCGCTGGCGTTCTTCCTGGTGTGGCTGGGGCGTCAGCACTTGAGTCAGGCGTTCGGTCAGGCGTTCTTAGGGAAGGCGGCGGAGGCGCCGCGAGGCGAACCGCTGTCGTACCGCCTCGCGTTCCTGGGCCTGCTTGCGGGGTTCCTGTTCCTGTGTTGGTTCTGCTGGTATGCCGGCATGGCGCTGTGGGTGGCCGTGGTGTACCTGGGCCTCGTGTTTGCCGTGGCGCTGGTGTACGCCCGCATTCGCGCGGAGACGGGGGCGCCGCTCATGTGGCTCTTCCCGTACTACCAGCAGAAGAAGGCGCTACTCTACGTGTTTGGCTCGGCTCCGCTGGCGCCGGGCGGCAATGTGCAGACGCTGTCCATTCTGTCGCTGCTGACGTTCCTGTCGCGCGGCTACTTCCCGGCGCTGATCGGCTACCAGATCGAGGGGCTCAAGCTGTCTCAGGAAGCGCGGATTCCGCCTCGGCAGATGGCGCTTCTCATCCTGGCCGCCGTCGCCGTCGGGCTGCCGATCGCCTACTACTCCCACCTGATCCCGTATTACTACCACGGCGCGGGCACGCTGCGAGGGGGCATCTGGGGCACCGGCCTCGCCACGAGCGAGTTCACCGAGATCGTGACGTTCGTGAAAACACCCCGGCCGCCGGACGTTCCCCGCACGGCTGCCATGGGCACGGGATTCGCCCTGGCCAGCGCGCTGATGGTCCTCAGGATGGTGTTCCTGCGCTTCCCGCTGCACCCGCTGGGGTTCGCCATGTGCACCGCCTACGGCAGCCTGGTCTGGTGGTCGTTCTTCGCGGTGTGGCTCACGAAGATCGCGGTGTTCAAGTTAGGCGGCGTGTCGCTCTACAAGAAGCTCGTCCCCGGGTTCTTAGGGCTCGCCCTGGGGCACTTCTTCACCGCCGGGATCGTCTGGGGGCTGTTGGGGATGGCCGAGGGGGAGGTATTCCAGCGGTACGGGGTGTGGTTCGGATAGGGCCGCGTCACCCCGGGAGTCTCCTCGACGACGCTCAGGCGTCGCTCGATGAGCCGGTTGAACAGCGCCGACTTGCCGACGTTGGGACGACCGACGATGGCTACGATGGGTCTGGGCATGATGTCACAACAGGGACCGGGCAACGAACGGACTGAAGGTGACCGACTGAGCGCCCGCACCGCACGGACCCTATTGTCCCGGGATTCCGGCGGAGCCGTCCCGAGCGACCTGGCGGGTCCGGTCATTCCCGCCCGTTGGGCAGTCGAAGTTGGCCGTTGGGTGTTGGTCGTTCAGTGTTCGATGTTGGGCGTTCGATGTTCAATGTTCGCCGTTCGTCGTCCTCCCGCCATTCGGCTATGTAAGTCACCTCCAGCCGAAGCGCGCAGGCCTCCAACGGCCCCACAATCGCCGCCGGCGCTCCCTGTCCGGCGCCAACTTTTTTCGTCGAGCATACGGTATTTCGCGTTTTGAAACGTAACTAAAGAGTGTAGCACGCAGCGCCGTTCGGGCGACTGCGCCATTCTGGCGGTAGTTCGACGCAAGGAGGTCCTCAGCAGATGGCAGTGAAGCAGGCTGCGGCAACGGCCGGAAGGCCGGCCGTCTCGTCGCTTATTCTGGAGTTGGCGGAGCGACACCGGGGCACGGCGCACGGACTGGCGCTCACTGAGAAGGAACTGCTGGTGCTGATGGCGTACGCGGTGCGCGGCGACGCCGCCGCTGTCGCCGCGGAGTTGGCGCTCTCCGTCTGCACAGTTCGCGCCCACTTGCGGGCCACCCGCGCCAAGCTTGCGTGCAGCGACACCCACCAGGCGATCTACTCTGTGACTGCGGGCGCGTTGGGGCATCCGGAACCCAACCGCCGCGGCAGGTCCGTGCTCTCTCCCGCCCCGGAGTCCGCCCAAGCTCCCCTCGTCACATTTTGACGATGCAGAGCCGTGACCGTCGAAGTATGCTTTACGTCCATGCCAGGGGGGCGGCAACTGGAAACGACGGGAGGCAGGATTACGTTGGAGCGGTATCGTGGACGGATCGTGCTCGGGGCCTTGTGTGTGGCGGCTGTAATGCCGTTGCCGTCGGCGGCCGGGGCGCGGCAGCCGCGAACGGCCGAGGACCGACTGGTGCGCTCGCTGGAACGTCAGGTCGCCCGACTGGGCGCCGAGGGCAAGGGCGCGCAGGTCGGGGCGTTGCTCGGCAAAGTCGCCCGGGAGCGCGGCCACACGAAGGCCGGGCTGCGGGCGCAGGTGCTGCAGGCCCAGCGGGCGTTGGGCAAGCGCAAGGGCGACGAAGCCAAGGCGCAGTTCGACGCCGTGCTCAAGGCGCCCGGCAAGTCCCGCGGGCAGTTGGCGGAGAAGGCGTCGGCGCAGTACGGGCTGGGGCGGTTGGCGCTGGCGCAGAAGCAGTACGCCAACGCGATTCTGGCGTTCCAGAAGACGGTGGCCGACTACGCGGACGTGGCCGAGCGCGAAGACGACGGCTCCTCGGTGGCGGAGAAAGCCGCCTTCCAGATCGGCACGGCTCAGCTTGCCGCCGGTCGGCGTGCGGAGGGCGTCGCCACGTTGAAGCGGTTCGTGCGTGAGCACCCAGACTGCTACTTGGCGCACCGCGCGCAGGAGCTGCTGGACAAGCTCGGCGCCGGTCGGCAAGCCTTTGCTCGGCGCGGGTCTGGGGCGCCCGCTCCGGGCCACCCCGCCGCGTCGCTGACCCTCGCTGGGCGAAGGTCTCCCGACCGAGCCCCCGCCGTCTTCGCGTCTGGGAGACCATCCGGTCGGGACGGGGGGCGCGGTCAGGAGACCGGCCCCAGCATGGGCATCGCCGGCCACACCCCCGACCCGACCTGCGGCCCCAAAGCGTTGGCCGTGGCGCTTGCGGAACTCGGGGTCCTCGAGTCAACCGACCGCCCTGTCACACCAGCTCGCCATCTTTCTGCCAGCCATGTTTCTGCCCGCAGCCCTTCCGCTTTGTCCAAGGAGCTGGCCGCGCAGGTCAAGTCCGACCGCTACGGCACCACCTTCGCCGAGCTGAAGAAGGCGGCGGCGCGGTACGGCGCCGCCGCGCAGGGCAAGTACGCCAAGCCGAAGGCGTTGCGCCAAGTCCGCGGTGACGGCGTGTTCTCCGCCGGCGCGCCGGCGCTCTGCTGGGTCAACCGGAACCACTTCGTGGCAGTGCTGGGGCAGCGGAGCGGCCTCCGGGGCGGCAGCGTCCGCGTCTACGATCCCGCCGGCGACCACGGCAAGGGGCAGACCACGTGGACCTCCCTCGACGAGTTCGCCCGAAGCTGGGACGGCTATGTCCTGACGTTGCAGAAGACTCACGACGTGCAGGCGAAGGCGGAGCGCTCCCGCAAGCTGACGGCGCTCGCCAGCACTTTCGGCTCCGGCCTCCGCGCCGGCGCCGGCATGGGCATCGTCGGTCTGGGTGGGGCGGCCTGCCTGCTGCCGCTGTGCCTGCTCGCCGCCGCCTTCTCGTGCCATGACCCGCACCGCCGGCGGCGCCGGCAGACGCGCCGTCTGCTCTGTCTGGGTCTCATGGTAGCGTTGGTGGCTCCCCTGACTCCGCTCGCCGCCTCACCCCGTCACCCCGTCACCCCCTCACTCGCTCACCGGCCCACCCGCACACCCGCTCACTCGCTCACCCGCGCACTGAGCGCCGCCGAAATGCACCGCATCCGCGGCGCCCAGGCCGGCGGCGCCGAACCGTGGGAGGGCGAATACGCGCTGATGGGCTGCGAGTCGTGCGGCGGCGGCGGCGAGACCGTCGGCGGCAGCCCGACCGTGCAAGGCGTCGGCGGCAGCGGCAACCTGTTCTTGAGCAGCTTGTCGCTGCAGACCGGCGGGCTGGTCCTGCCGGTGGGAGTGAAGGTCTTCCTCAGCAGTCAGGACAGCATGGAATGCATGCCGGGCATGCCCAAGGCGCTCAGGACCAACTACAACGCAAAGGCCATTGGCTCCGAGTGGGCGGGCAACACCGGGAACGAGTCCTACGACGTGCGGGTCACCGACGAGGACGGCAACGAACTCGTCTTCACGCGGGACGGCCTGGGCGGCTTCTTAGCGCCGGCGGGGCATCACGAAGAGTTGACGGCGCGGTTCGAGTGGATGGAGGGCGGCGAGCCGGGGATGGGGATGACGGA
>PEVN01000214.1 GCA_002779825.1 Armatimonadetes bacterium CG06_land_8_20_14_3_00_66_21 | reverse complement strand
AGAGACCCTTCAGCGTTGGCCGCCGCAATGCGGCGAATCGCCGGAAGCGGCGCGGACTCAGCGCAGATGGGAGAAGCCGGCCGCCGCCGCGCCCGGCTCCTCTTCAGCGTGGAACGAAACGTCGAGATGACGGTCGAAGTGTACCGCAGCCTGCTCGGCTGACTGGACCCCGCGGTCGCCAGCCCCCCCCTCTCCGCGGTCTACGGTCTTCCACACACGACACCATGCGCATCGGCATCAACGGAATGCTCCTGTGGGGCGACTTCTCCGGAGTCGAGGTCGCCATTGACCGCTTGGTTGGGGCCTTGGCGCGGGTAGATACCGAGAACGAGTACGTCCTGTACGTCAGCCGCGACTTCACCGGGACCTCACCGCGTTGTGCGAACTGGTCGGTTCGCCGCGCCGAGGTGCTTTCGTGTAACCGACTGGCACGAATCTCGTGGGAGCAGGGCCGACTCCCCAAGCTGGCCGCGCGCGACAAGCTCGATGTCCTGCACGCCCCGGGGTACCTCGCCCCCCTGCGTTGCCGGGCGCCCGTCGTGCTCACGGTGTACGATCTCTTCGCGCTCACCCAGCCGGCACTGTCGCGCCCAGCCAATGCACTTCACTACCGGGTCGCGCTGCCGCGCTCCATTCGCCGCGCCGCGCGGGTGATCGTGCCCAGCTACTTCGTGTACGAGGAGGTCCGGACGCGCTTGCGGGTCCCCGCCGACAGGATGACCGTTATCCCCCTCGGCGTCGAGGGAGTGTTCCAGCCTGTCTGCGATCGGGAGCTACTGCTGACGGTGCGCCGCAAGCACCAGCTTCCGGAGCGGTTCCTGCTCTTCGTCGGCAACCTCGAGCCCAAGAAGAACCTGCCGCGGCTATTGCAGGCGTTCGCGCGCGCGAGCCAGGCGGTCCGTGGCGAGATCACCCTCGTGCTCGCCGGCAAACCTGCCTGGGGGAGGCAGAACCTGCCAGCCCTGGTTGAGGAACTTGGCCTGCGAGATCACGTGCGCTTCCTCAGGTACGTGCCGTCACCCGACCTCCCCGCGCTTTACACCCTCGCCGAGGCATTTGTGTTCCCGTCCCTCTGCGAGGGGTTCGGTCTGCCCGCCCTGGAGGCGATGGCCTGCGGTACCCCGGTGGTCGCCTCCGGCACAACGGCCCTTGGCGAGGTCGTTGGGGACGCGGCTGAGAGGGTGGATCCTGAGTCGGTCGACTCCATTGCCCAGGGAGTCCTGAACGTGCTGCGACTCCCCGACCGGCGGGCAGAGCTGGTCACGCGCGGGCTGCGGCGCGCCGCGGACTTCACGTGGGACCGGACCGCCAAAGAAACCATCGGCGTCTACAGACACGCGGCGCGGGAGGCGCGATGAAACTCGCAGTCGTCCTGGCCAGGTTCCCCCGGTTGAGCGAGACCTTCATCCTGCGCGAGTTGGAGGGGCTCCGCGAATTGGGCTGTGAGGTGACCGTGTACTCCCTCTCCGCTCCGACTCCCTCCGAAGCGGAACTGGTCGGCAACCACGGCTTCGAGGTGGTTCGCCGCGCCGCGTGGCCGACGGTGCCGGTGGCGGCCCGAAGCCTCTCTGCCCTGCGCAACCTGTTGGACCTCTTCGTGTCCGGTGAGGGCGCGATATCAATGGAGCGTTTGAGCGACCTCCGCCACGTTGCCACCGCGCTTGGTTGGGCTCCCGACATGGCCCGTCGAGGCATCGACTGGGTGCACGGGCACTTCGCCTACGTTCCGTCGATGGTTGGTCTCATGTGCGCTCGGATCCTCGACCGCCCGTTCTCCTTCGAGGCCCACGCCTGGGATCTGTGGTGCACGCGCGACGACGCCCTGGTGGCGGAACTCCTGGAAGAGGCGCGCTTCGCCGCCGTGTGCACGGACTACGGCCGTGACTACCTGCTGGCGCGGACGCCCCCCGCCCTCGCCGGCAAGACCCACCGGATCTACCATGGTCTCGAACTCGCCAAGTACCCATATGCCGACAGAGAGCCCAGCGAGCGCTTGGAGGTCGTCGCTGTCGGTCGCCTGGTCGAGAAGAAGGGATTCACCACGCTTCTCAGAGCCTGCCGCAAGCTCCTGGACGACGAGCCCACGCTTGACCTGCATTGCAGCCTCATCGGCGAGGGGCCGTTGCGACCGGAACTGGAGCGACTTGTCGCGTCGCTGGTTCTGTCCCAACAGGTGACGCTCACGGGCGCGCTCCCGCACGCCGAAGTGATTGAGCGCCTGCGCGGCGCCAGCCTCTGCGTCGTGCCCAGCGTCGTCGCCCAAGACGGCGACCGTGACGGTCTCCCGAATGTCATCCTCGAAGCGGGCGCGCTGGGAGTGCCACTCGTGGCGACCGCCGTAGCGGCCATTCCGGAGTTTGTCCAAGACCGCGCGACCGGCCGTTTGGTGCCGCAAGGCGATCCTGCCGCGTTGGCCGAGGCGATTCTGGAAACGTGGCAGCAACCCCAAGCGGCTGCTATGAGGGCTCAAGCCGCTCGACGCCTCGTGGAAGAGCAGTTCGACCTGAGCGCGAATGTGAGGCAGCTTGCAGCTCTGTTCGTCGACAACTCGCGCAGACAGTCGTGACACCCAACCGGGTCGCCAACTCGGCCCCACAATTCCGAGACCGCAGAAAGGCTTCCGCGGAGCCTTCGTGAATACTCCGTCCACTACCAGCTTCGGAGGCAGCCATGAGCGAGAGGCATCCACTAGGCACCGACAGACCCAGTCCCCTGGACATCGTCCGCGGGTTTATGGCCAGCCGCGTGTTGCTCACCGGCATGGAACTCGGCGTGTTCGACGCCCTCGACCAGGGGCATGACGATGTGCAGGCGCTGTGCGCCGCGCTCCGCACCGATCCGCGCGCGACCGAGCGACTGCTGAACGCGCTCGCGGCCATGGGACTGCTGACCAAGGACGACGACGGCCGCTTTGGCAATACGGTGGAGGCATGGCGATTTCTCGTCACCGACAGCGCCGAGTGCCAGACGGGTGCGCTTCGACACTATGCCAACCTCTGGCGGAGTTGGTCCACGTTGACCGAGGTCCTTCGAACCGGGGCGCCCGTGCGCCGAGCTGACACGTCGCCCCAGGAGGATGCAACCGCGTCCTTCATGGCTGCCATGGAGTACTTCGCGCGCCAGCGGGCCCCCGAAGTGGCGAGGTCCATTGACCTCGCGGACGCGGAACGCATGCTCGACGTCGGCGGCGGCCCGGCGATCTACAGCATTGAGTTCTGCAGACGCTACCCAAACCTGCGCGCAACTGTGTTCGACCTCCCCGCAGTGCTGCCAATCGCCCGTGAGCACATCGAGGACGCCAGGCTCTCTGACCGCATCGAGTTGCAGTCCGGGGACTACTGCGTCGACGAGTTCGGCGCCGGGTACGACTTGGTGCTCCTCTCCTCGATCCTTCACAGCAACAGCGAGGAGCAGAACCGCGAACTGCTCACCAAAGCGTTCCGCGCTCTGGGACCGGGAGGGGCGGTGCTGATCCAGGAGTTCGTCGTCGACGACTCGCGGACAGACCCGCCGGGCGCTGCTCTGTTCGGCATCA
>PEVN01000296.1 GCA_002779825.1 Armatimonadetes bacterium CG06_land_8_20_14_3_00_66_21 | reverse complement strand
AGCCTCCTCACCCCAGGCACTCCCCTCCTGCCCCTCCCCCAGCCCCCGTAGCCACAAGGTGAGTAGTTACGTGCCGAGCATGTTGTCCGCGTCGGCAAGGCAACCTTAGCACAGTCAGTTCGCGTCGTCAACGGGCGCGCACCGAAGCCCATGAGCCGGAGAGCGCCGTCAACGCGCAAGTCGGCGACAACTCCGGGGACCCGGCAGAATCTCCGGGCAGAAAGCGAGTGCGCAGGGACAGGTAGCCCACCCGCCGGAGACCTCCGCGGGTGGTTCCGGAGGGCCGCCCCGACTGAGGAATGGAGGGGCCAACGCCAGCACCTTCTGCCGCGCCCACACGGAGGGTACACTGAGGCCCTTCGCTCAATCGGCGCCCAAACCGCCTGGGTACCGCGAGAGGTCACCAAGTCACCGAATGACGCATTCACCGAAGCAGTTTGCCGTCCGTGCCGCCCGCTGCGACCATCGCGCCACCGACGAAGAGGTTTGCCAAACGCTGCAGCGCCTCACGGCGCCCTTGTCCCGCTCGTGGGACAAGCTCGTCAGCGCCGACTTGGTGGTGATCAAGACCAACATGGTGTGGCCGCCGGACAGGATCGCGCTCCACGCCGGGCGGAGGCGGGAGCTGGTAGACGATGCCGTGATGCGGGCGACACTGCGGCTGCTTCGCGAGCGCACGAAGGCGCGGTTGGTGGTGGCCGACACAACCTACCTGCCGAAGCCCGATGGCGTCGGCGCCGATGTCTACTTCGTGCCGCTGCTGGACGAGTTCGGCGTCGAGTACCTGGAGTGCAACGACCCACCCCACGCGACCTACGACGTGCCAGGCGGCGGCGTGATGTTCTCCCGCTACCTGCTGCACGAGTGCTTCCGGGAGACCGACGCCGTGGTGTCGGTGGCGAAGATGAAGTCACATGCGTTCATGGGGTTGACGCTCTGCTTGAAGAACCTGTTCGGGCTGACGCCGCTCACGCCGGCCGGCCGACCACGCCAGTACTTCCATCACCTGATCCGCCTGTCGCATGTGCTGCCCGACCTGGGCCTGATCGTGCAGCCGTGCCTCAACATCATCGACGCGCTCACCGGCCAGTCACGCCGGGAGTGGGGCGGCGAGGGTCGTGTGTGCGACGCGCTCATTGCGGGCGACCAAGTCATCGCCACCGATGCCTGCGCCGCGCACCTGATGGGACACGACCCGGCGGCGGACTGGCCCACGCCGCCGTTCAAGCGTGACCGAAACGCCCTGCGGGTGGCGGCGGAGGCCGGGTTCGGCACAGTGGACGTGAGTGAGGTCGACTTCCAGTCAGAGGTAGCCCCGCCGCTGGCCGAGTTCGATTCAGACGAGCCCGACTCATTTGAGACCGTCGCCAGTTGGCGGCGAACCACCTGCGAGCAAGCGCTCTACTATCGCGACCATCGGGACGAACTGGTCGGGCAGTACCACGACGGCTACGTGTATCTGCAGGACAACCGCGTGATCTGGCATGGTCCCGACCCCAACAACCTCGGCGTCAGCCGGCGCGTGCTCAGCGGCTACCGCAAGGACCGCGCCCTGTGGCTCAAGAAGATCGAGCCAGAGGAGCGGGAGGGGGAGCACTTCGACGTCTACGAGGGAATCCTCGACCAGTTGCGGAAGGTGTAACTTCGGCGCCACCTGAGCCACTTCACGGCAGGAACCCCGGCGTGAGGAGCCCTACCGGACAACAGCGGGAATCCGCTCCGGCGGTCACATCGATCCCTCTGCCGCGTCAGCACCGACTGAACGACGAAGGGGGAATGCCGGCGTCGGCGCACCTAACGGTGTGCGCGCCGACCAGAGAGAACAGCCAGCCCGAGCGACCGGAGGCGGGGCGGTAGCAGTCAGAGAGCAAAGGAGCATAGCCATGAAGCGCAATAGGTTGTTGTTTGGCACGTTGCTCGTCGTGGGTGCCGCTGTCGCGGTGGCCCTTGCTCAGCCCGGCGAGCAAGGTGGACCGGCCGGAGACGGCGGTCCTGGAATGGGTGGCGGCCCCCCGATGATGGGCGGCCCGTTCATGGGGATGCGCGGGGGCCCGCCGGGGAGCCTCGTCGTCACTGCCACTGAGAAGTACCTGTTCGTGGTCCGAGGCAACACCGTCTTCCAGTTGGACGTGAATACCTTGGAGATCCTGAAGCAGAAGGACCTGCCCGAACCCGAACGCGGCGGACCGGCCCGCCAGGGAATGGGCCGTGGAGGACGCCAGCGCCCGCCGATGGAAGGCGAGGCAGGCGGAGGCAAGCCGCAATAGCCAAGCGCTGGGTATAGATCGTTCCGTTGCCCCCCGTTGCCGCCAGGACCCGTTGCGAGCCAGTGTCCGCAGAAACGCTCCAACAGGTCCATGGCGGCAACGGGTTTGCGTGCCCGCTCGCGCAGCGGCCGACCACCACGCCCGAGGAGACCTTCCCGCCCGGCACATGACACCTGACACTTGGCACGCAATACGTGACACATGACACTTGACACGCGACACCCGATACCCGCCCTCCACGCCCATAGTGGAATCGCAGAGTTCGCGAACTCCGCGATTCTGCTCATCGCGTTTTGCTGCTGTGCAGTCGCGGAGGAGGCGGCGCCGCCGCGCAACTACCTGCAGGACCCCGGCTTCGAGACTGGCGCGGCGGTCTGGCAGAAGGTGTTCCCCGAGGACCAGGCGGCCACGGTGGCACTGGCGCTGGATCGCCAGGTGAAGCGGTCTGGTGAGGGCTCGGTCTCTGTCGCCGATACGGCCGGCAAGGTGTGGGCGTTCCACAACTGGACGCAGCACCTGGAGGAGTTCCCGAAGGGGAAGTGGGCGGAGCTTTCGGCTTGGGTGAAGCCGGAAGACGTTCGCTACTCGGCGCAGTTGGCGCTGCAGTGCTGGGACGGCGCGGCGAAGAAGACGGTCGGGTGGGCTTCGACCGCTGACCGTGAGAAGATCCGTGGCACGGGCGACTGGGAACGCCACGCAGTGCGCCTCTTCGTGCCGCCGACAACCACGATGATGTGGGTGCGGCTGGGGTTGACGGGAGCGGGTAAGGTGTGGTTCGACGACGTGGCCGTGACGGCGGCCGAGGGTTCGCTGCCGTTGGCGTCGCTGCAGATTGCTCCGGGCGGCGACGCGTTGCTCAACGGCGGGTTCGAGGAGCAACACCCCGGTCTGCTCACCCACTGGATTCCGTACACGCCACAGAGCCAGGGCAACAAGGTGGAACTGACCCGAGACGCGATGATCTTCCACTCGGGCAAAGCGGCCGCTCGGATCATGAACCGCGACTGGATGAACCGCGAGCTGAACCACTGGGGACAAATGGTTGCTCCCGCGCCCATCGGCCGGCGGGTTCGCCTTGAGGGCTGGGTGAAGACGCAGAGCGTTGAGGGAGAGGTCGGCTTCCTGGTTCAGTGCTTCGACGGCCCGATGCACGCACTTCCCCGGCTCCTTGCCGAGGTCAGCTCCCTCCAGACGCAGAAGCCGCAGGGCGATACCGACTGGACGAAGGTGAGCACGGGGCTGTCTGTCCCTCCCGGCACGATGCAGCTCTGGGTCCGGGCGTTCCTGAAAGGACCGGGGACGGCCTGGTTTGACGACGTGCAGTTGGTGGTGGAGTAGGGGCGCGGCACGTAGGCGGACGGGATGCACAGGATTGACAGGATGCAACGGCGGGCCGACGCCGCCCCCCCCGTTTCCACCAAGCCGACTCATATGAACAATCGTGCGTGTAGGGCCCATGCTGAGCAGCGCAAAGGCCCTTGACCAGCCCGCCTCATCCTGTCCATCCTGTGAATCCTGTCGGTACCTTGTCCCTATGTAGTCACGAGCGCAGAAGGAAACGGCCCCAGGCCCGGAGAACCCAGAGACCTGTGAAGCCGCCTGCTGCTTTGGCGCAGCGCAGCCCCGTAAGGAGAGTGATCACCCATGAGAGAGTACTTCCCCGGTATCGGCAAGATCGCGTTCGAGGGAGGGTGCTCCGACAACCCCCTTGCCTTCAAGCACTACAACGCCGAGGAGGTCGTCGCCGGGAAGACGATGGCCGACCACCTGCGCTTTGCCGTCTGCTACTGGCACACATTCAAGGGCACCGGTTCCGACCCGTTCGGGCCGGGGACGCTGATCCGCCCGTGGGACGAACCGGAACGCCCGATGGAGGCGGCGGAAGCCTGCCTCCGCGCCGCCTTCGAGTTTTTCACCAAGCTGGGCGTCGGCCTCTGGTGCTTCCACGATCGCGACATCGCCCCCGAAGCCGACAACCTGGCGGAGACCAACAAGCGGCTTGACAAGATCGTCGACCTCGCCGAGCAGTTGCAGCAGGACACCGGCATGAAGCTGCTGTGGGGCACCACCAACGCCTTCTCGCACCGGCGCTTCATGGCTGGGGCGTCGACCAATCCGTCGCCTGCCGTCTTCGCCTACGCGGCCAGCCAAGTAAAGAAAGCGATGGAGGTCACCCAGCGGCTCGGCGGCGCCGGCTACGTTTTCTGGGGCGGACGCGAGGGCTACGACACGCTGCTCAACACCGACCTCAAACGCGAGCTGGATCACCTGGCGCGGTTCCTGCAGATGGCGGTGGACTACAAGCAGAAGATCCGGTTCGACGGTCAGCTCTACATCGAGCCGAAGCCCAAAGAGCCGACCAAGCACCAGTACGACTTCGACGCCGCCACCGTCATCGGCTTCCTCGTCCAGCACGGCCTGGACAAGGAGATCAAGCTCAACGTCGAGGCCAACCACGCCACATTGGCCGCGCACGACTTCCAGCACGACCTGATGGTGGCGGCGGCCAATGGAATGCTCGGCTCCATCGACGCTAACCGGGGCGATCTCCTCATCGGCTGGGACACCGACCAGTTCCCGACCAACCTCTACGACACGACCCTCGCGATGCTGACCGTGCTGAAGATGGGCGGCTTCACTACCGGCGGGCTGAACTTCGACGCCAAGGTCCGCCGCCAATCCATCGACCTGGAAGACCTCTTCCACGCCCACATCGGCGGCATGGACGCCTTCGCGCGCGGGCTGAAGATCGCCGCGAAGATCACCGAAGACGGCAAGTTCGACGCGCTCCTCAAGCAGCGCTATTGCGGCTGGGAGGAAGGCGTCGGCGCCCGGATCGAGCGCGGCGAAGTCGGCTTCGAAGAGCTGGAAGCCTACACGCTGAAGCACGGCGAACCCGCCGTCCAGAGCGGCCGCCAGGAGATGCTGGAAAACCTGCTGAACGAGTATCTCTGAGTGAGCCTGTTAGCGCGTCGCTGACGCAAGTAACGCAACCGGACGCCGTGCTGGGACTGCCGGCGCCGCTCGGGGCTGCCGCGCTCCGGAGAGAGCAGGAGGCTCCTCGTGAAACACGTCACGTTGCCGTTCGCCTCGCTTCTGCTGACGGCGTCGCTTTGTCTCGCGCAGGACATGGCCGAGCTCGAAGTTGACCACAACGTCAACTCCGATCTCGTCACGCCCCACACAGCTTGGGCCACGCCGTACGCCCTCGGCAAGACACGGGCGCTGTTCTTCGTGAACGGCCGCGGCACCAGTGCGCGGGAAGTCATCGAGCTCAAGCAGCGGTTCGACCTCGACCCGCAGATGGTCTTCTGGGGGCGCCTCGTGGACACTTCCATTGATGCCTGGCACGGAGGCGAGCTCGGCATTCGTCGCCTGGCGCGGCTGCTGACTCAGAAGTGGGATGCCTTCGTGTTCCTGGACGTGTCGCTGGACAAGGTGCCTGTTGAGCAGCAGTACCCGCTGATCAAAGCGGTCACGGAGGGCGCCGGTCTGGTCCTGATGGGCACCGATGACAAGCGCGTGCTCAAGGGCAAGAACCAGCTCAAGGCGCTGCCCGCGTTCCTGGCCGACGTGACCGGTGCGTCGGCATTCACCGTGAAGGACGGCCGCGGGGTACGCCTGCCCGGGCGGCCGGCCATCGCGTTCCAGCCAGGCTGGGAAGTCGCCTATGACGAGTGGGACATGCGGGTGGGCAAGGCACTCCTGTGGGCGGCGCACAAGGAGCCGAAGCTCGGCCTGACACTGACCCGGAAGAGCCCGGAGCTGGCGCGGGCCACGTTGCCGGGGACCGCCGCGACCCTCGGATGGCAGGGCGCCGCCGCCAACACGGTCGCCGAGGTGACCGTGCGCCGCGACGACGGGACCACGATTACCGTCACCAAACAGCCCCTCACCAAGCCCGCGGGCACCGTTGAGTTGGGCGTCCCGCTCCTCCGTGCGGGCAGCTATTACCTCGATCTCGTCGCTCGCGACGGCAAGGCGGTCGTCTCGTTCGCCAGCGTCCCGTTCACGGTCACCAGCCAACGCAAGGTGGACGAAGTCAAGCTTGCCGAGGAGTGGGCCGAGATCGGCGGCAAGCTGGCCGGAGCAGTCGCGCTATCGGGTCCGCCTGGGGCCGACGAGCGCTTGGTGGTCAGCTTGCTCGACCGCCGCGACCGTGAGATCTGCCGGCAACTCATCAAGCCCACCTCCGCCGAGGGTTCCTTCACCTTCGACGTCCAGACGTGGTTCCCGATGCTACTGGAGGTGCGCGCGACGCTACTGGACGGCGCGCAGGAGGTTGCCTCTGTCTGGCAGTTCGCTCGCGTGGTCAAGCGCCACCGCGGCCAGTTCAACTTCGTTATGTGGGACACCCCCGCCGGGAACCTGGCGCCCGTGGCCGAAGAGAGCCTCGCCCGCAGCGGTGTGACCGTGCACCTAAGCGGGAGCAGCGCCCCGGCTCCGTTGTTCGCCGTTTACGACATGGCCTGGATCCCCTACACAACGCACGTCGCAGCCGCCAAGGACGAGCAGGGCGTCATGAAGCCCGTCTGCTGGAATGACGAGGCGGCAATCCAGGCGCACGTGGACAAGATCGTCGACAACCACCTGCCCTCGCGCCAGCACGGGGTGTTCGCCTACTCGCTGGGCGACGAGATCGCGGTGCGCGGCTCGTGCCTGAGCCCCTCCTGCTTGGAGGCGTACCGCACCTACCTGCGGGAGCAGTACAAGGACGTCGCCGCGCTCAACGCCTCGTGGGGCAGCGACTACGCCAGCTTCGACGAGGTGCAATTGAGCAAGCCCGACGACAATGAGGAAGCCGAGGCGCTGCGGGCCGGCAACTTCCCGCGCTGGTTCGACCGCCAGGCGTACCAGTCGTACAACTTCTGCAAGCTGTGCGAGCGCTTCGGCAAGGGGTTCCGCCGCATTGACCCGGAAAGCCGGTGCGGCTTCGAGGGCGCGGGTGCCTTCGGCAACGCCGACGATCTGGACGGCTTTGTTCGCCACAACACGTTCTGGTCGCCGTATCCCGGCACCGCCGACGAGGTGCTGCGCTCCATCGCCCCGCGCGACTTCCCCCGCGCCAACTGGATGGGCTACACCAAAGACGCTGACCCGCTGCTGGAAAAGTACTGGCGGATGGTCACCCGCGGCTGCGACGCCGTGTGGTGGTGGCGCTGGGAGGTCACCGGCCGGTTCCACGGCTGGCTGTCGCCCAACCTCGATCCGTATCCCGCGGTCAAGGAGATCCTGCGCGACACGCAGATCGTGCGGGACGGGCTCGGAGATCTCCTGTTGCAGTCAGAGATGCAGACCGATGGGATCGGCATCCTGTACTCGCAGCCCTCGGCCTATGCCGCCAAGGTGCAGACCTCGCCGTCCTTCGGCAACTACGAGAGCAACCACACCGCGTTCCATGCGGCGCTGCGTGAGCTGGGCTACAACTTCTCCTACTTCACGGACCGGCAGATGAGACTTGGTGAGGTGGACCTGAGCAAGCTCAACGTCATTCT
Source organism: Armatimonadetes bacterium CG06_land_8_20_14_3_00_66_21 (assembly GCA_002779825.1). Taxonomy (GTDB): domain Bacteria; phylum Armatimonadota; class Abditibacteriia; order CG2-30-66-41; family CG2-30-66-41; genus CG2-30-66-41. The sequence goes on along the minus strand of PEVN01000296.1, from coordinate 5,841 downwards.
GCTGCCCATGGCACAGGCGATGAGCGCGCAGGAGGCGGACCTGTTCCGGCAGTTCGTGCAGGCGGGCGGTCTGCTCATTGCCGACGTCCGCCCCGCGATCTACGACGGGCGCGTCAAGCCGCTGGCGGCGGGGCAACTCGACGATGTCTTCGGCATCAAGCGAACGGGCTTCGAGGACGCGCTGACGGTTGACGGACAGCTCAACCCGCCGGCCGACGGCAAGGTGGAGGCGCTGGCCCTCCCGAAGGTGCGGGTCGATGGCGGGGTGCAGGCTGCCGCCGCCTCGGCAGCGGGCGTGGCCGGTCAGGCTCCGCTCCTCTTGACCCACCAGTTTGGCAAGGGGCAGGCAGTCCTGCTCAACCTGGCGATGTCGTCTTACCCCTCGCTCAGCGGTGAAGGCGCCCCGGAGACAGCGGCGACAGTCGTCCGCTCGCTGCTGGCGCGGGGCAAGGTGCAGCCGGCGACGCAGCTTGTGGACGCGCAGGGCCAGCGCTTGCGCAACGTCGAGATCACGCGCTGGATGAACGGCCTGGTGGAGATCCTCTCGGTCTTCCGTCACGCGGGACAGGCCGAACCTGCGAGGCTGAACCTGCCAGAGGCCCGGTACGCATACGACCTCAAGAACCACAAGGACCTCGGCAAGCACCAGGCGTTCAGCCTGGAGGTCACTCCCCACCGGGCCCTGTTCCTCGCCCTTTCGCCGCAGCCGCTCAAGCCGGTGGCGTTGAGCGCCGCGCCGTCGGTCGCCCCCGGCGGGCTACTGCGCTTGACCATCAGCTCGTCGCTGCCGCAGGGCCAACAAGCGGTGAAGGTGCAAGTGAAGCCGCCGGATGGAGCAGCGGCCGATTGGGTCGACTCGGTGGCGGTCGCGGACAAGCAGGGCGCGACGGTGAATGTGCCAGTGGCGTTCAACGACCCGAAGGGGACGTGGACCGTCGACGCGACCGACCTGTACACCGGCAAGACCACGACTGCGCAGTTCAGCGTCAAGTAGCCCAAGAGGGAATCCCGTAGCAGAACGAGCTCAAGCCCAACGGAGGCGACCGACCATGCGGTACCTGATGACCATGTGCGCCACAGTTGGGATCTTGGCGTCAGCCTGCGCCCAAGAGCCACCCGCGCAGGTTCTCGTCACCGACCACGGCGCGCAGACCTCTGTCGCCGGGCCGGGTGCGCCGGCCCACATTGTCGGTTTGCAGCGCACCATGCACACGGTCTCCATGGACACCGGCGTCAAGGACTACGGGCTGCGCTATGTCATCGCCCACGATGACAAGCGCCCCGGCGTCGCCATCCCCGGCGAGGGCTACATTGGCATGCCCCAGCCCGCCGACTGCAACTGGTATGGCGGCGGCTTTTTCGACCTGCAGCTCAACGGCCAGACCATCGGCACCACGCCCCTCCACTCCCTCGTCGGCCGCGGCGGCGGCAACCGCGGTTATGTGGACTTCACCTTCGATACGCCCCTGTCCGTCATCCGCATTCGCTTCGTTACGCTCGCCGGCAACGACGCCCTGTACTGCCAGGCGCTGCTGGAGCCGAAGGCGGAGATCACCAGCGTGCGCGTAGCTGTGCGGTGCTATCCGTCCGCGTTCGTCAACAACTCGGACCGGCACGTGCTGACACCGGTGCGGAAGGTTGCGCAGGGCGAGCACGCGGAGCTGGACCCGAGCAAGGAGTGGTGGCTGCTGTACTACGACCGCCTCTTCGACGCCGGCCAAGTGTCGCCCTCGCGTACCGGCGTCGGCCCGTGCTCGGTGCTGTGGCCGGGCGCTCAGGCCGACAAGGTCAGCTTCACCGTCGGCGGCTACGGCATCGACACCACGATGGACCTCAAGCCGCAGTCGCGCGACTTCCGCTTCGTGTTCTTCGACTACAGCGGCACGAAGAACGCAGTAGCGACAGCGGCCCTGCGGCAACGCGCCGAGGGGCTGTTGCGGGAACTGACCGCCCTCTCCTTCGCCGATCCCAGCACCGCCAACTGGCCGCTGGCGCAGAAGCAGCAGCAGGTCGCTGCACTGCTGGCGACGATGCCGGACGAACAGGAAGCGGCAACCCGGTACCAGAAGTGGGCCGCCGAGCTGGCCGAGCAGCTCAAGCTCGTGCACCCCGGCGCAGTCGGAGCAGTGATGGCGGAAGCCGCAGCGGGGGAGATCATCCGGCAATGGGAACAGGGCCTGCCGGAGTTGCGGCTGAGGGCGTTGCTGAAGGAGATCTGACCGCGCACCCGGAAGGCCGCTGCGGGTCGCCTCGCCCGGCAGGTGATCTCACTCCAGCGCCGAACTCACCATCCATCCTCTCACCCAAGGAGGCAGTCATGCGTTGCCTGCTGTGCCTGGCTTTGCTCATTGTCCCTGTCGCCGTTCTCGCCGCCGAGCCTCCTCCCCTGCCCCAACCCGTGCGGGAGGGCAACCTCGAGCGCCTCGTTCTGGACGACGGCACTGAGGCTGATGCCGCCGCGTGGTCACCCGCCGAGTGCACGGTGTCCGCCGATGCGAAGCACGCCAAGCGCGGCGACACCGCGCTGCTCATGCACATCGACGTCGACTGGAAGACCGGCGAGATCAAGTACCCCGTCGGCTGGCCGCGCATGAACCGGAAGCTGCCGGCAGAGCTGCACGACTGGTCGGCGTGGGATTACTTCGACTTCTCCGTCTACGCGGAAAGCTCGCGCGATAGCTTGCCGGCGACACCCATGGGTCTGGGCATCTACAGCACCGCGTCGAAGGCCGACTACAGCCGCTCGCTCCCTGAGCTGAAGCTGGGGCAGTGGGTGGACTTCCGCCTCCCCCTGAGCGCGCTGCCCTCACTGAACCCGCGGACGGGGTTCCAGTTCCACATCGCGGAGGCCAACTACCGCGACGGCGACAAGCTGGACTTTTGGATCGACGGGATTTCGCTGGCCCGCTACGTCGCGCCGACGCTGACGGCGAGCAATCTGGCGGAGGGGGCCGTCTTCGCCGACGCCAAGTACCTGCTGTTGGACGTGGACCTGATGGGCGTCAAAGCGGGAGAGATGGCGGAGGTGACCTGGGTCCTGTCGAAGGCCGGGAAGCCGTCTGCTCAGGGCCGGTTGCAGGCGGCGCGAGGCAGGTCGCGCGTCGGCCTGACGCTGCCCGCCAAGGGGTTGGCGCCGGGCGACTACCAGTTGGCCCTGCAGTGTACGGGCGGCGGGCCGCCGCCCTTCTCCCTGAAGGTTGTCCCCAGCCCCTGGCAGGAGGGATCGCGCTAATGCACACCCACAGCCGCTCATTCGCAACGCTCGTTCTCATCGCCCTCAGCCTCTGCGCCACCGCCGCTTTGGCCGCCGACTACCGGTTCGACTTCGGTGACGACGCGTCCGGTCTGCAGGAGGGCTTCACGCGCGTCACGCCCAAGGCGCTCTTCGAGGGCGGGGCGGCCTTCGGCTGGGTCGCCGGAGCGAAGCTCGACATCCGCGACAAAGCCTTCACCGAATACGGAGACAGCCGCCGCGGCAAGACCCCGCCGCCCTGCTGGACTTGCCCGCTGTCGGAAGACGCCGTCGTCAGCGACCAACCGGCGGAGTTCGTCGCCAAGGTGGCGCCGGGCAAGTACAAGGCGTGGGTGCTCTGCGGGCTGAGCTACCCGTACCGCAGCCAGTACTTCGACTTCGACGTGACCACCGGTGCAGTCGCCGAGCGCGTGCAGTTCGAGGAGTCCTGCCAGTTCCGGCATGTGTTCGCAGACGTGGACGCCACCGGTGGCGAAGCCCGGTTGCAGTTCGCCCCGCGCAGCCTGTTCGCCGTGTGCGGCGTGGTGTTGTGGCAGGAGGCCGACGAGGCGCGCATTCAGGCCGAGGTGCTCACGCCGCTCCGGCAGATCATCGACGATATGCCGCCCGAGGAAGCCGCCCAGTGGAAGCTCGCCCAGCCGGTGGACTCGGCTCCGTGGCCGCCCGTCGCCGACGCCGACAAGCAGCGCGGCTACCTCGTCCACCAGCGGCACTGGGCCGAAGTCGTCTACCCCGACACCGTGCCCCTGGCGCCCGAGATCAACCCCACGCTGCGCGCCTTCGCCACGCCCGGCGAGTACGAGCCGCTCAACTTCATCGTCTACCCCTTCCGCGAGTTGGCCGGCGCAACGGTGACGGTGAGCGCCCTCAAGGGCGCCAAGGGCAGCATCCCCGCCAGCGCAGTGGACCTCCGCCGCGTCCGTTACATGAAGGCGCGGCTCAACTACACCGTGCTGGGCGCGTACCGCCGCGTGCCCGACCCGCTGATGCCGCTGGACTCGGCCGAGCCGCTGCCTGCCAACGAGAACACCCGCTACTGGCTGACGGTCCACGTGCCGGCGACGGCCGCCGCGGGCGCGTACACGGGCACCGTCACCTTCACCCCCAAAGGCGCGCCGGCGGCGACGCTGCCCATTCGGTTCCGCGTCCTGCCGATCAAGCTGCAGGAGGACCCAACCAAGCTCTACGGCATCTACTACCGCGATCCGCTCGGCGCCTGGGCCAGCGCCAAGGACGAGACCAGCAAAGCCTACTACCTGCAGAAGTCCGAGTGGGAGATGCAGGACCTGATCGCCCACGGGACCCGGAACATCACCACCGACCTCTGGGCAGCGCCGGAGAAGCCGGGCGAGCCGGGGCGCTTCGAGCTCAACTTTGACCTGATGCAGCAGAAGGTGGACACCTGGAAGCGATACGGACTGAAGGGCCCGTTCGTGCTAGGCGTCAACGCCGGCGGGATCTTCCGCAAGTACCTGGGCAAGGACCTGGGCTCGCACATCAGCGACGCCGAAGCGCCGCCGCCCGAGTACGGCCAGGAGCTGACCCGCATGTGCCAGGTCATCGAAGCCGAGCGCCAGAAGCGCGGCTGGCCCGACTTCCTCTACTATCCGGTTGACGAGCCCAGCACCGCGCCCGGCGCCATCGCCTTCATGATCGAGACCCTCAAGGCGGTCCAGGCGGCGGGCGTCAAAACCTACGTCACCGCCGACCCCACCCTCGAAGGCTTCGCCCCGCTCAAGCCCTACATCGACGTGTGGTGCACCCAGCCCTTCCTTCCCCTGCGCGACGAGATTCTGAAGGACAAGGCCGCCCGCAAGGTGGACTACTGGTGCTACCCCAACCACGTCAACGGCGAGAACGACCACACCCCCGTCAACGGCGCCCGCATGACCTACGGCTTCGGCTTCTGGCGATCAGGCTTCACCACGCTCATCCCCTGGATCTACCGCGCCAACATCGGCAACCCCTGGAACTACCTCGACGGCTCCGCCTCCGACTTCTTCAACCGCACCGAAGACAACGGCCGCCCGATCCCCGGCGCCCTGTGGGAAGCCTACCGCGAAGGCTACGACGACTACCGCTACGTCTACACCTGCCAGCAAGCAATCGCCAAAGCCCGCAAACGCGGTGGCAAAGCAGCCAAAGCCGCCGCCGAAGCGCAGAAGGTGCTCGAATACGTCTGGAACCAAGTCCGCGTCCAGCCCAAGTACAAACACGACAACCTCTGGGAGCCACGGGAGACGGACGTGTACCGGTGGATGGTGGCGGAGCAGATCATGAAGCTGGAGGGGGCGGGAGGGCGAACGCGCCCCGTTAGCTTGTTCGAATCGTGGACCGGCCCTGGCGTTGCGATGCACGGCCGATGGGGTGCCGGACCACTGCCTGGCACGGTGTCACCCAGAGGCAGGCCAACCAGATAGGCAGGCCGAGAGCCGTGCCAATTCCAACGCCGAGCTAGATTGTGCCACTTGAGGGTCCCTTCACAAGGGTGAGGTGGACAACAGCATCACCCCGACCGGCGCCGACAAGGTAGCCGCGTGGTTCGTGGACACCGACTACGACGGCCGAACGTTCTGCATCACCCAAGC
>PEVN01000124.1:19924-21477 GCA_002779825.1 Armatimonadetes bacterium CG06_land_8_20_14_3_00_66_21 | reverse complement strand
GCCGGGGACTACGAGAAGCTGATCGCGGGGGCGCTGGCGAGTGCGGTCGAGGGCGACGCCGATTTGGGCAGGCAGGTCGTTGACAGAGCCCTGAAGTTTGTCAACGGTCCCATCCGCAAAGGGCATACTCCGTTCGCGACCGACCTGGCCCTGTGCGGACTCGCCTACGACTTGTGCTACGAAGCCTGGACCGCGCAGGAGCGGGAGCAGTTCCACAGCTACCTGAACAAGACTGTGGACGAGAATGTCGACTCCGAGACGCACGTGTTCCACAACGGCTGGTACGGCTACAAGAACTGGGGCATCGGGATCGCCTGCTACGCCACCTACTACGAGAACCCCCAGGCGAAGGAGATCCTGGCGACGCTGTTTGAGGACTACCGCACCCGCGCTGCTCCGGCGCTGGAGTTGGCGGGCGACGGTGGCGGTTGGGCGGAGATCGCGATCAGGCGCTATCGTCGCGACGCATACTCGTGAACTACTTCCGCGACGATCCCGCCCACCAAGCTGTGCATGTCTTCAACGAGACGACGCCGCGCTCCAGCGTCGGCAACTACGCTTACAAAGACTTCCTCTGGCGGGATCCGACCGTCAGCAAGGGCGGTCTGGCGGCCTTCACCCTCTCCCACCTAAGCCCCGGTTCCGGCTACGTCTCCGCGCGAAGCTCCTGGGACGAGGACGCCACGTACTTCTTCTTCAAGTGCGGCGACCGGTTCACCGCGCATCAGCACCTGGATGTAGGCCACTTCCTGATCTACAAGAACGCAGAACTGGTCGGCGACGGCGGGCACTACGACTCCTTCGGGACGCCCCACGATGTGAACTACCACCTGCGCACGATCGCCCATAATACGGTCCTGATCCACGATCCCTCCGAGACCTGGCCGGGGATCCGCGCCGGAACCGTCACCGGGAATGACGGCGGCCAGCACCACAACTGGCCCCACCATAACGGCGCAGTCGTGGACCCCGCCCAATGGCAGAAGGAGCGCGCGCTGTACGACATTGCCGACCTCCTGGCGTTCGAAGACCGGGGCGACTACCTGTATGTAGCCGGCGACTGCACGCGGGCGTACTCGCCGAAGAAGCTAACAAGGTTCACCCGGCAGATCGTCTTCCTCCGGCCGGGCACGTTTGTCGTCTTCGACCAAGTCCAGTCGACGAACGCCGCCTTCAAGAAGACGTGGCTGCTCCAGGCAATGAAGCCCCCGACCGGAACGGCGCCGAACCTGACGATCACCAACGGCAAGGGCAAACTGTTCGTCCAGACGTTGCTGCCCCACGATCCGGCGGTGCGGCTCGCCACCGGTGCTGACTTGTATAGCTACGACGGCAAGTCCTACCCTCCCCAGCGCGACACCGGCCCCGCGCCGGAGTGCCGGATCGAGATCTCCTCACCCCAGCCCGCTGAGACCGACTACTTCCTCCACGTCCTCACCGCGACCGACGCCGGTGTCGCCTCGGTTCCCCAGGCGACTGTTCGGGAGTCCGAGAGCGAGATCACCGTTGCGCTGGGCGAAACGCGCCTGACGTTCCGGACGAACGCGGTGGGC
>PEVN01000124.1:0-19911 GCA_002779825.1 Armatimonadetes bacterium CG06_land_8_20_14_3_00_66_21 | reverse complement strand
CGGTGGGCGGCCGGATCGAGAGGGGCGGGCGATCGGTGGAATTGGCGACCGCCGTGCCATAGGGCGGCTGGCCCCGCTGGCGGAGGTCACGTGCTGCTGAGCACCAGGTCCACGAGCGAGAACACAGCAATGCCCCACATCACGGGGTGCACCTTCCGGGCCTGTCCCGTCACCGCGTGGAGGAGCACGTACGACAGGAAGCCGAAGGCGAGCCCGGTGCTGATGCTGAAGGTGAGCGGCATCAGCAGCATCGTCAGGTAGGCGGGGAACGCTGTGCGGAAATCCTCGAACGAGATTTCGCGCAGATCCTTGAACATGAAGGCGCCCACGACCACCAGTGCGGGCGCAATGGCGTATGACGGCACGATCTCAATCAGGGGCGTGAAGAGCAGTGTCAGCAGGAAGAGCACGGCGGTCACAATCGCCGTGAGCCCCGTCCGCCCGCCGGCCGCGACGCCCGCACCGGACTCAATGTAGGTGGTCGTGGTGGAGGTGCCCAGGAGCGCGCCGACCATTGTGGCGGTGGCATCGGCGCTGAGCATGGGGTTCAGCCGCTCAACCGTACCGTCGTCGCGCACCAGACCGGCTCCGTAGGAACAGGCCAGGATGGTCCCGATTGAGTCGAACAGGTCGACGAACATGAGCGAGAACACCGCGCCCATCGTCCCCACTGACAGCGCCCCGAACACATCCAGCTTCAGCAGCACCGGCAACGGCGAGTGGGGCAACGACACCACCGCCGACGGCAGGGAGGCTTTGCCGGCCACCAGCCCCATGATCGTGGTTGCAGCCATGCCGAGGAGCATTGCGCCAGGCACTTTGAGCACGCTGAGGATCACTGCCACGAGGAGCCCCGCCAGCGCGAAGAGCGTGGTCTCAGTCAGCGGTCCAAGGGTCACCAGCGTGGCGTCGGACGCCACGACCAGCCCCATGTTCCTGAGACCGATGAAGGCGATGAACAGCCCAATCCCCGCCGGCACTGCCAAGCGCAGCTCCAGCGGGATTGCCTCCACGAGTTTGGCGCGCACGTTCACCAGCGTCAGAATCAGGAACAGCGTGCCCGACAGGAACACGGCCCCCAGGGCCGTCTGCCACGACATCCCTCTGCCCAGCACCAGCGAGTAGGTGAACATGGCGTTCAGGCCCATGCCCGGGGCCATGGCGAAGGGCACCTTTGCCCACAGCGCGCAGAGCAACGTGCCAGCGGCAGTGGCCAGGACGGTGGCAGTGAGGCAGGCTCCGCGGTCCATCCCGGCCTTGCTCAGGATGTCCGGGTTCACGAAGAGGATGTACGCCATCGTCAGGAACGTAGTGGTCCCCGCGATAAGCTCGCGCCCGACTGTGGCGCCCTGTTCCTTGAGGTTGAATAGCCCGGCCATGGTGTCTTCCCCCGTGGTTCAGTGTTGGTTCAGCCGACCAATGCGTCCCTGCTCTTCTCAGTCTCCCTCAAACTCAATCAGGTTGAACGTGGCGTAGCCTGCGTCCTCGAGTCTCCGCTTGCCGCCCAGTGCGGGCAGGTCAACCACGAACGCACACTCGCTCACGTTGCCGCCCAGCTTCTCGACCAACTGACACGCTGCCAAGGCCGTGCCGCCGGTGGCGATGAGGTCGTCGATGACAAGTACGTTGCTCCCGGGCTCGATGGCGTCTCTGTGCACCTCGATGGCGTCTGTGGAGTACTCCGTGGTGTACTCGACCTTCTCGGTTGCGCCGGGGAGCTTGCCGGGCTTGCGCAGCAACACAAACCCGAGGCCCAGTTCGTGGGCCAACACGCTACCCAGGACGAAGCCGCGGCTCTCGATCCCGGCGACGGCGTCGAGCTGCCGACCCGCATAGCGCTCCGCCAGCGCCGTCGTCACCAGCCGCAGGCCCTTGGGGTCCTTGATGAGCGTGGTAATGTCGCGGAACAGGATGCCCGGCTTGGGGAAGTCCGGGATGGTCCGGATCAGCCCTTTGATCTCTGCGCAGATGGCTTCTCCGTTGTCGGCCGCCGGCGCCGGACGGGCGACCTTGGGGAGGGTCGCCACCAGCAGTTTCCTGACCTTTTCCGCGTTCTGCCCGAAGATCTCCAGAATCTGTTCCCAGCTAACGGGCTCCTCCTCGTCTTTCCAGCAATCGTAGTCCGTGCTCATGGCGACGGCGGCGTAGGGGATTCCTGCCTCGTTGGCCAGGATTGCCTCCGGCGCGATCGACATGTTGATGATGTCGGCACCCCATGCCCGGAAGAGGTGCGATTCGGCGCGCGTCGAGAAGCGCGGCCCCTCGATGGTGATGACTGTGCCCTTGCGGTGCGTCTTCAGACCCAGTTCTGCTGCCGTCTCCAGGAGGCTTCGGCGGAGGGACTCGTCGAAGGGGTCGGCCATTGGGGTGTGAACGGGCCCGGCGGGGAACGCCTCATGGAACGTGATCGCCCGGTGCCGCGTGAAGTCGATGAACTGGTCGACGATCACCAAGTCACCCCGGCCGATCTCCTCGCGCAGAGAGCCGACCGCGGTCGTCGCCAGGATATGGGTGCAGCCCGCGTCCTTCAGGGCCTGAATGTTGGCGCGGTAGGGGACCTGCGTGGGCGGCAGCCGGTGGTCTCTGCCATGGCGGGCAAGGAGGACCACTTCGACGCCTTGGAGCTTGCCGAAGGTAAGGGGAGAGCTCGGCTTCCCGTAGGCAGTTTCCACTTCGCGCTCTTCCGGTTCGGCCAGGAGTTTGGGGTCATCCAGACCGGAACCGCCGATGATAGCAACCTTGATCACGGAACACCTCGTGTGGGAGTCGAGTGTACTCCTCGGAGTCGAAGCCGGTCCGGCCTGGGGCCGGCAGCCGCACGCCCATAGTACTCCCTGACCGCGGAAAGTGCAACCGCCGGTGGCAAAGCTGGAGCTTCACCCTACGGGCGCCCGCGCAGTTCGGTTACAATGCCAGTTGCCTCGACCCGCTCATACTTACACCGGGTCGTGGCTGGAGGTGAGCCCCATGTCGCAGGCAGTTGCCGGCATCTATCGCAATGGCGTCGTCGAACTGGATCAGAGACCAGCAGTTCGTGACGATACCCCGGCGCTCGTCACGTTCCTGCCCACCGACGGCAACGAGGGCAATCGAGTCCTCGCGGAGATAGCACAAGACACCTCATTCTGGGATGATCCCCCCAGCATCGAAGAGCTTGCCGCACGGCAGGGGGTCAAGCCATGCCGTCGCATAGAGGACCTGCGGGGAGACTTCTGGCCGGAAGACGAGAGCGTCGACGAGTTCATAGCAGCCGTCCGGAGGTGGCGCCAGGAAGGCAGTACGCGGGAGGTCCCCGAGTGACAGAGTGCGTCGTGGACACAGATGTCGTCTCCTTCGTGTTCAGAGAGGACACGCGTTCCGAGCTATGCCGCCCGCACCTGGAAGGCAGCCGCTTGGCCGTCTCGTTCATGACCGTCGCGGAGCTTCATCGATGAGGGCTGGAGCGCCACTGGGGAGCGCGCCGCCAGGCCGAGCTGGCGGACTACCTCGGTGAGTATGTCGTCCACGGGTTCGACCGGTGGCTCTGCCGAAAATGGGCTGAGGTGACCTATGGCGCCCAACGCAAAGGCCGCCCCGTCGGGTGCGCTGACGCCTGGATCGCTGCGACCGCTCTTCTGCATGGCGTGCCGTTGATCACCCACAACGCCCACCACTACTCAGCCGTCGAGGGGCTGGAGGTCATCACCGAGAACCCGGTGGCCGCGCTTCGGACCGGCCCGTGACCGGCGTGCCGTCAATAAGCGCGCGGATCGCCGCCGCCAACTCCTCCGGCCGCTGGCTCCCGAGAATCACCCGCCGCTTGTCCGTCTCCAACAGCACGCCTCGGTTCCCCCGCGCGCTGTAGCACCGGGTCCCGCCGGCGCCGAACCGGATCCCCCAGCCGCCGAAGTCGCGCAGCGGGCGGTAGGTTGTTGCCTCGCACCTGCGAAGCTGCTCCCGGCGCCAGCGGAACTTGACCCAACCCAGGTAGCCGTACTCCGCCGTCACGCCTTGGTCATCAACCCGGACCACCAAGCGGAAGACCACGAGGTAGAGCGCCACAAAGAACAGCCACATCGCCAGGAGCACCGCCGGGGGAGCCGGTTTCGCGCCGAACGGTTTGTGGAACACGAGAGCGGAGACCTGCCCCCACAGCAGCAGCGCCAGGAGGGCGCCCAGCAACGCGTGGAAGAACGGAGGGAAGTGCTGGACTTCCTGGTAGTGGACGGCCGGGTCGGTAGGGTTGTTCATGGCATCGATTGCACCACGGAGACACGGAGTCCACGGAGATCAGGCGTTTGACCTCCTTTCCCTTCTCCGTGCTCTCAGTGTCTCCGTGGTCAGACAGCCGTTCAGATGTTCGCCTTCATCCAGTCAAGGCACTTGGCGTAGCCGAGGGTGGTGACTTCTCTGCCTTCGTACTCGGCGCACCACACGCCGTCGTAGCCGGCGTCCTTGAGGCACTTGACTGCGTGCGCCAGGTTGATCTCACCCTCGCCGAGCGCTGCGCCGACATACTCGCCGCGGCAGCCGGTGCCGTCTTTCATGTGGGTGTGGAAGGCGTACGGCGCGACGATCTCGTAGAACCGGTTGATCGCCTCAATGCTGTGGCCCATCCAACGGTAGTTCAGGGTGTCCACATTGGCGCCCACGAACTTGGAGCCCACCGCCTGGAATAGCGCGACCTGCAGATCGCCGTCGTTGGTCACCACGCCATGGTTGTCCACCGCGAGCTTGATCTTCATCTCTTCGGCGAACCCCGCGCAGCGTTTCAGGCAGCCGGTCATGGCTTCGACGTGGCGGTTCTCCGGCACTTCGTCCTTCGGGCGGCCGCCTTCTGTGCGGATCACGTCGCAGCCGAGAATCTGCGCCAGTTCACAGACGCGGCGCATGCGCTCGACCTGCTGCTGGATCGCTTCTTCCTCCAACAGGACGAAGTCGTTGTTCGCTGCAAACGCCGAGACCTGGAGGCCGAGCGAGTCGATTTCTCTGCGGACGGCCTCGGCAACGGACTTCGGGTTGTCTGCCGTATCGGTGCCGACATCGCCACACTGCAGCTCAACATAGCCGAATCCGGTGTCTGCCGCGTACTGGAGATACTCACTCAACGTCGGGAGGGTCGGGAAGTTGTAGTGAATCACACCAAGCTTTGCCATCTGGGTCTGTCCTTTCGGGAACTGAGTCGTGGGAACGGTACCAACTGCAAGGGACTTCGTCAAGGGGCACGCCGGCTACTTGATCGGTTCGTGCACGAGGACTTCGTACTCGTCGGTGAGGGGCTGCCGTGTATCGTGCACCTCAAACGTCGGCGCCTCGTTGTGCACTGCGCCAGTCTCCTTCATCTACTCGGTGACGACGCGATACGTGTACGGAATGTTGCCGATCCGCCCCCGGTGCGTAACCCGAGCGAACTTGCTCGCCGACACCGCACACGTCACCATCCCCGCGGGGACGTCCTTGAACTGCGTTATACCCGCGAAGGTTAAGAACACACCGAAGTGGAAATTCGCGGAACTTCCCCGGCAGGCGTGCAGCAGACGTAGGACAGAGGGTATTCTCCCAGACGGAGCCGAAGTCGCACCGGGACTTCGGTGTGTTCTTAACCTTCGCGGGTATACCTCGACGCCGACGAGGTATGAGTGCTTCTCCGCGCCGGGCTTCCTGTACCAGAGACCGTACAGCAGGTACGGCTGCGTCTGGTGCTTGATGAGCGGCATCTTGGGGCAGAGCGCAGCCCAGGCGTAGGTGATCAGGTAGGGTCTCAGCTCGGCGTCGGCCAGCTCGACGCCGACCACCTTGAAAGCCGCGTGCTCGACGACTTCCACCGTCATCGTCGGCTTGCCGGGCGGCGCGTTCTGTTCCGCGGAGGCGCTCATCTGTGTGCAGAGGACTATGGCCACACAGCCACAGCCCAATAGCCGGGCGACTGCTGGTGCTGACTGCATGTCTCTGCTCCTTCGAAGGCGCGGGCCGCGGCGTAGGGGCGGTGCCTGCCCGCCCAGTCGGGGGCAGACACGCAGGTCTGCCCCTACCTCAATGCCGCCGCCAGCTTGTCCAGTGCTACTACCCCTGCCGTCTCGGCTTCCTTTGCGGCCTCCAGCGCTTCGGTGGCTTTGCGGATTCGCGCCTCGTCCTTGAGGTATTCCGCCTTGTCGCCGTTGGTGGGGAACGCCCCGGCGCCGCCTCAGTACTCACGCCCCCTCCCCCCCCGCCGCCGTGCAGCTCGGCCGTCTCCATCGCGGTGCTGCACAGCGGCGCCAGGAGCCTGCAGTTGAGTCGAGGTCTGCCTTGCGCTACTTGCCCATCGCCTTCAGTGCCTGGAGGCACCGGTCAACCGCCTCCAGCGGCGGGAAGGCGTCGCTCTCGTATTCGACGATGTACCACTTGGTGTCGTCCGTGGCTTCGCAAAGCCGGAAGATGTCGGCCCAGGGCAGGTCGTCCTCGCCGATGAGCGGGCGGAAGCCCGCGTGTGGATCGTCCTTGCCGGCTTCTTTGGAGTAGGGCTTCAGGTGCACGGTGCCGCCGCGGCCCGGGTATTGCTCCAGAATGGCGACACAGTCGCCGCCGCCGAAGAGCGCGTTGCCGGTGTCGAGCTGCATGACGACTTCCTTCTTCGTGTTGCCGAAGAGGGTGTCCCACGGCTTCTCGCCGTCCAGCGGGGTGAACTCGATGTGGTGGTTGTGGTAGCCGGTGAACAGACCGTGCGGCGCCAGCTTGTCGGCCAGCTCGTTGAAGAAGTCGGCCATCTTTCGCCAGTCGTCGCGGGTCTGGATGAGGTGTCCCGGCAAACCGGGGATGATGACGTACTGGTTGCCCACTGCCTTGTTGAGCTCGATGGTACTGGCGAGCTTGTCGTCCTGCACCATGTCGAAGGGGGTGTGCCAACCGCAGCAGACGAGACCGAACTCGTCCAGCAGCGGCCGCAACTCCTCGCCGGTGTGTTGCGGCGGGCCGGCAAACTCCACGCCTTCATAGCCCATCTTCGCGACGGCTTCCAGCGTGCGGCGCACGTCGTTCGCCAGGTCCTCGCGAACGGAGTACAGCTCCAGCCCAATGGGAATTCGTGCCATGTCGATCTCTCCTCGTCCTGTTCGGAATCGTGTTGGGAATGGTGAGCGGCACCGTATTCTCGGCGGCAGCGCCCGAGTCCTGTCGGTGCGCGAAGATCCACTCAGCCGAGGAACACGGGCTTCACGTGCTGCTCCAGGATGTTCTCCGTCACGTTCGCGGCGATCACGCCCTCGAACTCGGCCAGCGCGTCCAGGTAGCGCACGCCCAGCTCCGCCGCGACCTTGTAGCCGACGTGCAGAAGCTGCCGGAAGCTGGGGTTGTACGCCGCGCACGATTGGTCGTGGCGCAACGCGGCGGCGTACTCCTCGCCGCCCCAACCGGCTACTTCAGCGGGCGAGGGCAGGCCCGCCGGGTCGATATCGATCACCGCTGCGTACGGACCGCACAACTCGTCAAACCGGTCCAGCGCGCTCCGGTACACGTCCCTGGCGATCCGCAACCCATCGCCGCCAGCCAACGCCAGGCCGATCAACTCCTCCAGCCAGGTGGTGCCGGCGGTCTTCAGATGCAGCCCGGCGTCGTGCCGCCGAATCGCCTGGTTCATGGCGCCGTAGATTGAGAACTTGTCGCTACCCGAATGCACGCTGAGCTTCAGGTTCGCCGGCAGCCCAAACTCCCCGATGGCGAACCGAAGGAGGGCGACATCCTCCTCGAACTCCTTCGCGAACTGTGCGACGTCGCCCACATAGTCGACGCCCTTGTTGAACCGCCCCGTGAACTTCGGCGCAATGGTCTGGGCGGGGAGGTCCTCTTCGGCGAGGGCGGAGAGAATGAAGAGCAACTCGACGGGTGTCTGCGGCTGATCGGTCTCGTCCATCGACACCTCGGTCACGAAGCTGCCGGCGCCTTTGGCACTCTCGACGTGCCGGTAGATTCGCCCGGCTTCCTGGACGGCCAGCAAGTACTTCCGCGCCGCCACTTCGACGCACTCAGCCGTGATCGCGAATCCCGTGGCAATCCCAGGAACCGACAACTCGCCAACGTACCTGCGGTGCCTGTCGACGAAGCCACGAATGTCGTGCTCGCTCGCCGACTGCCCGGTGAAGTCGGCCACGTCTAACGTGAAGAAGTCGCTTGCGTCGAGGAAGAGATCGACGTTCTTCAGTCCGATGTGGTCGGCATCAACGTAGTACGCGTCCGTCCACGCCAACGCCGCGACCGCAGCGTCTGCCTCGGCGCGGACGTCGGCCGGCGCGGTGCCGATGATTGTGTGCTCGCGGTGCGACTTGTTCCACACCGGCACCACGTTGGCGCCCAGCGCCTTCGCCTGCAGTAGCGCGCGCAACTGCGCCTTCCCCTGTCGGGCAAAGCGGTCGCCGATTCCCAGGGAGTACTTCTCAAGGGTCATGTCGTGTCCTCATGCAACTCGCGGATTGGCCCGCCCTGGCGGTGCAGGGGTGCGGTCGGCCCCTGCTCAGCTCCTCAACAGCTCGTCTACCCTCCCCTCCGGCACCCGCGCAGCGTACACGTGCGGGAAGCCGCTGCGGTTGGAGTTGAAGACCACCCACTTCAGGTCGGGCGTCAGGTAGGGGTGCGCGTGGGTGTTCTGTGCATTGGTCGGCTGGGTCAGGGACTCGCACACGACGGCTGACTTGCCCGTCTGAGTGGAGCCGATGACCACCTTGAACGTGCCTTGGTAGTCGTCGGCAGAGAACAGCCGGCCGCAGCGCGACACGCCGACGTGATTGAACTTGTACCCCTTGGCCACGACGCGGGCTGCGGCGCCTGGCCGCACGCCCAAGAGGTTGCCCTGCTCCGGCGCGTAGTCGCCGCTGGCGCTGACTGACAGTAGCATTTCGCCCGTCTGGCCGATCCACGCTTCGTGCCCGGTCACCGGGCTCGTGTAGGGCTTACCCACCTGTAGCTCGGTGCGCTTGCCATCCGGCACTGAGACAACGTAGAGGGTCGCGCCCTCGGGGCCGGTGCTGCGGTAGTTCTGCCCCTGGCTGTCGAACCCGCCGCCGCGGTTGTGCTGGACCATCACCTGCCGGCCGCCACCCAAGTCGAACTGCGGGTGAGCATTGAAGGTGTACGGGTCCTGGTCGATGAGCGTCTCCTCCCCGGTCTGGAGGTCGACCAGCAGAATGCCGAACAGCTTCCATTTGTCGTCGAGCCGCTTGCCGCGCACGTAGTAGCGGTGGTCCGGTGACACCGTGCCGAAGCTCCACGTCCACGGCGCCTCGGCGAACTGGTGCACCGGCTCGGGCTTGCCGTCAGGCAGCTTGGCCCGCAGGAGCTGCTGGGTCTCGCCGCTGCGCTCGAGGTAGTAGAACATGCCGTCCGGCGTGATCGCGCAGCCCGCCATCCCCAGGGAGGAGTCGAGCACCCGTTCCTGCCACGTCCCAAGCTCGACCGCCACGAAGTCAGTTCGGTTGTCGCGGTCCTCCCCGCGGCGCTCATACACCAAGTGCCGTGAGTCCTCCGAGCAGTATGGGACCTCGCAGTAGATGTTGGAGTGCGGGCGCTCTTCGGTGGTCACCTGCCAGATCTCCGCGCCGTTTCCTTGGCGCTCGACGAAGACGCCTCCGGTCTTCCCGCCCTTCCCGGCGGCGGCTGGCTGTTCGTCCTGACCGAGGGCGGCCGAACAGGCGCCTGCCGCGCCCACTGCTCCAGCCGCGAGTTGCTGGAGCGCCTGCCGTCGGTTCACTTGGTCGCTGGCGTGAATTGTGGGCATCGCTGTTCGCCTCCGGGGCGTCCTCCGAGACGACTCAATGCCCTCTCATGTTAGCGGGTGACCGCCCCGCTGTCGACCGCCGCCGTCCATCACCCCGCCGCGAGTTGCGCGCTCGTGCCGCTCAGGCTACACTCCCTGCGCCTCGAATGCGCAGACCCACCTGTTGGGGTACTCCACCAATGACAACAAAGACCGACAGCCTGGTTCGTGAGCGCTTCCGCCTGACCCTCGCCCACCAGCCGGTGGACCGCTGCCCGATCGACTTGGGCGGCACGCCGCAGTCCACCGTTGAGAGCCCTGCCACCGTGGCGGCCCTGGCGAAGTACCTGGGCTTCGCCGGCCCGGCGCCCGCTGACTACGACAAGTTCGACCGCAGAATACTCGAGCATTGGGACGTCGACTTCCGCCGCGCCGGGGCGCTGGTGCCGTTCGTGACGGAGCGGTCCCAGCGGGTATCGGAGACGGAGCACGTGGACGCCTACGGCATCCGGCATCGCTTCGGCGGCGTCTACTGGGAGATCGCCGAGGGACCGCTACGCAATGCGACGAAGGACGACGTGGTCGCGTACGAACTCCCCACAATCGCCCAGATCCCCGCTGGCGTGCTCGACGACTGCGAGGCTCGCGCCCGGGCGCTCTTCCACGACACACCCTGCGTCGTGGTCGGTGAGCATCCGGTCTTCGGCGTCTTGGCGCTTGCCTGCTGGCTATGCGGCTACGACCATATTCTGCTCATGCTGGCGATGGACTCGGAGTTCATCCACCGCTTGTTCGCCAAGATTCTGGAGTTCCAGAAGACAGTCATCCGCGTCTACTATGGGCGCCTGGGCCCGTTCCTTCATCTCACCACCAGCGGCGACGACTTCGGCACGCAGCACGGTCCGTTCATGTCACCCCCGAGGTGGCGGGAGTTCGTGAAGCCGTACATGCGGGACCGCATCGACTACACGGCCCGGTTCACCGACGCCGTCTACATGCACCACCCCTGCGGCGCGGTGTCGGCCCTTATCCCCGATCTCATCCAGATCGGGGTGCGGATCCTGAACCCCATCCAGCCAGCCGGCGCAGGAATGGCGCCGGAACGGCTGAAGGCGGCGCACGGAAACGAGATCGTTTTCCACGGCGGGCTGGACACGCAGGAGGGGCTGCCATCGGGCGACCCACTCCTCATCCGGCAGGCGGTCGAGAACTTGCTGGCCGCCATGCACCCGGAGGACGATGGCGGCTTCATCTTCGCCCCCGCGCACAACCTGCAAACCGACGTGTCGCCGGCCTCGATTGCGGCCATGTACGACGCGGTGGCAACGCCGACCGGGCACGCGTAATCCCGCCAGTCCTCAGGGAGTCAGGCGTCAGCCGGTCGGTGACTTCCCCCCAACGGCTACGGAAACCCGCAGGCGCGCCCTCGAATGCGGGCGGCGCGACCGGTCACAGCGGCATTACCGCATAGCCCGTTCGGGTCAGCAAGCCCACAACGAAGAACACGCCGGCCATGAGCATGTCGCCCAGGACGAGCCCCAAGAAGAAGGGCCGGGCCCGGTTGTAGGCCGCGAGACCGCCGTAGCGGACGATCGGCAGCTTGATAAGCCAACCCAGGAAGATCGGGAACCAGAACTCGCGCAGGCACATGGCGCGCATCATGATTAGCCCAATGGGGTGAAGCGGCCACCAGGCAAAGGTGAGTCGCCCCGCCTGCAGCGCGCCGAAGAGCGTCGCCCCCAGTCCGACGGCGACGAGGTTCAGCGGCCGCGGCGCCACCCCCACCTGCAGCCACTGCGTGCAGCGCTGCGGCGGCGTCGTAGCATGGCCGGTGAACGTGCCCAGTGGACCGAGACGGATGCCGCCAAAGCGATGACACAGTGTGAGCCAGAAGTACATCGACACAAACGTGGCCACGACCATCCCGGCCAGGCAGGCGACAAGCAATGCCCGGCGTGGCAGGTGCAGCTCGTGGGCGAGCTTCTGCCCGTTCAGCAGCGACGGCATTGAGTTCTCGCGCGGGTCGCGACCCAGGGCCTGCTCGAGGAGCGAGGTGCTGACGGCCTGCCTCGGCGTGAAGATCCCGCCGCCGAACGCCGACAGCACCAAGTCCATCGGCCAGTAGCGAGGCGTCACCAGCAGCATGCCTCCGTTGGTCGCCGCCCAACTGACGCAGATGTACATCACGAACACGCCGACGAGGAACGGGACGGTCGTCCAGCCCGGCATGCCAAGCAGCCAGAACGCCACAGCCAACAGGCCCGCTCCGCCCGTGAATCCCCAGCAGGCCAGTCGGTACGTCAGCGACTCCTCCTCAGCCGCAAGGGCTCGCCCCACCGCACACGCAGCCACCCGTCGCCAGTGCCGTCGCGCCGTCCAGAGGGCGATCCCCACCAGCGCGAGCGACGCCCCATAGCTCTCGTGGGTCATCAACTCGAACAGGGCAACCTGCGAGGGGAGCACCTTGTAGACCTGGAGGAACAGCCGCTGTACGCGGTCGAGCACCCACGCGAACCAGAGCCCCGCGCCGACTTCCGACGAGAGCAGGTAGCTGAGCCCGGTCACTGCCGGGTAGAGATGCACCTGCGTGTCGTCGGCGATGGCGTACCACGGCGGCGCCGCCAGGGCTTGCCGGAAGTCATAGTGCAGCCGGAGGTGCGGCACCGCCGGGAAGAACGTCGCCAGCCCGCCCAAGCCGTGGAGCACGAGCGGGATCGCCGCTCCCCACCAGACCAGCGGCTGCCGGAAGAACGAGGGAAACAGCGCCCCGTCCCCGGGTTCCCGCATGACTTCCAGCGGGAGCTGCACCAAGGGGAACGTGAACCGTTCCGCCTCCACCCACTGCCGACGCAGCAGGGCAACCAGGCAGGCAGTGCAGACGTACATCGCCAAGGCAATCAGCACCCACGTCATCAGCGGCAGCGCCCACAGCCGCCACGGCAGCGACTCGCCCGGCGGCAAGCCCTCGTAGAACCACCGGGCAGCCTCGTCGCTCTGCACAGTCAACCACTTCGACCCGTACGGCACCAGCAACGCGCTCCAGTTGTTCGCCGTGCTGCTGAAATACCGCGCCGCCACCGCCTGCGGGAATACATAGCGCCACAACCCCGCCGCCGGGATACCCGACGCTGCGATGATCATCGCCCAGATCGTCGCCAGCTCCCCCGCACTCAACGCCCGGCGACGCAGCCGCCGGAGCAGCGGGTTGACCAGGCACGCCAGCAGTAGCAGCACCACCATCGACCCGGTTGGCAGCAAGTTGCCCGCCACGAAGGTGGCTTGGACGTAGTAGTCGTTGTACGGCGTGATGGCGGCCAACAGGCCGACGAAGGCCAGCCCGAGCAGGACAGCTCGGCGACTCAGGCAGCGAGGCTTGGGCAGGAGGCGCACAGTGGGCTCGAGGTCTACACGCGATTGCCGACGCCATGCTCCGAGCACGTTGCAGAGGACCTCCGGCGCCTGCGGCACCCCATGCATGGTACATGCCCGCCGGTGCCTTCACAAGGCGGGACCTGGAGGGACAGCACGGGGATACAAGCGTGGTGCGAGCGTCCCACCTCGCCGCCGTCCCCTTTCTCTCGTCCTCGGTTCATGCCATAATTGCAGGCAGACCATCGGCGTCGCGGAGGGCCACCATGACAATGCGAGACATCCTCGAAGACATTCACTTCCTGGCTGGGGACCTGCGCAACTTCGAACGGAAGTAGGGCGTCCTCTCTGAGACGTTCTACCACGTGTACTGCTCGGGTGAGGAGCCTGAGGACGACGCCCGGGTTGCCGACTGGGCCGAGTGGGCGGGCGCCTACGAGACTTTGCTCCACCGACGACAGCAGTATTACGACGCTGTTGGGCAGGCCGAGAGTCGCTCGGAGACGCTCGGGCAGGTAATCGGTAAGGCTGCGCGCCGTGAACCCCTTCCAATCGCTGCGTGACTGCGAGGAGTACGTGTACTCGATCCAGACGCAGTGTCCCCGAGTGAGCGGCTCCCCGTTGGTGCTGGCGCGACGCAGTTCGTCACTTGCAGTCCTGCAGGGCGAACTCCGTTTCTCGGAGGGGCACCGGCTCGTCGTTCGCGAGTACCTCAACGCAGACAGCAACGGCGTCTTCATCCGGCGGTACAGTTACGAGATCTTGCGGGGTCAGGAGAAGGTGACTTGGTTCGACTCCCAGCCCCACCCGGACGCACCCGACCTCGCCAGCACTCACCCTCACCACAGGCACATCCCGCCGGACATCAAGCACAATCGCGTCCCTGCGCCCGAGATCAGTTTCGCGTCGCCGAACCTGGAGCGGATTGTTGCAGAAGTGGACCGACTGACCCACACGCACGGGGCCCGCTGATTTCTGGGGGGGGGGCAGTCCGCGGCTCGCCCTTGCCGCTGACCATTGCCCACCCGCGCGTTGTTTGTTGCGGGTCTATGGTCCACGCCGCCGTGAGCCTGACGACCCAACGTGCGCCAGAGGCAGCGCGAATCGACACCGGCTCGGCGCCAGTGAGCACGGCATGAAAGGAAACCACACATGACAACAGACCCGAGGATGACCGTCTCAGAAGCAGCACGCTCACTGCCTGTGCGCGACGAGGTCGACGTGCTCGTCTGCGGCGGCGGGTTGGGCGGCGTGGCTGCTGCGACGGCTGCCGCCCGCGCCGGCGCGAAGACGCTGCTCCTTGAGCGCAACTGCTTCCTGGGCGGCGTGGCCACTGCGGGCATGTGCTGCTCCATCTTCAACTGCTACTACACCGGCGGCGAAACACGCAAGCTCGGCACGACGGGCATTGCCGTCGAAGTCGCCGACGCGCTTGCTGAGGCGGCGGGCTTTGGCACCAAGTGGCACCGACACAAGGGGCATATCATCTACGACATTGAGCGCGCCAAGCTGGTGCTGCTGGAGCTGGCGGAGGCGGCGGGCGCTGAGGTGCTTGTCAACGTGTTGACCGCCGGCGCGGTGGTGGGCGACGGCACGCTCCGCGGCGTGATCGTCGAAAGCAAGTCCGGCCGCGAGGCGATCCTGGCGAAGGTCGTTGTCGATGCGACGGGCGACGCCGACATTGCCGCATTCGCCGGCGCGCCGACGCGGATCCAGGAGCGCGCGCTCCACACGCTGTGCTTTCGGCTGGGCAATGTGGACGTGGCTGCCTTCGTCCACTACTTCCGCGAGCACCCCGATCAGTTCCCGGAGTACATGGACGTCGATTGGAGCCTCGCCGAAGCGCTGGCGCAGTACGACGACTGCGGCACCCTTCTCTTCCCCCACGGCGGCGGGATGCAGATGACGGCGTTCCAGCAGGCGAAGGCCAACGGCGACCTGCCCGCGCAGATCGGCATTCAGGACACCACCGACGCCTGCCAGATGCACGCCCTCCGCCGGACCGGTGTCGTGCACGTCATCACGGGGTTCACCCACTTCAACGGGCTGGACCTCGACAAGCTCAGTCGCAGTATCCACGACGGCCGGCGGATGGCGTTCACCGTGTCGGAGGTCTACCGCAAGTACCTCCCCGGCTTCGAGAACGCCTTCATCGCCGGCACCGGCGCCAATCTGGGCGTTCGCGCTTCGCGGTGCCTGCAGGGCGATTTCCGCGTCACCGCTGAGATGATGGAGGCCGGCGTTCGCCAACCCGACGCGATTGGGCGCAGCATCGGCTGGGCCAATGTCGTCAAGCACCCCGGCGAAAAAGCCTGGGGCGCGCAAGTCTGCCACAGCGATTCGTTCGACATTCCCTATCGCTGCCTGCTTCCGCGCGACCTCGACGGCTTACTCATGGGCGCCGGCCGCAGCGTGAGCACAGACAACCCGTATCTACTCCGCACAATGGCTCAGACCATGGTTGTCGGGCAGGGGGCGGGGACCGCAGCGGCCGTGGCAGCCCGGACCGGCCAAAGCTCCCGGGCAGTGGACGTCGCCGCCGTGCAGGACGAGCTTCGCCGACAGGGCGTTGCGCTGGGATGACGGTGGCCCGCTGCCGGCAGGGAATGCCTCGCTCGCGGTGAACTCCCTGGGCAGACCGAAAGGAGCCTGCCCAATGCCTCGCGATACCCACTCCCTCCGCAAGCCCTCCCCCCTCAACAGCGCCAGTCGCTGGCTCGGCCTCCTGTGTGGGGCGGCCGCCAATGCTGTCGGCCCGGCGTGTGCCTGGGCCGGTGAAGCACCGGCCCGCGCTGACCTCTACGTTTCGCCTGCCGGCAATGACCAGTGGTCCGGCACGTTGCCCGAGCCCAATGGGCAGAAGACGGACGGTCCGTTCGCCACGGTTCAGCAGGCGCAGCGTGCGGTTCGCGACCTGAAGAAAGGCGCGGGTCCGAAGCCAGTCACAGTGGTACTGCGCGGCGGCACGTACTTCCTCGAAGCGCCGCTTGCGTTCACGCCGGAAGACTCCGGCACCGCCGCGGCGCCAGTCGTCTATGCCGCTTACCCCGGCGAGCGGCCGGTCCTCAGCGGCGGCGCGCGGCTCACGGGCTGGCAACGGGTGGAGGTCGAGGGGCAGGGCCGCTGGCAACTGCGGATTCCCGAGGTGCAACGCGGCGAGTGGCAGTTCTCGCAGCTCTTCGTCAACGACGAACGGCGCTTCCGGCCGCGGCTGCCGAAGGAGGGCTACCACCACATCGTCAAGGAGTTGGCGCCTTCCGAGGCGGCGCAGGGCAAGGGCTACGACCGGTTCGGCTTCCGACCCGGCGACGTGCGCAGCGACTGGTCGAACCTCAACGACGTCGAGCTACTCGCGTTCCACCAATGGAGCATGTCGCGGCTGCGCGTCGGGTCGATTGACGACGCGCGCAATGTCGTGACCGCCACCGGACCGACGTGCAATCCGTCGTACTGGGCCGGACTTCAGCGCGGGAACCGGTTCCTGGTCGAGAACGTGAAGGAGGCATTGGACACGCCGGGGCAGTTCTACCTCGACCGACCGGCGGGCGTGCTGACCTACCTGCCGCTGCCTGGCGAGAGCCCGGAGGCGGTGGAGGTCATCGCGCCGCGCCTGGACCAGTTGGTCCTGCTGAAGGGGCAGCCTGAGGTGGGGCTGCCCGTCGAGTACCTCGAGTTCCGCGGGTTGACCTTCGCCCACACCAACTGGAACGTGCCGGAGACGGGCTACAGCTTTCCGCAGGCCGAGGCGAGCATCGCTGCGGCGGTCAGCGCCGTCGGCGCGCATGACTGCGTGTGGGCGGGGTGCGAGTTGGCGCACCTTGGCGGGTACGGACTGGACCTCGGTCAGGCGTGTCAGCGCAACCGGGTCGAGAACTGCGAGCTCTGGGACTTGGGCGCCGGCGGCATCCGGATCGGCACCCAGGGCTATGAGGCGGACGAGTCGAAGGTCGCCGGCCACAACGTAGTCCGCAACTGCGCCCTCGCGCACGGCGGCCGGATGCACCCGGCCGCCATCGGCGTGTGGATCGGCCACAGCCCGCACAACCGGATCGAGCACAACGACATCCACGACTTCTACTACACCGGCCTCTCCGTCGGCTGGCGGTGGGGCTACGCCGAAAGCAACGCCCACCACAACGCCATCGAGCGCAACCACGTCTACAACATCGGGCAGGCTGTCTTGAGTGACATGGGCGGCATCTACACGCTCGGGCCGTCGCCCGGCTCGGTCATCCGCCTCAACCGGTTCCACGACATCGACGCCTACACCTACGGCGGCTGGGGCATCTACTTCGACGAAGGCACGTCGGACATCCTGGCCGAGAACAACCTGGTGTACCGGACGAAGACGGGCGGGTTCCACCAGCACTACGGAAAGGAGAACCGCTTCGTCAACAACATCCTCGCCTTCGCCCGAGTCGGGCAGATCCAGCGGACGCGCCCGGAGCCGCACCGCTCGTTCGTCTTCGAGCGGAACCTTGTCCTTTGGGGGGAGGGGCCGCTGCTCCACGGCAACTGGTCGGACAACCAGTACCTGCTGGACCGGAACCTGTACTGGCACGTCGGCGAGGGCGAGATCACCTTCGCCGGGATGAGCCTGGACAAGTGGCGGGAGAAGGGGCAGGATGCCAACTCGCTGATTGCCGACCCGCTGTTCGTCGACCCCGCCAAGGACGACTTCCGCTTGAAGGACGGCTCCCCCGCCGCATCCGTCGGATTCGTCCCATTCGACCTATCGGACACCGGCCGCCCCGCCAACCTGGCAACCGGGCGCGTCCCCGCCGACATGCCCCGCGCCTTCCCGCCGCCGGTGCCCGTGCCGCCGCTGCCGATTGAAGAAGGCTTTGAGGAGTCCCAGGTCGGCGCCAAGGCGCCCGCCGCACAGACCTACGAAGGCAACGAGACGCGCACGGCCCGCGTCACCGACGAGACGGCGTTCGAGGGCAAGCACTGCCTCAAGTTCATCGACGGGCCGGACCAGAAGAACGTCTGGGACCCGCACGTCTTCTGGGACCCGAACTTCAGCGAAGGCACCGTCGTCGGCCGGTTCGCCCTGATGCACACGGCGGGCGCCGTCATCTACCACGAGTGGCGCGACGCCAGCCAGCCGTACCGCGTCGGGCCGTCGTTGACGGTCCGCGGCGACGGCTCTCTGGCGGTGAAGGGGCGCGACGACATTCAGGTGCAGTTGCCCGCCGGCCAGTGGGTCCAGTTCGAGATCATCTGCGGATTCGGCGATGGCGCCACCGGCAAGTACTCCCTGACCGTCACGCTCCCCGGCCAGCAACCTCAACGCTTCGCCGACCTCCCCTGCGACCCGGAGTGCCGCTCTCTCCGCTGGCTCGGTTTCTGCGCCCACGGGACGGAAGACGCGGTGTTCTACCTGGATGGGCTTGCTCTGTCCGACAGGGGGGAATAGCGCGCGGCGATGAGCCGAGATAACGTGACGCGCGGGGCGGCGACGAGATGGCGGATCGAGGTCGGAGACGGACATTGACATCGACCCCTCCGAACATGTCGGACTTCCTTGAGCTTGGGCGACCTGATGAAGAGAGGACAGCATTTGGCAGCAGGTATTCTCATAGGCTACTTCGCGAAGCGAGAGGAAGCTCGCGGAGCCTTCCGACAGTTAGCGAGGAGGGGCTTCCACCGCGCAGCATTGCTGCACAGGACCGTGGACGGGGAGGTGCGCGCATGGGACCCCTTTGGTTGGCGCCGTGCTCTCGGGGCGGCCCTGGCTGCCGCCGTGTTTGGGGGTCTCGCCGAGACTGTTTCCCTGGTCTTCCACTGGGCGGAGCCGAATCTGCACGGACTTGTTCCTGCCCTGATTCCGGTCGTGGTGGGTGGGCTGGTCGGCGCCCTGTTCGGTGCAGCGTCGATACAGCGATCGAAGTACGGCGTTGATCGAAAGCTGCTTGAAGATCACGCCCGTTGGCTGGTGTCCGAGGAGACCGTCCTAATTCTTCAAGCGCCGATCAGGACCTTGCGGGTCCCAGTGGCGTTACTCCGGGAAAGTGGCGAGACTCCGCCTGCCGTCTTTGTCCTGCATCCAGAGCGTGAGCGTCTTGTCGAAGACGTGCGGAGCCCGGGAGTGCCGCTCTCCCCGACACAGCTCCAGGAGCATGCCCGGCGCCTGGCCCTGGACCACCGGTTGGACTCGAAGCCGCCGCGGAACACCCAACTGCTGGACCGGCTCGAACGAACCCGCCAATGGGTCCATCAGGCGTCCTCTGATCTCTTCGAGGCGAGTCGGTTGGAGGAGAGTGTGACTCCGGCCGCTGAGTGGATCCTTGACAATGGATACCTGATCGAAGGCAACGCGCGCGACGTCCAGTTGAACCTCACCCGGCGTTTCTGCCAGGAGCTGCCCGTGCTTGCCGGTGGGTCCTACCGGGGTCTGCCGCGCGTCTACGGTATCGCGAAGGAACTCGTCTCCCATGCGGACTTGCGTCTGGCCCGGGGGCACCTCCTCGCGTTCTTTGAGGCGTACCAATCCGCGCGCGCGCTGACCATCGGCGAGCTCTGGGCGGTGCCCCAGATGCTGCGCACCGCCTTGATCGAGAGCGTCCAAGACCTCGCCGCAAGAGCCCTGACCGACCAGCGAGAGGGTGAGATCGCTGACTTCTGGGCGAACAGGCTCCTCACGGCCAACCGGCGCGATCCCAACCATTTCTTCTCGATCCTGGCAGAATTGGCTAAAACCCAACCCAGCCCAAGTCCCCATCTGGCTACTCAACTGATCGACCATCTCTATGATGAGGCAACCGCACTGGTGCCGGTCCAGAGCTGGCTGGAGCGCACGCTCGGGCAGTCTTTGGGCGATCTCAACCTGCGAGAGC
>PEVN01000294.1:13678-14882 GCA_002779825.1 Armatimonadetes bacterium CG06_land_8_20_14_3_00_66_21 | reverse complement strand
TCACCGCAATCACCACGATGATCCCGATCACTGGTCCGCTCACTGGTCCGCTCTTCTTTTCTGCCATGCCTCAACTCTCCTATCCTTGGCTGTGTCCTCTCTGCACTGCTCGCCGGACGCTCGTCCTACATGCGGAACGGGGGGGCGCTGCTCGGGCTCGGCCGCTGACACGGCTCCTCCCTGTGCTGAAAGGTGAAAGCATTCTACGTGACCTGACCGGCCTCTGTCAACCCGGCGGGGGCAATCGCTGTACTTGGCGAGGGTCTCCTGCGTGTGACCATGCAAACTCCGGTGCACATGCGCTTTCTCTGGTTGGGCACGCGCAGACCAGCTAAAGGGGCCAACGGTTTCGGTCCACGTTCAGTCGAGAACCGCCGCCGCCCGGATGACGCCCTCGTCGTGCGACGCCGCCACGGTGTGCCCGGGCTCAACGAGGAGGAAGTCCTCATCCCACGTGCCGTCGATCAGCTTTCGCAGCAGCTCCATCGAGCCTTCGATCTCGTCGTAGGTCCAGCCTTTGTCCTCCGCCTCCTTCACGGCTCGCCGGCGGAACGGCTCCTCGCACGCCAGCCCCATGCTGATGTAGGCGACTCGATTGTAGTTCGCAGTGAAGTCACCCATGGTCGCCATGATGTAGTTGGCGTTGTCTTCCCCGAACTTCTCGACCAACTCCTGGTAGCGGAAGTTCAGCCCCAGCTTCTGTTGCACGGTCGCTTCGCCGACAGTGGAGGCGTCCTCGCGCTCACACCAGCCGGTGGTGCGGTAGTACGTCCCCGGATGGGCGTTGAAGTAGTCCAGGTACTTCCGCCGGTCGCCCAGGAACACGGCGATGCAGTCGTGCCCGCGCGGGATCACCAGCCGGGCGGCTCGCGCCCGCAGGCCGACGATGCCATTGTTGCACAGGGCATAGCCGAGCAGGACCGCCTCGTGGACGCCGGCCGGCACGGCGTCGATTCGCTCCTGGAGCCTGGCGACCATCCGTTCGGAGCCGAGGTCGTGCAGACCCTTCGGCAGGAACTCAACGTCGATCGTGTTGGGGCTCTCGGCTACGAGCTGGCAGACCTCTCGGCAGAAGATCTCGCAGCAGAGCAGTTTCAGGCGTATGGGACACCTCCGGTGTGTTGCGCCCCCAGCCGAGCCGGCGCTCTGGGCGTGGCGCTGTTTGCGCAGGGTGAACCGGCGTGGTCGAACGCGCTCCGAGCTT
>PEVN01000294.1:0-13651 GCA_002779825.1 Armatimonadetes bacterium CG06_land_8_20_14_3_00_66_21 | reverse complement strand
GTCCCGTTCGTGGATCTCGCGGTCGTGGAAGACGCCCTCCGCGGGTTCCTCGTGGGCTTGCTCGGCGAACGCTTTCAGCTTCGCCAGGAGGTCGGGCTGCGCGGCAGCGAGGTTGTGCTGCTCCTCAACGTCACTGCTCAGGTCGTACAGCTCCCAGTCTTTGTTCTTGCCCGGCTGGACGGCCTTCCACTGCCCCATGCGCACGGCAGTCTGCCCGCTCAGTTCCCAGTAGAGGTAGTCGTGCTCCTGCTGTTTCCGGCCCGCGGTGGCTTCGCCTATCAGCTCCGGCACAAGGGAAATGCCATCGACGTCCTGCGGTGTCGCGACCCCAGCCAGTTCCGCCACAGTCGGAAGCACGTCCGGGAAGTACCACAGGAAGTCGCTCACGCGGCCGGGCTGGATCCTCCCCGGCCAGCGCGCGATCATGGGGAGACGCAGACCACCCTCGTACAGGTTGCCCTTGTGACCGCGAAACACCTTACCGGTGTGGGGGGCTACGTTGGCGCCGAGGAACCCCTTGGGGTGCTCCTTGTCGGGGAAGTAGTCCGCACCGCCGTTGTCGCCGCAGAAGAAGACAAGGGTATCCTCGTCCAGCCCGAGTTCCTTCAGCAGCGATAGCACTTCGCCCAGGTTCCGGTCGACCATGCTGACCATGGCCGCGTAGCGCTTCGCCGGTTCGGGCCAGTCCTTGTCCTTGTAGAGCTGCCACGCGGGGTCCGCGTCTGGGAGGTCGAAGAGACCGTGGGGCGGCGTGACAGGCAGGTACAGGAAGCACGGCCGATCCCTGTTGGCGCGGAGGAACTTCTTCGCCTCGTCCATGATGGCGTAGTGCGAGTAGGTCTCGCCGGTGCTGCCGCCCTTGTTACCCGGGAGGGGCACTTCCTGGCTGTTGCGGACGAGGTAGGGGGTGTAGTAGGAGTGGGCGTGCACCTGATCGTAGTAGCCGAAGAACACGTCGAAGCCGTGCTTCTCCGGCACGCCCGTCGAGCCGCGCCCGCCGCAGCCCCACTTGCCGAAGCCGCCGGTGGCGTAGCCCGCTCGGTTCAGCAGCGAGGCGATGGTCTCCTCTTCCTCGCGTAGCGGCGTGCCGCCGTCGTTTTTCCGGACGGAGGTATGGCCGCTGTGCTTGCCGGTCAGCAGGCAGCAACGTGTCGGCGCGCAAAGCGAGGATCCGGCCAGCGCCTGGCTGAAGCGCACGCCCTCAGCCACCATCCGGTCAACGTTGGGGGTCCGGAAGTGCGGGTTCCCCATGCACGAAAGCTCGTAGTACCCCAACTCGTCGGACATCAGGTAGACGAAGTTGGGCTTGCGCTGGCGTTCTGGCGCGGAAGCGGCATGACTCGTCGCGGCCATGAGACCTGCTCCGCCGAGCCGCTGGAGGAAGTTGCGTCGCGTGTTGGGCATAGTCGTCTCCCTTTCCGTCCCCTCCGGGCTTCGACCCGCCTTCCGCTGCGCGGCCTCGTCAGAACACCCCCTGGTCCATCAGCTCCTTCATCTGCACCACCGCCGGTCCCAGGATGACCACGAACAGGGCCGGGAAGATGAACAGCACCAGGGGAAACATCATCTTCACAGGAAGCTTCGCCGCCCGCTCTCTCGTCTCCATCATGCGGCGCTCACGAAGCTCGGCGGCCTGTGCCCGGAGCGCCGAGGCCAAACCGACCCCCATCTTCTCCGCCTGGTCGATGGCCGCCACCAGCAGCGACAGCTCCGCCATCTTCGTGCGCGAGGCCAGCGCGCGGAAGGCCAAGGAGCGCCCTTTGCCGTGAGCCACCTCGGCAAGAACGCGGGCGAACTCATCGCTCAACGGCCCCTTGATAGCCTTCACTGCCTCGCCCACTGCGCCGTCGAACCCCATCCCTGCTTCCATGCTCAGCACGAGCAGGTCCACGGTATCCGGAAGCGATTTCTTCATGCGTTTGTGTCGCCCCTTGATGAGTCGACCCAACACCATGTTGGGGAAGATGAATCCGACCATCGGCAGCATGAAGAAGGACGCAGTCATGAGGAGCCGTAGCTTGGCGACCATGGTCGCCAGGGCAGGGACCTTGCCCAAGGCGTAGACGACAAACGGCCCGCCGACCACGGCGATACCCAGGAACACCACAACGAACGCCAGTTTCAGCCCGAGGAACTGCGTCACGCTCATGCCCCAGGGGTAGCCAGCCTGCTCCAGCATCTCGGCGATCTGACCGCCACGCATTTTGTCGGCGCTGTCGCCGAGGCGATCACCAAACTTCTCCAGAAACGGCAGGATGGTCCTCTGGGCGAAGGGCTGTGAGAGTTCGCTCTCCTCGAAGGCGGCGACCTCGTCCTGCAGCACGCTGATTCCGTCCAGTCGGCGGCGCATCAGCCGCTCGGCAGAACCCGAGGTCAAGGCGACGACCACGGCGGCGATCACGCCCATCCAGAGCAATACCAGGAGCACCATTGCGACGCTCAAGTTCGGCACTCCTTCGCGTTGGTTGTTGTCACCAAGTGCACGTGCACTCCTCGTTTCCGTTCCAGTGCCACCGCCCGCTCGGTGGCTCGCCAGCGGCAGCACGATTACACGGCGGCTCAGGCGAACTGCGCCTAAGCGTCAAAGTTGAGCAAACGCTTGATCAGCCAGATTCCGAAGAACTGCTGGACGATGGCCAACTTCAGCAGGTTTCTGCCAAGGACGGTGGTGAACAGGTAGTTGGCGTAGGGGCGATTGATGACCATCAGTCCGCAGCCGATCCCGACGGGCAGGAGGACGAGAATGGCGCCGCTGAGCACCCCCTGCGAGGTGGCGGCCTTGATCTCCCGCCGAAGCGTAATCCGGTCACGGATGGTGGCGGCAATGCTCTCGAGAAGACCGGACAGGTTGCCTCCGGTCTGCAACTGGATGTTTACAGCGGTGATGACGATATCGAAATCGTAGCTCCCGACGCGGTCTCCCATCCGTCTCAAAGCCCCGCCGAAATCCATCCCTACATTGACCAGCTTGGCCACGCGGCCGAACTCCGCAGAGATCGGGTTGGGAAGTTGCTCGGAGGCCGCCTGCATGCCCTGCAAAACGGTGTAGCCCGCCTTGAGCCCGGAAGAGATCATGGTCAGAGCGTCAGCCAGTTGTCCCTCCAAAGCGGTCCGGCGCTTGTTGTACAGGAAGTTGAGGACGCCGTTGGGGACCCAAAGCCCGAGCCCGGTCAGCATCACGGTGAGGAGGAGGGCTCCCTTACCCAAGACCAACGAGATCAGCAGCATGCCAACGGCCGACGCAGCCCAGATGACCAGGAACTCGGTCGGCCGGAGAAGCAGTCCTGCCGTGACCAGCCGCTTCTCAAGCTTCTCCAGGATCCCGCGTCCGGCCAGCGCCTTGGCCAGTGCCGGGAGTCGTTCCTCGCGTCTCGCAGGTCTTCCGGCTGCCTGATCGAGGTCCTCTTCCCCGGTCGGGCCAGCTCCGTCGACGACCTGGGCGATCCGGTCGTCGAATCGGCGCCCGGTCGAGGTGAGGCGGCTGACGGCGAACGCCGCTCCGCCCACCCCGGCAAAGGCCAGGACTGCGATGAGTGCTGGAGCCATGTGCTAAGAGTACCTCAAACGGACCGAATCACATGAATGTCGACGGGGGCAATTTGCAGCCCGCCTGGATGAGCAGATCCATGCACCTGGGCCGGAAGCCGGTGGGCCGGTGCTGCCCCTGCACCTTCCCCTCGCCGTCGATCCCGCGTTGCTCAAAGACGAAGATGTCCTGGAGCAGCACGGTTTCGCCTTCCATTCCTTGCACTTCCGTGATGTTGATGATCTTCCGGCTGCCGTCAGACAGGCGGCTCTGCTGCACAATGAGCTGTACCGCAGAGGCGATCTGCTTGGAAATGACGTGAATCGGCAGGTCCATACCTGACATAAGCGTCATGGTCTCCAACCGGGAGACGGTGTCCCGCGGAGAGTTGCTGTGGCAGGTGGCCAGCGAGCCGTCGTGACCGGTGTTCATGGCCTGGAGCATGTCGAGACACTCGCCGCCCCGAACTTCGCCCACGACAATGCGGTCTGGTCGCATACGCAGGCAGTTCCGCACGAGATCGCGAATGGTGATCTGCCCTTCGCCCTCGATGTTGGGGGGTCTCGCCTCCAAGGTGACGAGGTCCGGCTGAGGCAGCCGCAACTCGGCCGAGTCCTCGACGGTCACCACGCGCTCGTGCATGGGGATGAACGCCGCCATCACGTTGAGGCTGGAAGTCTTTCCACTGCCCGTTCCGCCGGCAATGATGATGTTGAGACGGGCGTGCACACACGCCTCCAGGAAGTCGCGCATTTCCTGGGTGAGGGTGCCCCAGCCAATCAGGTCCTCGACCGTGAGCGGCTTGTCGGAGAACTTGCGGATGGTGAGGGAGGAGCCTTTGAGTGCAACCGGGGGGATGGCGACGTTTACGCGGGAGCCGTCGGGAAGGCGTCCGTCAGCCATGGGCGTCCGTTCATTCACCCGGCGGCCGATGGGGGCCAGGATCTTGTCGATGATGCGCCGCAAGTGCGAATCGTCATCAAACCGCACCGGCCGGCCGTTGACCTGTGCCGGGTCGAGTCTGCCCTTCTGCTCAACGAAGACCTCACTGCAGCAGTTGACCACAATCTCCGAGATCGCCGGGTTCCGGAGGAGCGGCTCAAGGGGGCCGAATCGGTTCGGCATCGCCTCGTTGAGGACATCCTCGATCAACTGCTCTTTCTTCTTGGTCTGCAGCGGCAGGCTGGTATCCGCCAGGACCCGCGCCATTACCCCCTCGGTGGCTTGGCGGATCTGGGACTCGCTTTCGTCGCTCTTGCCGGCGGCGCTGAGGTCTAGCTCAGCGATGAGGTTCTCATGGATTTTGTTGCGGAGAAGGCGTAGCTGTGCCTCCTCGTCGGCGGTAGGGGGGGGGCCTGCGGCCGGCGCTGCCGGCGCTGCGGTTGAGGCTGCGGTGGGCTCTTGTCGGTGTGCCAGTTTCCTGACCAACGGCGAGACTGCCTCGCCCGGTTGTGCTGCAAGCATCGTCGATCATTCCTCTATTTTTTGCCAAAGAACGCGAACCCGCGCCGACCCTCCTCCGGGTCGGCGAGCGTTGCGCCTGTCAGAGCAGCCGCGACATTGCGGACTCCCTGAGCAAGCCCGGCTCTCGGGTGTTGGGTCACAAACGGGATGCCGAGGTTGATTGATGCAGAGGAGACCTCGTAGTCGTTTGGGACGACCGCGGCCACCTTGCGGCGGAGAGTCCGTTCGACGTCTTCCTGAGAGAAACCGTGGGCTCGCTCATACCGATTCAGGATGATGCGGATGTTCTCCTTGTCCACGTACCCGTCCTCGATGGTGTCCAGAAAGATCCGCGTGTCTCGAAGGGTCAGCAAGTCTGAACCAGTGGTGACTACCAGAACATCATCCATGATGGCAAGCGCCCGCAGGGACTCGCCGGCCAGCCGAGGGAAGAGGACCAACGCATGGTCATACTCGGCCGCCAGTACCTGGAGCATTGCCTGCAGAAAGTCCGGGTGAACTTCGTAGGGCTCGCGGAAATCCGGCTGCAACTGCCAAGTGTAGAGGTCTGCACCGCTTGCATGGCCGAGGGCGAACGCACGGAGGACCTCCTGGTCAAGCCCCTCGCCAAACTGAAGCGCGTCGGCGAGCGGCCGGGAGGGCTGCAGATTGAGCAACACGGAGGCATAGCCGGGCTGTAGGTCGATCAGAGCCGTCCTTCGGTCCGTCTCCGCGGCAATCAGGACGGCCAGATTGGTGGCCAGCGTCGTTTTGCCCACGCCCGACTTGGCGCAGATCAGCCCGGTGACTTGGCAGTAGTGTCCGGCTCGCGATCCGCCCCCGCCCCACCCGAGCGGGAACCGCTCTCGGATCATGGCGAGTACCTCGCTGCAGACGGCGCCCACCTGTTCGGCCTCCAGCGGCTTGATCAGGAAGTCTTCCGCTCCTGCGCGCATGGCGTGCCGGATCTGCCGGGTGTCCTCTTTGCTCCACAGCAGCACACACGCTACGGGCAGGTTCGCCAGAGTGATCTGCTCAGTCTTCTCGATGGCTGCCAGCGCAAGATCATCACCGTCAAGGAGGACGATGTCCGGGCGCAGGCGGGCGAGTTGGTCGCAAACATCTCCGTCAGGGTCGAGAAAGCCCACCAGTTGCGCCTGCCCTGGTTGGACCGTCAGTCCGTCCAGCAGGGCATAGCTGTCCTGGTCATTGTCCAGCACGGCCATACGGACTGCATTGGGCGTGAGGTCTGTCATGCGCAGTAGTCTGCTCCAGAGACGAGAAACGCTCGGCGGCTCCCGCCTCGACATCAGGCGGGGAGGGACCACCGGGGGGGAACAGCCACAACAAGCCGGCCGGTGGAGCCGCTCACCAGGCATTGGCACAAATCTCCGCCGCCGAGACCCGCAGTTCCAACAGCAGCGGGTCTCGGCCTGCGTCGCCAGCTCTGGCAGACCCGCGTGTCTCGGGGAACGTCAGTGGGTGGAGCCTACCAGCAACCCTTCGTTTTTACCACAAACGGCTACTCGGCAACAGGTACAACCTCGCGCTCCGAGCCCCGAATCACCTCGACGGTCTTCGCCGGCTTCACCTGTCTTGGTATCGGCAGCGGTTGCCCGGTGTTTGGGGGAGTCAGCGGGAACGCCGGGGACTGCCATCCGGCAAGTCTCTTGGTGGCATCACCAAGCGCCCTCGCCTTGCTCGACAGCTCCCGGGCTTGGCGCTCCTGCATTATCTCGGCTGCCGTCCGCAGGCTCTTGGGCTGCTCGTAGGCCGCCTCGTCCAGACTCACTTGTTCGTCATCCCGGCCATTCCGGATGGTGAGTGAGATCTCGCCTTTCTTCTGGGCTGCGCTGAGCTGCTGCGCCTGCTCAGGCAAGACGGCGAGGACGACCTTCATCTGAACGGTGCCCGGAGCGGGCGTGTTCCGCTCCTCCGGGCCAGACTTTGCCGACTTAGCTGAGGTCTTGCCAGCCTTCTTGCTTGCGTCGTCCTCAGTCGCTGCCGGCTCCGCCGGCTTCTCACCGAGAAACTCGGTCGCCAACACCTGGAGGTCTTGGACCACTGTCCGCGCCATGGCCCTTTCGCCTAGATCGTAGATCACCAACACGTCCACGCGGTCGCCAACCTGAAGCAACCCGCCGGCTCCCATTGCCGGGTCGACCACGACGCAGTACGCTCGTGTCTTGAGTGGCACTTCGAAGCTCACCACCGGTCGTGTGGTCTGCCCTTGGACGCCGCTGACGTTGTAGCGATAAAGCTTCTCGCCCGGTGCAACCTGGCTCAGGGCCACATGGTCGATGACCTCGCTCAGGTCCTGGCAAGCGGTGGGGTCGAGTTGGTCGGCTTTCTGGGACTCGACCATGTCGGGCAGGATGAGTGAGTGGGGGTAGATGGTCGTCTTGGCCACGATCTCTTGGACGACTACCGCCTTCTGTCCTCCCTCCTTCTCTTTGTCCCGGGCGTGCTTGCGCCCAACGAAGAGGAAGGTGCCGATAGCTGCCACCGCCCCCAGTCCGAGGGCGACGAGGAGCATGGGATTGCGCATAGTGGGCTCACATTCCTTCCGCCGCTACTCCTGCGACCGGTCCAGCGACATTTCGACACTGGACCGCCTCGCGGCAAAACGGTCTCCGGCGGCAATTCTACGATCTGAGGAGCGCTGTCAACCAAGCCGGCATGGGGTCGGCCCGTCTGGGTTAACCGGCGGCGGCACCGACCTGCGTTGGCGAGACGAGAATCACCAACTCGGTATCGCCTTCTTGGAAGCGAGTGCTGCGGAAGAGCGCACCGAGCACGGGGAGGTCTCCCAGGATCGGGAACTTTACCACGGTCTTCCGGGTCTGTCGGTCGATCAGTCCGCCGATCACCAGGAGTTCGCCGGGTCGGACAAGTACATCCGTGTCGCAGGACCGAGTCTTGAAGCCGGGCACGAGCCCTCCACTGATATTGACCGCGAGAGAGAAATCGGGCTCGCTGACTTCGGTTTGCAGCTTCAGCGCGATATTCCCTGAGCGGTCGACGGTGGGAGTGACTGTGAGTATGACGCCGAATTCTTGCCAGTCAACGCTCTGTTGGAGGACTCCGCTTCCTGTCCCTTGGGACCCGTAGGTGGTTGAAGGAATGGGGATTCGCCCACCCACGTTGATCTTCGCTTCCTTCCCGCTGCGCACAGTGGTGCTGGGACTCGACAATAGCCGGGTGTTGTTGTTCTGCGCGAACGCCTGAACTGTCGCGGCAGCCGGGGTCTGGCGGACGATGGGCCCGTTCACAGCTTGCTCTCCGAAGACGTATGTCCCGCCGTCGGAATTCAGCGGTGGGAACTCGAACCCGAAGTGGTCCAAGTCTGTCCTGGCAATCTCGAGCACCTTGACCTCGACACGTACCTGCGGCGGGTCCTCGACGTCCAGAGCTGCGGTGACATTGGGGCTTAACAGTTTCGCGAGCTCCGTCGCGCGCTTCATCTCGTCTTCACCCGCGACGGATCCTGTCAGCAGGACGCTGCCCTTGGTCACGGTCACCTTGATGTTGGGCAGGTTGAGCGTTTGCCGGATCTGCTCCGCCAGAGTCTCGTCTGCCACGTCGGTCGACGGAAGTTGCAGCCTGTTGAGCACCTGGAGACCGGTGAGGGCGGCAGCCGTCTCTGCCTGTTGCTTTTCTTGCTCAGTTGTCACGCTGCCCTCGAGGATCACCCAGTCGCGCACCAACCTGACCGTGACGTTCTCGTCGCCGATCGTCTGCTGAATTTCCTCGGCGGAAAGTGGCTTTCGTTTCAGGAGGCTGATCACGTTTGGGGTGTAGATCGCGGCCACCTGTTCGGCTTTGGTCTTCTCCTCGTCCGACGCGACAGTACCCGAGAGAATGGCGGACTTGTTGATTACCCGCACAGTCACTCCCTCGATCTGAAGCGCCTCCGTGATCTGCTTGGCCAGCGCGGGGGACTCCAGGGATTCCTCCTGCTGCTGCACGGTAAGGAGGTTGATCACGTTAGGGGCGAACAGCTTCGCGAGTTGCTCCGCTCTCTGCAGGGCCTTCTCGTCCGCCACATCGCCCTCCAGAAGGAGGGTGTCCTTGATCAGCGAGACCTTGACCCCGGGGACTCTCAGCGCCTCCTCGACCTCGGTCGCCACCACCCGGTTCTGGTCCTGGACAATGACGGTGTGCTCTCGGTTCTCGGTGGCGTCGCGAATGAACAACTGGGTTGTGCCGGCCGACTTGCCAGTCACAAGGACCAGTTGACTGGAAAGGACCACGACATCAGCGATCTTGGGATCGCCTACGACCACGCTCTTGAGATCTCGCCCTTTGAACACCACGAACTTGCCCAACTCGACCCGCAACTCGCGTGGCGGCGACTCGGAGAGACCGGCCCCCTGTGCGACCAGCCTCGGCGGCAAAAGTACAAGGGGAGCTGTGTCCTTCGACGTCGGCCGCTGTTCGCCAGTCGGGACCGACGGGGGGCGGGCGGAAGCCTTGGCCACCACCGGCGGCGCGGACAGACCGTAGTCGTTCATCGTCAGCGAAGGTGCTGACAGAGCTCTCGCTTGGCGCACCACCGCGGGCTTCGGCGGTGTGGCGGAGTGCGAGGAGCTCCCCTGATCTGGGGCCGCGGCGGCGTTGAAGCGGCCCCAGAGGCTGCCCATGCCGACGCCGACAGCCGCCAACGCGAGGATCATGGATTTGGTGACCAGTGAGCCACTACGCACGAGGCGTCACCTCCGGTGGTGGTGGAACGGGACGAGGCAGTGCCGCCGTTAGCCGGGGCGGCAGTGAGGCATCCCGAGGGTTCGGTGCTTGCAGGCACAGATGACCGGCGGGCCACCCCACCGGGTAGGCCATGGCCCACGCCGCGGTTGACCCGAGTCGGCCGGTAGGAGATGCAGAAACGCTACCGGGGTTGCCGAAGTTGTCGGTGGGTGCCATATCGTTGCTGTGTTTGGTTGTGCGAGGAGGACTGCGGACAATCGGTGGCGCCACTACCGAGAGGGACACACACGCATGTTGGCGCCAGTATAGCACACTGGCAGGACTCGTGTCAAGGGCCACCGGTTGGGCATGCGAAGTGCGAGGGCGGCGGTCTCCGCATGATCCGGATGCCGCGCCGTTCCAGCCAATGAGGTCGTGTGATCCGAGCAGAAGACGTTACGTCAACGCCCGCCGCGCTTGGCCAGTGTCTTTGCGGCGCTCTCGCCGCCGTTGATGACGTGCAGCAAGGGCATCGGTCGATCCACGCCTTCTACGAATCCGGAGCGGGCTTCCCACGGCGTCACGGACAGGACGTTGGTCAGATCCAGCCAGTACTGCAGACGGGCGGGCGTCAGCCCGCACGTCATGTGGAAGTGGTTGGCCGGCGCGAACTGCTTGTACTCGCCCATGGTGGCATACTTGGGGACCACGAAGGTGTGCGGCCACGTCGGCGTGGAGGTGTTGCACACCGCCTGCGCCAGGACGTCGGGCAGGGCAACGGTGGTGGCCTCGTCCCAGATCAGTGAGAACATGTCCGTCAGGGCGCTATAAGCCAGTCTTGCCGCGATGCCGTCAATACCGGCCGGCGAGACGAAGGTCACAGAGTTCCCAAGACCAGGGAAATAGCCGGCATCGGCCAGGGGTAGCGACACGCCAGCCATGATCTCCTCAACGGAGGCGCCCGGCTGTGCGGCCCAGTTCAGCGAGGCGCTGCCGGAATTGTCACCGTCAACGAGTCCTTTGCGCTCCCACAGCGTCGAGCCGTCCAGGTCCGAGATCCCGAGTCCCTTAGCCAGCGCCTTGATCTCCCAGGGCTCCCACACCTTGCGAAAGTCCATGAAGAGCGGCGGTGCACCACCGGTCAGCCAGGTGAACGGGAGCATGGTGAGCAGGCCCTGGACGTCGGCCTCCGTGGCGTACGGAATCGGGGCCTTGCCGCCGTTGTGGTCGAAGGTCGAGTTGAAGAGTGACTCCATCATGTCCGCCACTGGAAGCGGCGTGCCGCGAGGGTCGGAACCCCACTCCAACTGGCTCATGAAGCCGCCGCCGACGGCATTAAGGTCGCGCATCAGGTCGCGCGTGATGAGGTACATGGCCAGGCTCTGGTCGAACCGCCTTGAGTCCGCCGGTCGGGGCACTTCGAGTCGGGCACCGACGTGCTTGTCGACCCACGCCCGCAGTTCGGCCAGCTCGGCCTCGTCGTAGGCTTTCTTGTTCAGCATGTCCGCCAGAAGCTTCATGTCCAGCCGAGTGATCTCGATGCCGAACGTGCTGCGGGTGGGGAGTACATGCGCAAGCGCGGTCTCCATGCCCATCGAGTCGTGCCCCCAGATGACCACCCGCCTCCCCTTGAGCCCGCAGTAAGTCAGTGCGGCGTGACACCAGTCGACGAGCGCGGCGGCAGTGCTCTGGGTCATCTTCGGCCGCGCTCCCGTGTCCGGCCACGTCCCGACGTTGATATGCACCAGTTTGCCGTACTGCGAGATTGCGCCACTGGCGGCGTGGGTGAACACGA
This sequence comes from Armatimonadetes bacterium CG06_land_8_20_14_3_00_66_21, assembly GCA_002779825.1. Taxonomy (GTDB): domain Bacteria; phylum Armatimonadota; class Abditibacteriia; order CG2-30-66-41; family CG2-30-66-41; genus CG2-30-66-41. Next base: position 2,201 of record PEVN01000294.1, on the reverse strand, counting down.
CGCCAGGTTTGGGGCCGCTGTTGCCGCAGGTGAGATTGAGCGGGGTGTCCTTCGGAACCTGCGACAGCAGGGAGATCAGACTCAACTGCGGGAACGCCCATGTGTCCGGCGCGCAGACGAGCACGTCCACTCCCTCGTCCTTGAACTGCTGGGCGACGATGTCGGCCTGCGGCTCCCCGTCGACGAGGACCGGCGTCCACACGACGTTCGCTGGGGATCCATCAGGCATCTTCACCCCTTGGGCGATGGTCTCGGCCGTCATCTGCACGATGTTGAGGGCGCGAGTTTTTGAAGGCTGATCGATCCGTGGGTCCCCGGTGGCAAACACGCCGAACGTCACGCGTTTGGGGGCCGTCTTCTTCGCGAGCGGCAGTTTCTTGGCTGTGGCCATATCCGAAGAACCTCCAGGAGGTGTGATTGATGTGCTGGGATTGTCGCACTCGCTCCGCCAACAGCGAAATCGAGTACACCAAAGGATACCTCGTTCTCAGGTTTCGTCAATCAGATCCTGCAGACGTTGCTGGGACGTTCCGCCGCAGATCCCGCCGAACAGGACGCACACCGCCGTCCCTCGGCATCGAGGGGCGCAGCGGAGAGCTGCTGCGCCCTCTGCCCGGACCCCTTCCCGCGGGGCGGTCGCCGTGGTACCATGCTGCCGACAGCCCCATGGCGAGGGAGCGATCCACATGGAGATCACGTTCGGCAGTACCAAGGTGCAGCTCGTCGAGGGAGACCTCACGCGCGAGACGACCGACGCCGTCGTGAATGCCGCCAACAAGACGCTGCTTGGCGGCGGCGGGGTGGACGGGGCAATCCACCGAGCGGGCGGCCCGCAGATCCTCGCGGAGTGCCGGAAGCTGGGCGGCTGCGAAACGGGCGAGGCGAAGCTTACTACTGGCGGGAAGCTGGCGGCGCGGTACGTCATTCACACGGTCGGCCCCGTGTACCGCGACGGGCAGCACGGCGAGCCGGCGCTGCTGGCGAGTTGTCACCAACGCAGCCTGGACGTTGCGCTGCAGCACGGTCTCGAGTCGGTCTCGTTCCCGGCTATCAGCACCGGCGTCTACGGCTACCCGCTGGACCAAGCAGCCGAGGTGGCACTGGGCGCGGTACATGAGTTCGTGATCGAGCATCGACAACCCAAGCTCGTGCGGTTCGTACTCTTCAGTCCGGCGGCGTTCCAGGCGTACTCCGCAGCACTCGCTCAAGTGGCGCAGCGATTGTGACGGGCCTACGGCCGCCACCGCCGGAGACGCAGCGCGTAGCCCAACGGCAGGACAGCGCCAGCGAGGGCTGCCGCGATTGCCAGTGTCGGCGCGAACTGAATGCCCGTCGACTGGGGGACGACGCCGACAGCAATCGGCAACAGGACCCCGTGACATGCAAACGCCCACACGGTGCTTCGCACTGTCGCCTCCGTCGTGCGCCGGGCGAGGCGAACAAGCAGAGGGACCTTCAGCGGGTCGTCCGAGGTCAGGGCGACGTCGGCGGCCTCCAGAGTGATGTCCTCGCTGCTCGCCATCGCGATGCCAACGTCGGCCTGGGCAAGGGCGGGGGCGTCGTTGAAGCCATCCCCGACGACGCCGACGAGTTCGCCACCGGCCTGAAGCCGGCGTGTCTCATTCGTCTTCCCTCCCGGCATCACCTCGGCGGTGACGCGGTCGAGTCCCAACTGCTTCCCCAAGTGCTCCGCGACGGGTCGGCTATCGCCCGTCACCATTGCGACCCGCAGACCGAGGCGGTGGAGTTCGTCCACCGCCGACTTGGATTCCGGCTTCGCTGGGTCCGCCACCGCAAGCACGCCGGCGGGCTCGCGGTCGATTAGGAGAACCGCCACTGCCTCGCCTGCTTCCGCGAACTTCAGAGCCGGCGCGCGAAGGCAATCCTGGAGGGCGAGGTCGTCACCTGCCGAGCCCTGGAAGCGGCGGAGCGCGACCGTGTGTCCGTCCACCTCAGCAGCGGTGCCATCCCACGTTGACTGAGCGGCTCCCCCTGCCTGAGGCACGGCGACCCCCTCCCGACTTGCCGTGCGCAGGATGGCTCGCGCGACGGGGTGGTCGGAGTGTCGCTCGACGGCTGCCGCGCAGGCGAGCACCCTTTCGCGCGACTGCCCCGGGGCCGCCACGACTTCGACCAGTTCGGGGTACCCGAGCGTGAGCGTGCCGGTCTTGTCCAGCAGCAAACAGCTCAGTTGCGAACTC
>PEVN01000048.1:1299-5786 GCA_002779825.1 Armatimonadetes bacterium CG06_land_8_20_14_3_00_66_21 | reverse complement strand
GCGGATGCCTCTCCACGATCTCTAGATCCGCCAGCGCCGCCGCCTGGAAGACAGCGCTCGCCACCGGGCAGATGCCGCCGCCGAGGGCCACGTCGGCACGCTGGTTGATGAACACCGGCGCAGCCCCATACCCTTTGCCAGCGGTCCGCTTCCCAAGGGCTTGGTTGAGGGAAAGAACCTCGCCGGGCAGCAGCACGACGGACTCCAACGCCTTCGCCGCCAGAGCCGCGTTGCGGTGAGCCGTCGGGTTGCTGCTGGTGAGAGGTACGGTGACCGAAGCACGGAGGGACCGGACTTGGCTGAGGTCCGCCACGGTGACGCGCGCGCGTGCCAAGGAGTGCGGCACCACCGCGAAGGCGCGTCCCTGTGTCAGCGCGCGTTCCAGGCTCTCCCTCGCTTGGGCGACGGGGATGGTCACTCCCGGCTGGTCCGGGCTCAACGCGACTCGGCCCCTGACCCACCTTGCGGTGGCGTCACGGGCCGGCGTCTCCATCTTCCGGAGGACCCGCGCCAACCGCGCCTCCTCAAGCTGAACAGGCATACCGAGGGTGATACCTGCTCGTGCTCGGAGCCGAGAGCGAAGGCGCTTCGTGAGTGACGGCTCCCGCCCGACCAACCATGCCCGAGCGGCGGCGACCTCGGGGACAAACGGGCTTGCGCCGTCGTCCGGCTTGCGGATCGCCCCGACCTCGCGAGGCGTCACGACGCTAGTCTGCTCTCCTGCGACCAGCGTCAGCGGGCATGCCGCGAGGCGAACGGCCTGGCCCTGGCATGCCGCCCGCAGGTCGGCGAAGGTCGCCACCCCTTCCGTATCCACACCCGCCACGGTCACGCCAGGCCAGACGCCTTCCTGCGGGTCGCTGATCAGCCAGGCCAGCGGGAGGGATAGGAGCGCGTAGAGTCCACACCAAAGGACAGTCGTCGTCATCCGCATGTGGGAGTCTCCTTCCGCGCCACCCGGTGGACGCACGACGTCCGTGCGCGGAGGTAGTCGCCACCGAGGGTGACCGTCAGGAACTGCTCATGCGCGCCGGTTTCCGGGTCGTGGACCACGCGCGCGTTCAGCCCGGAAGCGAGTTCCCGGGCCAGAGGCGCTTGGCGGGCCTCTCCGAACGCGACCGTGGTTGTGGACTCAAAGGCTGTAGCCGCATTCCCGGGCTGGCAGTGGGCGCCGACCTCGCGCTCCAAACGGCGCGCCACGGACCGGGCCAGCCCTGCCTGCGTGGTCCCGTTCAGCACCAGCAGTGTCAACCCGGGCGGGAGCACGATGCCCCTGCGGGCCAGCGCCGCCTGCCGACGTACCGCCTCCTTGTCCAACTGCACGAATAGCGCTCTACCCAACCGGACCGGCCGGCCGGGCAGGTACGCGTAGGAGACCTCGCCATGCCGCGAGAGCGCACCCACCAATCCCACCACATCCTTCGTCGTCATGCTGGTGGGGAACGCCTGCTGCGTCGCGCGCACGATCCCGGGGAGCCGAGTTAGGTTCTGGGGACGGCGTAGCTCCGTCACCGCCGCCCGCAGAAACAGCTTCCACCGCTCGACACGCGCCAACTCCCCGCGGCCTTTGGGGTCCGAGTACCGGTCCCTCAAATACCACTCCAGTTGCCGCCCCGTCAGCCGTTGTTCACCAGCCGGGATCGAGTAGGAGAAGCCGGCCGCCCTATCCGCGTATCTGAGCGGGTAGGGCACGCGGACGGTCAGCCCCTCTGGGAACACCATCGTCAGGTAGCTCCGCAGCTTCGGCAGCGGGACCACCAGATTATGTTCAATCGGATGCCCGACGATCCTCGCGCAGACCCGCCGGAAGCCGTCAGCGCCTACTCGCTTGTAGAGCGCGTTGAGCTTTCGCCCGCCGCTGCAGTAGGTATCCCGAGGTAACGTGAAAACGCGAACGCCGGCCGAGTTCACGTACACCAGGAGAATGGCGTCTGTGCGATCCCCTTCGTCCGTACCCACTGCGAGCAGCGTCCATGAGGGCGCCAGAGCGGCACCGATCAGCGGCACTTGGGCAGGATGCCGCCATGCCCACCAACCGCCGATCACAAGGGCGGCGACCAAGCTCACCAGCAGTAGCCGCTTCATCAGGACGGACCTCCTTTGCCGCGTTGACGACCGGGCCGGCAGAACCAGACCGGGCGGTTGCAGACCGTCTGTACTTCCCCGGCCTGCCAACGGCGGTCCTTCACCTCGACCGGCAGCAGATGCGACAGGATTGCCTTGATTCCTCTGTCTTCGGCGGTCTGCTCGTCTGTCGAAGGAAGGCGCGGGTCTTCGAGATGGGGCCAGGGAACCCACAGTGGGTCCTCGGCGTCCGGCGCGATGAAGTAGCCGCCCCGCGTCTCGACTGCTTGGGGCGCAGCCGCCTCAGCCTCCGCGTCGGGCCCATCGAAGAGGAGCTGCCAGGCGTCGCTACGGCGGGGAACCACAGTCAGGGCACAGGCACTCCCGCACTGGCGGGCGACCTGGCAAGCGAACGCGTTGAGCCCTTGGACGTATCGCTCCCTGAACGCGGCCGGAGACCCCTGCAGCCATTCCCAGTCCGGGTCGGGCATGCCGACGAGTAGGTCACTGGGTTGGTTGGGCAGCGGGTGCGTGCTCAGGAAGTCGGCGATCTCGCAGTACACGCTTCCGACGTTCGTCACCCTTGCGGGTCCTCGATGAGACCCGCGGAGCAGCGCAGGTGCTCTCATTTCGTCTACGCTCCCTTCGCCAAGCGGAGTACCGTTCCCAGCCCCGTTTGTTCTGGGACGACGAACGCGAATCCGTCCACTTTCACCTTGCCGTTCTCCGCCACGCGGAACGCGCCCCGACGAGTCCAAGCTTCGAGGCTTCTTCGCGTGGACTCGCGCTGTTCGCGGTCTGCGGGAAGGGCTTCGGCGTTCACGCTCGGTTCCCCGTTGCGCGCGACGACCTGGCCCAAGAGAACCGCCCGCCGACAGCGCGCTTCGGCTGGCCGGTAGACGAAGGGCGTGCGCAGCGTCTCCTCGCGCTCGAGCACACCATGGCGGACCAGCCCCGACAGCACCACTATCACCACCGCCACCACGAACGCCGGCGGCAACCAGGCCGCAGTGCCGCGCCAGCGGGTGGGTTTTGACTCAACCAAGCGAATCGAGGGTCCCTGCGACAGCAGCGCACTCATACCGAGCACGCCGGTCCAAAGGAGAGCGTTGAACGCCCCGGCACTGAGCAGTGGTGCCGCAAGCCCCATCACGGGCCAGTTGCCGCCGCACCAGCCGAGTGTGAAGACGTGGCTGAAGCTCCACGCCGCGAACGCGGCTGCGAACCAGGCCTTGCGTCGAGGATCGAGCGCCCGTCGGTGCTCCTGCCAGAGCCAGTAACTGACCAGGCCGACAAGCATCGCCACGGCAAGCGTGCCGAAAACGCCCACCGATTCGGTCAGTAGCGCCCAGATGCCGTCTGTGGCGGCAAGGGGGATCGCCGAGCGAAACTGCTCGGACATTGCGGCGGCGCTTCGGGCCGAGCGGGCACCGACAGCCTCGCTCACGACGAAGAACCGACCCACGCCTCTCCCAAAGGGACCGCCCCCCGCCACCGCCCACAGGGCCTGAAGCTGCTGGGAGGTCCTTCCCTGGCTGGGCAAGAGCACGAGCCGCAACCGCTCTACGAGGCGAGCTGGCACGCCGAGCTTGAACGCCAGCCCCGTCGCCGCCGCCATCGACATTAGAAGGGCGACGCCCACGCCAACTTGACCGAGGGACCAGAAGGTCACGACCTGCACACAGGTCAGGAGCACGGCCGGCGACAGGTCTCGGAGAACGAACAACACGGAGACCGGGATCGCTGCCATGGCCAACGTCCACTGCCAACGCCGGACCCATTGCCGCAGGTTCGTGGGCGCGGAGGGGGCGAGTGCCGTCCGACCGGCGACGATCGCAGTGCCGAGCACGAATGCGAGCTGCAGGAGCGCCCAGGCGCCGGTGGTCAACCCGGGGACCAGCGTCACCACGGCCTGGAGCAACAAGGCGCTGGCTGACAGCCACAGCGCCGTCCTGACGCCGAGCGGGCCGAGGAGTCGCTCTCGAAGCTGCGGTTGCTGCGCTCCCAAGTGGAGGGCGCCCGCACCCGCGACCGCCATCATCGTCGCGAAGACAACCTGCTTGGGCAGCCACGGGCCCTGCGTTGCGCGGTCGGGGAACGGGGCGAGGCCGGCGAACAGACAGAGGCTCACGCCGACCAGCTCCCACGCGGCTGCGAGACCGAGCGCTGTGGTTAGCGATGGCGTGAACACCCGGCGGAGGAGAACCCAACCGGCCAGCCACACCGCTGCCGCAGACAGCATGCTCGCCCGGAAACCCACCGCCTGGCCCACCAGTGCCAGCCACAGCAGCACTGGCGCGGGCATCAGCAGCCACGCCCGCTGTGTTAGTGAGCGGCGGTGCTCGTCAGAGCCAGCCAACAGCGCGGCGGCGAGGCTCGCCGCGGTCCACCAAAGCAAACCCAGGAGCGCAAGCTGCAACCAG
>PEVN01000048.1:0-1267 GCA_002779825.1 Armatimonadetes bacterium CG06_land_8_20_14_3_00_66_21 | reverse complement strand
CGACAGGGCGCGGGAACGCAAACGCCTGGCACGCGCCGAGGTTCAGCCTCGGGTCTCCCACCAACTCAACGTGCGTCTGCGTCGGTCCCGGAAGCACCTCTTGGAGCTTCATGCCAAGGGCAGACTGGACCGTGAGCCGCCAGTGCGAGGAGCACGACGTCGGGACGAGCACGACCACGTCCCACCGGGTGACCTCGGGGTGCGCGAGGACAGTGGTACGCACGGATCTCGCGAGGGCGCTCGTCTCTGGCGGGAGGTCCTTGCCGTGTTCCAGCATGCTCCGGCAGTAGGCGAGCCACCGAACGGAGTCCGTCCACCACTGCCTCGCACTACTGCGAATCCACGTCAGCATCGCTGCCCGCCTCCTTCGCGGCGATCGCCTGGAATTGCTCCAGCAGCTTGTCAGTCGCCTCGGCACACCAAGGCTCCGCCGAGTTGACCGCCACGCCCTCGAACTGGTCGCGAATCGCCCGGTCCGCCGCCACCCACTCCTCAAAGCCCTCGATCGCCGGCAGCGGGACCAGCTTGAACACGCGAACGGAAAGGCGGTGAGGGTCGGTCTGCTCCAGTAGCGTCGGATCGAAGCCGTTCCGCGCGAAGGTGAGCTGGCGCGGCGCTTCCATGAGCACGGTGGGCTGGCTCAGGCTGAAGAGCAGGCGCTCGCGGGCATCGACGCCGGCCCACAGTGGGAGGCTGTGCAGGAATGCCTCGACCTGGCTTTCCGAGAGCAACTCCGCGAGACTCGGAGGGAGCAGCACGAACGTCTGCATCTCGCGGACCAGCTCCTCCGCGACCTCGCTGGGATCCAGCTCGCGCAGGTCGCCGAGCGGCCGCAGCACATTGTGCTCGACTACCAGCCGAGCCAACTCCGCCAGAGTCGCCTCCTGCCCGGCCTCCAACCACGGCCCGTCCGGCACTACGGTGTCGCCCGTCTCCGTCGGCTGGGCCAGCAGCAGCCGGTGCTGCAACTCGTTTCGGACCTGGGAGAACACTTGGAGGTCGGGCTCGGTTTCCGAACCCAGTTCGGCGACGGCGTCTGCTGTGGTCGCCAGGAATTCGGCCACCTCGGGGACCAAGTGCTCTCGGGCTCGCAGCCGAACCACCTCGCGGTTTGAATCCTCCGCCTGTTGTCGCGTCTCCGGGAAGACCCGCCAGTATGCCGACGCCTCCTCAGCCTTGTGAAGTTGATCGGACAGCGGCTCATTCAAGAGGGCTTGCGCCTGCTGCCGAAGCTCCTGCGCCCTCTGGCGGACGAGGGCGGCTCGGC
>PEVN01000560.1 GCA_002779825.1 Armatimonadetes bacterium CG06_land_8_20_14_3_00_66_21 | reverse complement strand
GTGCTCGCCGGCCGCCCAGAAGCTGAAGTAGCAGTCCAGACCGCCGCTCTGGCGATTGCACGCCAAGCGCCACCACCGGCCGGTCTCGTCGCGTTCCCATCTTCCCTCACGCGGGGCGGTCAGCACGAGGTTGGCAATGGGCTTGTCTGCCGGTACGCCGAGCACGCGCACGCAGCAGTCCTTGCGTCCGTCCGGCGCTGGCGAGGAAGTTCCGACGCGGTCGGCTGTCTGACCCAGGTAGGTCGCCGCCACCTCGCCGGGCTTGGGCGTCTTGGACGGCTGAGCTGGCTGTGTCTCCGCCTCGGCCATTCGGACTACGGCCGGGATGAACTGGAACGCAGGCGCGGGCATCGCTCCGGGCGGCAACGGCGTGACGGTCGCGGGCGGAAGCGCGGCGAACTCGCCATTGGGCAGCTCGTACACACTCCGCCCGGCGGCGTGAAACAACGGCGCAGTGCACCACATGGACCGGCCGCCGGTCGGCAACGGGTGCGGCCCAGAGTCGAGGAACTGCAGCGGGTCCGCGTCAGGCTTGGTCAGGCAGAAAGTGAAGTAGTTCCGCACGCGCTCGACACAGGCACCGACCACGGTTTCCTGGTCCGCCTTGAAGAACGTTGCATAGCCGTTTCCTCCAAAGCACGGACACCAAGAGAGCGGCAACCCCGACTCGAAGAGCCGCCCGTAGGCCACCGGGTCGTAGTTGACGTTGCACTCGTCCTGGTTCCCGTCGGGCCCGCGGCCGGCGTTGAAGTAGACGGCCGACACCCTATCGCGCAGCAGCGCCGGCTCTCGGTTGAATGCCGCCACCACGTCCCGGACGCTCCCCGTCGTGAAGACAACCACCTTCTCGGGCGACTCCTTCAGGACGGACAGGATCAGCTCGACGCCTCCCTGGAACTCCTTCGGCTCGTCGCGCTTCTTGTCGTCCGCCGAGCGCAGCGGCTGGCTCAGCCCGATCGCGTATGCCACCTCGCGCCTGGTGATCGCTTCCATCTGCCGAATGGGCGGCTCCCCGATCCGCTCCTTCTGCGTCGCGCCCAGGTCCAGGATGATGCCCTTCAGGTCGAACTCCTCCAGCGCGAAGAGGGTGGCGAGGTCGTAGTGGTCGTCGGGGTCGTCATGTGGATGGAACAGATCGGTGGAGTAGAGGATCGGGACACAGTGGCGATGGGGCGTCTGAGGGTCGGCTGTGGCTGCAACTGCCCGTGTCGGGCAGTTCTGGTGGCCGCACAGTAGGCAGACCCACAGCGCAGCGACCGCTGTGACGCGGCGCAAAAACTGGGTCGATCTGGCGAGGGTCACGTCCCATACTCCTTCGTGGAGGGCGGGTCTCAAGCCTCTCGTCCGTCCTTCCGGTTCGTCGAATGGTTGTTCCCCGCCCCGCCAACGGTTCCTGCTCCCGGGGTGGCGAGCCCTCGCCCCGGCCGCTCTGTCGCCGGTCGCTGACGGAGGGTTGGGGGTACAATCTTCGCTACCCGCCAAGTCCGCGGGTTTCCCCCCCCATATCCAGTTGCCGTTGGGTGCATCCGGTCATCAAGGGTGTGTTCGCTTCACCCCCCGGATGACCCCGTAGCGTAGCCCCTGTGGGCGTCATCGGTGCGCCAAGCCGGCGTCCGGCAGATGACGCCCACAGGGACTACGCTACGGAGCTCCATATTGACTGGCTGCACCCGCTGCCGCCCAGCCCTCCATGCGTCTCCTCCGCGCCACACAAGTAGTCGTCTCAGTTGGCATCCTGCTGCTCCTCTGCCGGGCTGTCGATCTCCCCCTGCTGCTCCGCACATTGGCGTCTGCCCGGGTCGCGCCGCTGGGGCTTGCGGTGGCTATCTTCTTCCTCGGGCTGTTGCTGCGGGCTGTTCGCTGGAGGGCGATCCTCAACAAAGAGACGCACGCGGTCGGCTTCGTCGACAGCCTGCTGGTGACGCTGGTTGGAGGCGCCCTGAACCTGGTCCTACCGGCAACCGGCGGCGAGGTTGCCAAGTCCGTATATGCCTATCATCGCACCGGGATCCGCGAGAGAGCCGTTGCGGGCAGCGTGGTGGACAAGCTGGTGGCACTGCTTGCCGCGGGGTTGTTGGGTCTGGCGCCTTCGGTGGCGTACCGGCTGTGGGACTTGGCCGGCTACAACCTGCTCTTAGTTGCCCTCCTCGCGGTCTTGGTCTACTTCCCCAAGGTGCTGCCCTGGAAGCTCGTGACGAAGCTCCTGCGTAGTCTCCGGATCGAGACCAGCCTCGAAGAACTGAAGGGCGGCTCTGCGCTCACGCCGCGCGTACACGTCGTCTGCTTGGTGCTGTCGCTGCTGGCCTGGGCGACGACATTCGTCTCAGTCTACTTCCTGTTCGTTGCCATTCGTGCGGAGAACGTCAGCGTGGGCAAGGTCTTCATGGTGGTACCGCTCACCACTGTCGCGAGGCTGTTTCCGTTCACGCTGGATGGGATCGGCACTGCCGAAGCCGCCAGTGTCTACTTCTTCGGCAGAGCGGGGATTGCGCCCGAAGCAGCATTGGCGGTGCAGTTGCTTTCGCGCCTGATCGGGTCCTATCTGGTGGGTGCGCTTGGCGCCCTCGTGATGCTGTGCACGGGCCGTCGGCGGGGCACCCATCCGTCGGCGCCCGAGTGTTTCGAGAGCGACAAGGAGGCAGTCGAAACGTGAGCGAGGCAGGCAGGCGCGACGAGCTGAGGACATGCCTGGTGACGGGATCGTACCCGCCTGCCCACTGCGGGATCGGGGACTACGCCCGGCACCTCCGAGACGCGCTGACGCCGCTGTGCGGGCAGCCGTGGCTACTCACCACTGCCGGCGCCGAAGCCGACGACAGGACGAAGACAGTCACTGGCTGGAACCGCCGCGGGGTCCGTGAAGCGACCAAGGAACTCGCGACACTGGCGCCGGCCCTGGTGCACATGCAGTACCCCGGGAAGCTCTACGGACACCGCCCCGAACCTTGCCTGCTGCCGCGGCTGTCCCGGCGCCGCCCGTGGCTGACGACGTTGCACGAATACCGCATCGCCCACCCGCTGCGGAAGGTTGCCGTGCTGTCGTTGGCGCTCTCGTCAACCGGGCTGATCTTCCCCTGCGCCTCGGAACGCAACTACCTGACGCGGCGCTTCCCGAGGTTGCGCCGGCGGAGTTGTGTGATTCCTGTGGGCGGGGCGATCCCCGTTGTTGAGCCGGGCGACCGCGAAGCCTGGCGCGGTCGGTTCGGGTTCGGCCCGGCGGCCCTGGTGGCCTGCCACTTTGGGATAGTGCAGTCGAACAAAGGCGTCGAGGCGCTGCTCGACGCAATGGCAGTTGCCGCGACCCGGCTCCCCAACCTGCGCCTGCTCATGATTGCCGACCTGTTGCCGAAACAGTCTGCGTGTCACGCGAACCTGGCCGAACGGTGCAGCCACCCTCCGTTGGCCGGGCGGGTGCGGTGGTCTGGGTACCTGCCTGCAGAGGAGGTGTCGCGCGTTCTCAGCGTCTGCGATCTGTGCGTGCTCCCCTACACGGATGGTCTGTCGGCTCGGCGGACGACATTCGTGACTGCGGCGCAGCACGGTCTGCCGATCATCACCACCCGGGGTCCCGACACAGCGGCCGACTTCGCCGTCGCGGACGGCCGCGAGGCACTGCTGGTTGACACACCCGTGGACCCGAAGGCACTGGCAGAGGCGGTCTGCCGAGCGGCGGAGTCGGCGGACCTGCGACAGCGACTTTCGGCTCGGGTCACCGGGCTGGTGCGCGACCGGAGCTGGCCCGCAATTGCGGCAGCCACTGCCGCGTGCTACCGGCGGGCACTTGCCGGTCTGCCCATCGGCGGGGAGGACACCCGATGAGCGTGTGCCGTATTTGCTCCGTGTGCGGCAGTGCCGCCTCGCGACCTCTGCTTGCAGACGAGGGGCAGCCCGTTGTTCAGTGTCGATGCTGTGGGTTCGTCTACTGCAATCCCATCCCCGATCCAGGGGAGCTGGAGGAGTACTACACCGAGAGCTACGACGATTGGGACTACTGGCAGACGACCTTCCGCCACGACCGCTCATTGGTGTTCCGCGAAGGGCTGCGGGAGATTCGACGACTACAGCCCTGGGGGCGGCTGCTCGATGTGGGCTGTTCGCTGGGCTTCTTCCTGGAAGCAGCCAGGGAAGCCGGCTACGACGTAACCGGCGTCGATGTCTCGCGCTCCGCAGTCGCCTTCGCCCGCGAACGCCTCCACCTGGACGCTCGGGCCTGCCCCTTGGAGGAAGCCGGCTTCCCGGCCGAACACTTTGACGTAGTGACGCTGTGGGACGTCTTGGAGCACCTGCCCGAGCCCAGGGCTGCACTCGACGAGGCGCACCGCATTCTGCGCCCCGGCGGACTGTTGGTGATTCGCCTGCCGAACGTCGCGTTCCATCTGCCCAAGACGCGCCTCGGCCGGCTGCTGTGCCCCGGTCAGTTCATCGGGCTGGACGCCCGCAACCACCTGAACCACTATTCGCCGGGGACGCTCGCCCGCGCGCTCTCCGGTGCCGGCTTCGAGATCGTCCGCAGGAAGCCCGGCCCCGTCAACCTCTACGGCAAACCCGTAGTTGACAACCTGAAGACCGCGTACCTGAAGCTCGCCAATGCGGCGGAGCACTGGACCGGTGCCATGGTGGCGAACATCATGGAGGCGTACGCGACGAAGAGCGCGTGTGGCTGGAGTGAAGACGGACGGGAGGGGTGAGGCTCTGTGTGTCATGTGCTACGTGACAGGTGTCAGGTGGTGCTTGGGAGACACTCGCCGAGCGAGGAGGAGCTCCCGCTGCCGGAACAGCCGGGCAGAAGTTCCATGGAGCTAATGGCGTGCGCGCAAATCTGCTCATGAAGAAGCTCGACCGCTGGCTGGGCATCCCCCTGGTGCTGCTACTTGGGGCCTGCTTGCGGGTGCGCGACCTCTTCTGCCGCGAGTCGACGACTGATCCCGGGCGCCTGCTCGTCAGCAAGCTGTCGGCCGTGGGGGACACCGTAGTGCTGATCCCCGCGCTGCGCGCCCTGCGCCGGCGGTACCCCGCGGCGCAGATCACCTTCCTGTGTAGCTCCATCAACGTCGACGTGACGGGCTGCTTCCCCACTGTCGGCGGGCGTCGCTTGGTCGACGACATCATTCTGTGGGACCTGGCCGCCTACGCCAAGCAGCCGTGGACACTCCTCCCATTCCTACGCAGCCTGCGGGCGTGCCGGTTCGACGTGACCATTGACTTCGAGCAGTGGATCCGGGCGACCAGCCTCGTCACGGCAGTGGTCGGCGCGCCGCGCCGATTCGGCTTTCGCACCAAGGGGCAACACCGGCACTACGCCTACAATGGAACCGTCGCCGCCCCCCCGCAGCAGCACGAGGTCCGCAACTTCCTCGCTCTCGCCGCCCTCGCCGACGCGAGGGATGATGACGGCGCGCCGCGCCTCGCCCTTCCGCCCGACGCGCTCGCCTGGGCCGACGCCCAACTCCCGCCGCGCACCGGCGGGCCGCGAATCGCCTTCCACCCCGGCTGCGGCGCCACCGGCCGCCCCCGCGAATGGCCCGCAGCCCACTACGTCGAACTCGGCCGCCGCCTCCTCGCGGAACACCAAGCCACACTGGTTCTGACCGGCGGCCCCGGTGAACGAGACCTGGCCGAGCGCATCCGGCAGGCGCTCGCCGCACCCTCCCAAACCCCAAATCCGAAATCCGAAATCCAAAATGCCGCAGGTCCCACCACCTTCGCCCAGTTCGCCGCTCTGCTCAGCCGTTGCGATATCCTCGTCTGTGGAAACACCGGCGCGCTGCATATCGGTGCTGCCGCTGGCACCCACGTGGTCGGCCTGCACGGGCCCACCAACCCCAACAAGTGGGGTCCGGTAGGCGGCGATGGCCTGGGCGATCGAGGGCACACGGTTCTCCAAAGCTCGATCTGGTGCAGCCCGTGTCTCGACCTGGGATTTGAGTACGGCTGCGACACCTACCCCTGCATGCCGCTGATCGAGGTGGCGCGAGTCTACCAGGCCGTCGCAGGCCTAATAGAGTGATGGTGGGCTCGACGAAGCTGGAGGTTCGCAAACAGACGGCTGACCTGGGCAACGCCCGGTTGGGGCCCTTGATGGTCAAACTCAGCATTCCCGGCATGGTCGGGATGCTGGTGATGTCGCTCTACAACATCGTCGACACCTTCTGGGTGAGCGGGCTGCCCGAGGGCACGCACGCAATCGCGGCCTTGACGGTGCTGTTCCCGCTGCAGATGATCGCCGGGGCGCTGGGCATGGGGCTGAGTGCAGGCGTCACCTCGTTGGTGTCGCGCAGGTTCGGCGAGACCCGGCTGGACCAGGTAAATCGGGCGGCGGGCAACGCGGTCGCGCTGGCGCTGGAGTTGGGCGTCGTTCTCGCGATCATCGTGATCCCCCTGGCGCGACCAGTGGTGATGTTGTTCGGGGCGACAGCGGACATCGTCGGCCCCTCGGTTGCCTACCTGACCACGGTCGCGTTCGGCTTTTCGTTCCAGTTGTTCGTCGCCACCACAAATGGGCTCTACCGAGGATCGGGAAACACCTTTGTGCCCATGCTGCTCCTAATCAGCGGAGCGGCAGTCAACGCAGCGCTCGACCCGTTCCTGATCTCCGGCTGGGGACCGTTCCCGCGGCTGGGCATCCAAGGCGCAGCGCTGGCGACGGTCATCGCTCAAGTGATTGCCGCGTCGCTCTCTGCGGTCTATCTGCTGAGCCGTCACAGTGGCTACCAACTCCGGCTGGAGCACTTGCACCTACGCAAGCGCATACTGCTGGACATCGCCCAAGTCGGCGCCCCAGCGTCGGCGGAGAGCGTCCTCCGCAGCGTGGTGGCGTCAGTGTTCAACTGGGTGCTGGGCGGATTCGGGCCGGCGGCCATCGCTGCACAGGGGTTGTCGCTGCGCGTGATGATGATTGTTGTCTCGTGCTTGGGGGGAGGCGTGCACCAGGCCCTGGTACCCACCGCGGGGTACTGCTTCGGCGCCCGCAACTACCGTCGCATGTGGCAGTCCTACCGGATCGCGGCGCTCTGGACCAGCAGCGGCGGGCTGCTGCGCAGCGCGCTGGTGTGCTACTTCGCCCCGCAGATCATGGCGCCCTTTGCCCGTGAGCCCGAACTGGCGCGCTTGGGTCCCCTGGCGCTGCGCCTGCGGATGTCTTCGTTCTTCCTGATGGAGCCGCAGATGATGGCGGTGTTCCTGTTCCAGGGCATGGGGATGGGGGGCCGGGCGATGACGTTGACCGTCAGCCGGAACGCCCTCCTGGTTGTGCCCGCGCTCTTCCTGCTCTCCGCCCACTTCGGCGTGACCGGCGCCTTCGCCGCCCAGCCCGTCGCCGACGTGTTGGGCTTGTTCGTGGCCGGCGGGATGCTGTGGAAGGCGTACCGGCAGTATCCGCCACAGGAACGCTCTGGGGAGGATCAGGAAGAACCCGAGCCGGCGGCGCTCCCCGAGCAAGTTTGGGCGTCCGAGTAACAGACCTCTGCTTGCAGGACGCCCCCACTTGTTGGGGAGTGCAGCGGTGCGAGGACCCGAACGAGTTCAAGCGTCCTGGCCGCGGGCGTTTTCCTACTTCTGCGGCGTGGGGGGAAGCGGAGCGCCAAGCTGAATCTTCACCTTCGGCTCGTTGGCTTGGATCAGGGAGGCCGTCCCGTTCGTTTCCCGCGCTTCCGTTGTCATGGCGTCGATCTCCTCCACCGTGCGCACGATCCGGGGGCGCAGGAAGACCATCAACTCGGTCTTGCTCTCCACTTTGCTCCGGTTGCGGAAGAGCTGACCCAGAACCGGGAGGTCGCCCAGCAGAGGCACTTTGTCGATTCGGTTGGTGCTGGTCGTCTTCATGATGCCGCCCAGGACCACCGTCTGCCCGTCCTTCAGCGTAACCGAGGTCACCGCCGAACGCGTGGCGATGATGGGCGCTTCGAAGGAGGTGAAGCCGTTGACCTCGTTGGCGGTCTGGGAGACGTCCAGAGTCACCTTGTCGCCGCTGCTGACATGAGGGGTCACGTCCAGCACGATGCCCACGTCGATGTACTCGTAGTTGTTCTGGGTCACCCCGGTGCCGGTGATGGTGGTGCCGCGCAGGTAGGGCACGGACTGGCTGATGTTGATCTGCGCCGCTTGGTTGTTGCGGGTGAAGACCTTGGGCTTGGAGAGGATGGAGACCCGCTGGTCGCTTGCCATGGCGTAGAGCAGCGCGTCGAAGGTGTTCGTGTCCGCAATGATTGAGTACTTGAACCCGGAGGTCTGGCTGGCCAGCCCGAACTTGGCGGAGGTCGTGGCCGTCATGGGTGTGCTGCCGGCTGTCGCCTTGTCCACCCAGCTCCACTCGAGCCCGAGCTTGGTGTCATGGTCCAGCGTGACTTCGGCAATGGTCACGTCGACCAGCACTTGGGCGGGGGCGACGTCGAGCTTTGAGATCAGCTCGCGAAGGGTGTCCGCCGTGCGCGGTGAGGCATCGATAATCAGCGTGTTGGTCTCGTCGTCGGCAATGATCCGGGCATCGGTGGCCAGTGGCACAATACTGACGACCTCGCCCTCGGTGTTGATCGCGGTGGCGGCGGTGTCGCTCTGCGATTGTGTGGAGGGGGCGCGGTACTGAGCGATCAGCGTGCCGTTTCGGGAGGTCGCAGTCGAGGCCTGGGGACCGTTGGTGAGCACGTCGACACCCGGCCCCGAGTCGGCCGGCGCCGCCCGCCCGGTGCTGAAGCTGGTGGGGTTGTTGCCAAAGGTGCTGGTTCCGCCGCCCGTGCCGGTACGTCGGCCGCCACCGGTCTGGCCGAATGTGGTTCCGGTTCGGGCCGTGGTGGCAGCACCGGTCGTCCGCCCGGCGCCACTCAGGAGCTGGTTCAGCTTGTCGGCGACCTCAGACGCCCGGGCGCTCTCCAGGGCAATGGTGAAGGTGGTGGGTTGCGTCTCGTTAAGCTTGTCCAAATCGGTGATGAGCTGCTCGGCCGTTTCCATGTCCAGAGGAACGGCAGTGACGATGACCGAGTTTGTGCGCGTTTCCGGGGTCGCGAGAACGGCTCCGTTGGTGGACGACCGGCCGTAGCCCCCCTGCCCCGACACGCGTCGATCCCAGGGAAGCGCCTGGGTGCCGGACCGCGAGCTACCCGTAGCGGTGCTGGACACAATCGACTGGGACACGACGGAGGCGATCTGGGTGGCGTCTGCATAGCGGAGCTTGAAGACGCGGACCTCGGTGTCGCGCGGAACCTCTGTGTCGATCTGCTGCAGGATCTCCTCAATGGCGGTCATCTTCTCCGTCGGACCGACGATGATGACGGAGTTGCTCCGGGCGTCGGCCACTATGCGGACGTCGCTCGCCGCCGTGGACGCGCTCTGCGGCCCCTGCGGCTGCCCGCCGCCCATGAACCGCTGGAAGAAGCCGCCGGGGCCGCCCGGCCCGCCCGGCCCTTGCGCCAGCATCAGGGGCTCCTCGTCTTCGCCGGTTCCAGGGCGCTCAAGCGCCAGCGGCATGTCGCTGACCGGCACGTAGGCAGCCAGCAGCAGCTCGCCAAGCGGCTCAGAAGACATGTTCGCCGCGGGCTGCCCCAGCGGGAGCGCCTCGTCTGGAGCGACGGAACTCGACCCTCGGAATCCCGACCTCCTGCCGCGGGATCTGCCGCCGCCGAACGGGGACGCGCCTCCGCCGAAGGGGAGTCCGCCGGGCGCGCCGAAACCGCTCCCGAACGGTGACCCTCCGCGGCTGCCCCCGAACCCGCTGGCGGGTTGTGACTGCCGGGAGAAGAGCTGGCTCAGGATGTTGGCGACTTCCGTGGCATCACCGTGCTTGACGGTGAAGACCCGGGTGGTGATGCTGCCGGCTGTCTCCACGTCGATCTGGTGGACGAGGTCCACGAGGCGTCTCACGTTGCTGGCGGTGTCGGTGATGATCAGGCTGTTGGTCGCCGCATTCCCGATGAGACTGGCACCCGCAGACATGAGCGGCTTGAACTCATTCTGGATCTGCACCGCGTCGACGAACTGCAACGGCAGCAGCTCGGTGACCACCTCGGCGACGCCTTCACGGCCGTCCGTCTTGCCTGGCAGCCACATCTCTCTCGTCATCTGGACGGCGCGCTCCATGGGCACGATCTTCACCACCCGCCGCTCCCGGATGAGGGCATACCCACGGACCTCCAAGACCGATCGGAGCAACTGGAAGGCTTCTTCGAGGGTCACTTCCTCCGGCGAGAGGATGGTGATGGAGCCCTCCACCGTGGGGTCTTTCAGGATGGTCACGTTGGCCACCTTGCTGAACATCTCCAGCACCGCGTCGACACCGACGCCCCGAAAGTCCATGCTGACCTTGATCTCGTCTTCGGGCAGGGGCTGAGCCGGCCCTGGGGCAGGTTGCTCCCCGGCGGCCGGCGGCGGAACCTCGCCGGCCGGCTGCGCTGGTGCGGCCTCCGGCTGAGCGGCCGGCTGTTGGGCCGGCGCTGGTGGCTGCTCGACCGGCGGGGCGTCCTCGCCGTGGACAACGACTGCGGCGCCGAGCGCCAGCAGCAGAACCGTGACGTATACCGTCCCGGGCAGAGAGTTTCGCGGTCTCATGGGGTTCACCTCGTTCGTGCTGACTTCCGGATACGGCCAATCAAGCGGTCAACGCGGGTCGCGCGGTCAGCCGCGGTCCCTCCCGCGGAAGCCGCCCCGGCCAAAGGGGTTCCCGCCCCCGCGGTCGCCTTCGTCCGGCGCGTTGCCTTGAGGTTCTGGTGGGCTTTCGTCCACGCCGGCGGGCTGACCGCCAGGCTGTCCGCCCCCGAAGGGGGAACCCCCTGGCGCAGAGCCCCCTTGGCCGAAGCCGCCCGGGCCGAAGCCCGCGCCGCCGAAGCCGCCCGGTCCAAAGGGCCCGCCGAAGCCGAAACCACCAGGCGCTCCTCGACGTTGGGTCTGCGAGTTTGCGGCGTTGGCATTCAACGGGGTCGCCACGAACTCATCGGTCTTGGCGAGTGTCACTTCCTGTCCGTAGATCCGGGCGACCACCTGGGTCGGCTCGGCCCGCACCAGAGTCAGGGCGCCCATACTCTCGCCCTCGCGGAGGTACTGGAAGCGCGAAGCCACCAAGTCCTCGATCAGCGCAAACATGACGCCGCCCACCTTGTACCAGCCGGTGTACAGGAAGCTGGGCGTCGCTGCCCCGGGGCGGGGGGCGTCCCGGGAGTCGTTGCGCGGCTGCGGCGACAACGACCCCAACGGCAACGGCGCTGGCGGCACCGGCACCACCGCCGCCGGTGCGGCAGCAGGCGGCAGCCCGGCAACCAACGGCTTGAACGCGCTCCGCGCCTTCAGCTCGCCCGTCCACGTAGCGAACTGCCCGGGGGCGACGGGGGACGCGCCCTCCAAGAAGGTCTCTGCTTTCCCGGCGGCGGCTGCTGCACCCAGCGATCTCGGCGGCGCCAAGCCGCCCTTCTCTTTGCCGCGGTCGCCCGGGGGCACCAGCAAAACGACAATGATGAGCACCCCGCCGATGCCGAGGTAGATTTTCATGTTTGGCGGCAGGTTCAGTCGCATAGTGGGGTCAGAGCTCCTCCACTCGTTTGCCGGTCGGGGAGGCGGGGGCGGGTGCCCGCCGCTGCGCCCCCACTCGGGCGGAGACCGTCTCCGGCTCATCCGCTTCGGCGAGGCGAGGCTCCTTCGCTGTCAGCCGCGCGATCTCCAACTGGGCGACGACGATCCGCTTCTGGGCGGACGGCATCGAGAAGGTCACGGCCTCGGCCCACAGCCCGAGGCGGTACAGCTCGGCGTCGCGCTGATGGTCTTCGAGCCGGCGCAGGAACTCGACCACCTGGTCGAAACCCCCTTCGACCGTCAGCGCGCAAAGCTGTTTGGTGGCGCCGTCTCTCGTCACCGGGCGGAGCGGCTTGATCTCGGAAAGATCCAGTTTGCACTCCTTCGCGCGGGACTCGAGGAGTCGGACTGTGTCGGTGAAGGCTTGTCGTTCTTGCTCGGGTGCCATGAAGACCGCAAGCCGGCTCTGGTCCTCGGCGGTGGTGGCGGTGGTCTCGCGGAGTGTCGCTTCCGCAGCAGTTCGGCGCGCCTGGACCGTGCGCAAGCGCGCCTCCATCTGCGTCTGTCGGTAGCGGGCGTAGCCCCCACCCAGACCGACGAGCACCGCCACCGGAACCAGCACGGCTGCAGTTCGCTGTTGTCCGTTGGCGCTGTTCCTCATAGCGTGTCCTCCGGCCCTGCCAGCGGCGAGAGCTCGCAGCGGATGCTGAAGTCGACCACCCGCTTCTTGGCAACCTCCGCCGCGCGGGAGTAGTCCAGTCGGGCTTTGGCCAGCGTGGGCTGACGGGAGAGGTTGTCGGCGAACTGGGCGACAGCGGCGTTGGAGAGGCTGCGTCCCTCGACCTGCAACGGCTGGCCGCGCCGGCCGGAGACAGTGGTGAGCCACACCCCTTCCGGGAGCGCGGCGGACACTGAGGCCAGGACCTGGAGCCACGGCCGTTGCTGGCGGGAGACTGTCTGCTGCGCCGCGTAGCGGTCGATCCGCTGCTTGGCGTCGCCGAGCGCTGTCCGCTTGGCGTCCACGCTTTGGAGGGCCTTGACCTCTTGGCGGAGGAGGTCGCGGTTACTCCGGTCCTGCCGCCAACTCCAGGTGCCTGCAGCAGCGAGCACCAGCGCGGCCGTCATGGCAGCCAGGGCTGCGCCCGTGCGTTGGCGGCGCTGGTGGGTCAGCCGCGTGATCCGGACGCGTTCGTGCGACCAGAGCACCACCCGCTCCTCCGGCGGGTCGCCGGCGAGCAGCGCGAGACCGTACGCAGCCACCAACGGCGCGAAGTCGCGCTCGTCCCCGTCGAAGTCGGGGGGCGCAGGCACGAGGGCCACGGGCAAGTCCAGCGCGTTGTGAAGCACCCAATCCAGAGCCGGCGTCGCTGCGTAGTCGCCGGTCAGGCAGACGACCTCCGGGGGGCGGAGGGGCTCGAGTCGCGAATACTCCAACAGCGTGCTGCGTAGCTCGGCGACCACCTCCTGCACCCACGTGCGGAGCGCTGCCGTCCCGGGACCATCGAGGGCCGACAGTCCTTCGGTGCGCCGCCGCTGGTCGGCTGCGGCGGCGTCCAGGCCGCCATCCGCTGCCAGGGCGCGACACAGGTCGGCGCCACCGGTCAGGGCCGTTCGGGCGTAGAGCACGCGGGGGCCGTCCGCCACGATGATCGTCATGGTCGCGGCGCCGAAGTCAAGCACCAGCCGAACCGGAGCCGGCGTGTCCCCGGGCTGCCCCTGCTCAAGGGCGCGGGCAGCCGCCAGACTTCGGGCGGAGACGCCAAACGTGCGCAGCCCCGCCTGCGTTCCCCAGGACTCGAGTCGGGCGACCTCGCCATCGGGCGCCCCGACCAAGAGGAGCGTCTGCATGCCTCCGGGTGACCCGGTTGGGCGGCCGGCCGAGGGCGGCGTCCCCGGCCGAGTCGGCATCAAGTCGAACACTGCGGAGCCATTCCGGAACGGAAGGTGTTCGGCGATCTCCAGCCCCAGCATCTGCCGCTGCTTCTCCCGGGGTGCCGCCGGCAGCTCCACGCGCCGGATGGCGACCTGGTCGGCAGGAACGGCGGCCAACGCGGGGGCGGAGGCGGCTCGCTGTTCGCGTACGGCCTGGCGCACGCGAGCGGCATCGGTCTCGTCGAGTGCGCCTTGCGACGCGAACTGCCGGTGCCATGCCAGTGAGAAGCTGTCCCGGTGCCGGCCGAGGGCCACCAGCTTGAGGCCGTCCCCGTCGCAGTCGATTCCAAGAGTCACTTTGGGGAGCATCAGACCGTCCACTTCCACCCCTTGCGCAAGACGCGGGAATCCGTCTCACGCCAGTATACAAGCTCTACGGCATCGCTCGTGCGGCGAAGCAGGGCGCTGACGCACAGTTGCGGCGCCCCGTCCTCCTCCACGCCCGCTGCCACTTCCACCAAGAAGTATGCGGACTTCGTGGCGACTAAGTCCGCCGACTGCCGGAAGAAACTCACGCCGCTCTCGTCCAGCGCGATCACTTCGCCGACATTGGCGAGGGGCTCGTTCTGTCGTTGGTCCACGAGGGCCTGACGCAGCTCGTCTGTCATGCCAGGGAGGGTCGCCAGCACTTCGTCAGAGGCCGTGTTGAGGTTCACCGTGCCCTCGCGCAGCGGCTGGTCACCGAGGGTCAAGTTGTCCACCGCGGCGGCCACCATCTCCGGCCGCCAGCCGTCCACGGCGAGCAACTGCCCAAGGGTCGGCAGCCCCCCGCGGGCGCGCAGATCGGTGAGGGCGCTCAGGGCTTGAGGTTCCACGACGTCGCCCAGACGCTGCCGAAGTTCACGCATGTCGGCGGTGTTGGCGTTCAGCCGCGGCTCGCCTTCGGCGGTGAGGTCCTGCTCGCCGGAGTGGGTGGTCAGCAGGTCGAGCAGGCCGGGAGTCACCGTGTCGCCGCTGAGCGCCCCGAAAAACAGCTCGTCTGTCACCCCGCGGACGAGCCGGCATTCTTCCAGGGAGAGGAAGGGCGCGTCGGCGGCAACGTAGCCCGGGCTGAGCGCAGAGTAGTAGTCGGACTCGGCGCCGGACTCGCGCGGCTCACTATCGGCGTCGCGCCAGTCGAGCAGGCTGTCGGCGACTTCGTCTGTCAGGTCCGGCAGCAGCAGCAATGCTGCGCGCGGCGCGGTGTTCAGGTTGAGTCGGCTGGAGGCATCGACGACCTCGAGCCTGATCCAGCCGGTGTCGAACTCGATTCGTTCCCCCGTCGCCCCCCCGAACTGCGCCCATCCGTCGGTGAGCGAGTCGGTCTGCACGTCGCCCTGGGTGTCCCGGTCCGCCGCAAGCTTGGCCATCGCCAGGTTGACCCCGGTTCGGCACAGCGCCAGGGACTGGAGGTGCTGACTGAAGTTGGCGCTCAAACGGATGTCGGCCTGGCTGAGGCTGGCAAACGCCGTGACGAGGGTGACCAGGATCACCATGGCGAACACGGCCAGAATGAAGGCTGCGCCTGCACGCCGGCCGGGCAGGGACAGGTTGACGATCCGCTGTGCGCGCCTCACTGTTGCTGGCTCCTTGTCGCCCGCAGTATCGGCACCACCGTGCGAGAGGTGAGCGGGACGACCGGTTGATCTGTGTCAACGGGCTGGAAGGTGCAGAGGATCTCGACGCTGAGCGGGAGTTGCTGGTTCTCCTCGGAGGTTTCCCAGTCGTCGACGAACTGCTCGCCATCGTAGTACCGCAGATTGAGTGAGGTCACCCACTTGGAGACCACCGCCTCGTCGCCGCCCGCCTCCTGAT
Source organism: Armatimonadetes bacterium CG06_land_8_20_14_3_00_66_21 (assembly GCA_002779825.1). Lineage (GTDB taxonomy): Bacteria > Armatimonadota > Abditibacteriia > CG2-30-66-41 > CG2-30-66-41 > CG2-30-66-41. The sequence continues at coordinate 3,395 of PEVN01000560.1, read as the reverse complement.
CTTCGTCGGGCGGGTTCTGCCGCCGACGGATCAGACCGCCATTCGAGGGATCGCTCAGCTCGACTCGGTACTGGACCTCGGCGAGATCCGACGTGGGCGCCGTGGCGTCTGCGGAGGTGGGGTTTACACCCAGGTAGAGTTCCAGCGGCTGAGAGTCCGTGGTGCACGAGAGCTCGTCATGGTCACCGTTGAGGTCGCTCTGGTCCGTGCCGACGAACCACGTGAGCGGCCGGTCAGGGCTCAGCACCGCATTCCGCAGGTCGCCGGCCAGCAGGTCCATGGCGACTCTTACCTCTTGCGCGCGACTCGACTGCAGCTTGCCTCGTTCCCAGGCGTTTAGACCGTTGCCCAGGCTCATGGTCAGTCCCCCGATCAGGACTGCCATCAGGAAGAGCGCCAGCGTGAGTTCGAGGAGCGTGAAGGCGAGGACGCCGGGGCGCACGCGCCGAGGCGCGCGGCGCAACCGACCAGCGCCGCGCGAGGGCAGCGGGCCCGTGTCAACGCGATGGCGGCGCAGAGCGCTTGCGGAGCACGTCAGCCGCGCGTCTGTTGTGTTGGGGTTGGTCGGTAGAACCATTGCTCAACTCGGCAGGTCTGTGTCCGGCCGGCATGCTCCCAGGTCACCGCGAGCTGGGCACGCCACAGGTCGGTGAGGTCATCGCTTGTCACGGTCTCTATGTCGAGGGTCCATTGGTAGTCCGGGTAGTCCTCCCCGAAGTCACCTGCGGAGGAGCCGGCGGAGAACTCCTCCTGGGTCTCCAGTTCGGTCAGCTTCTCTTGGGCGAGCAACACGGCCTGTGTCTTGCTCTCGCCGACGCCAACGGCGGTGGCGCACGCGGAGAGTGCGCCAATCGCGCCGGCAATCCCAATGGCCAGCATGGAACCGGCCACGATCAGCTCGATGAGCGTGAAGCCGCCCGGTGGGCGGCGCCGGCTCCGCATCAGGCTACCCCGCCGCGCTTTCGAGCACTTCGACTTGCCCGGTATTGGGGGTAACGGAGAGGGTGAACTTGAGGCCGCCAAGCGAGTCCAGGAGCACGTTGCCCCCCTGGGCGCGGCCGTCGGGCTGGAAGTACAGCGCGTCCGTGGGCTCCGTCGAGGTCAGCGTCACCGCCTCCAGCTCCATGCTGGTGAACTCGTCCGAGACCACGGTCTGGTTCATTTCCGGGGTGTCGAGGGGCGCGAATTCGCCAGGAGCACCCTCCGGGTCCTCCTCGACTTCGGCCAGCATCACCCGCGTCCCCGGCTCCAGCCGGACGCGACACAGCAGTTGCCGGTTGACAGCGTATCCTCGGGTGAAGGCCAACTGCGCGGCGACCTGCCAAGCGCTGGACCGCAAGTGGGTGCGGCTCATGAACCCCACCAGTGAGGGCACCACGCCGGCCGTGAGTATCACCACGATCAGCAGCACGACGGTGAGCTCGAGGAGCGTGAAGCCGCCGGCAGCGCGAGGATGGAGTGGAGGGTGTCGCCGCATATTGGTCGCCGTCGGGCCGGGGAACTCGGTCACTGCTGGTAGTTCGAGATATCGGCGTCGTCGCCAGTGCCCCCCGGCTGGCCGTCGGGACCGAAGGAGACGAGGTCGTAGCTCTTGGCGTTGAACTGGCCCGGCGAGGTGTACCCGTAGTCATTGCCCCACGGGTCGGCAGGGAGCTCCTCCTTCAGGTAGGGGCCGCTCCAATTGCGCGGTCGGGGCTCGGAGTTCGGCTCTTGCTGCAGCGCCGCCAGCCCTTGCTCCGTTGTCGGGTACTTGCCGTTGTCCGCCGCATACAGGTCCAGGCACGTACCGAGGTTCTTGAGGTCCGACAAGGCGCGCGCCCGCCGCGACTGCTCAACCCGGCCGACGACCCGGGGAACCACCAAGATCGCCAAGATGGCCAGGATGGTCATCACCACCACCAACTCGATCAAGGTGAAGCCGGCCTGCTGTCTGCGCTGTCTTCGTTTCATGTGAATCACTTCGTCCTCCTCTGCGGCGCCTTCGGTCGGCGGGCGCCGCGCTAGCCGCCGATAGCTGCGTTCATCTGGAAGATGGGCAGCAGAATCGAGATCACGATGAACCCCACGAGCATGCCCATGAACAGCAGCACCGCAGGCTCCATCAGTGTAATCAACCGGCGCTGGGCCATTTCGACCTCGCGCTCCAGACTGGTGGCGACGCGGATGAGCATCGTGGCCAGAGAGCCGGTTTCCTCGCCTACCGCGGCCATGTGTATCACGATCGGCGGGAAGGCACGCGTCCCCGCCAGGGCCGCGTGCAGCGACTCGCCGTGTCGCACCTCTCCGGCCGCTGTGCCGAAGGCGTCCTCGAACACCAGGTTGGCGGCCGCCTTGCCCGCGAGTTCCAGCGCGAACAGCATCGGCACGCCGCCTGTCAGCATAGTTCCGAGCGAGCGGATGCAGCGGCCCACCACCACTTGGCGAGCTAAGGGACCAACGACGGGGAGGCGCAACAGCGCCCGGTTCACTCGCAGCTTTCCCGACCGGTTCGCACAATAGGCCTTGCCCAGGAACCACACCGTCACGCCACCCACGACGGGCGTCCACCAGAACTCCCGGGTGAAAGAGGCCAGATGCAGCAGGATCTGAGTGGGTGTCGGCAGTGCCTGGCCGAGGTCTTTGAAAATCACCGCGATCCGCGGCACGACGAAGGTCAGCAGGAACCCGGAAGCGCCCAGGGCCACCGTCAGCAGGATGGCCGGGTACATGAGCGCTGAGACGACCTGGCTGCGCCGGTTCTGCTCCCACTCCAGGTGGTCGGCCACCCGCTCCAGCACGTTCCCCAACTGTCCGCTGGCTTCGCCGGCGCTCAGGGTGCTGGTGAGTAGCAGCGGGAACAGGCGGGGGAACTGGCCCATCGCGTCGGAGAGCGGCTTGCCGCCGCGAACCTGTCGCTGGACCTCCTCCAGCACGGCTCGGAGGGAGCTGTTATCGGTCTGCTCGACCAGAACTGTGAGGCAGCGGTCCATCGGCAGGTTGGCGGAAACCAGGTCGCTGAGCTGGCGCACAACCGCGATGACCTCTGCCCGCCCCACGCGGCCGTGGCGCTGCCGCGTGGGCGTTGCGACTGCTCCGTTACCAACGGTGCCGTTGGTGGCGCGAACCTCCGTGGCGAAGTGGCCGAGCGCGCGGAGCTTCCGGACGGCTTCTTCGCGTGTCGGCGCTTCCACCGTTCCGCGGACGGCTGCGCTGCTCTGGTCGAGCCCTTCGTAGGCGAACGTGCTCATGAGCGGACCTCGAGCTGCTCGTCGGCCACGGCCACGCGCAAGACCTCTTCCACCGTCGTCAGTCCGGCCAGCGCCTTGTCGCGGCCGGAGACGGCCAGCGTGCGCATACCTTCGCCCATGGCCTTCTGCTTGAGCTGACTCGCCGTAGCCCTCAGCGCAATCAAGTCG